>NZ_JAQJCQ010000017.1:0-103795 GCF_038442435.1 Xanthomonas protegens | reverse complement strand
GCGGCAGGGGCAGGATGCCCCTTCCGCGGATCCCCGTGATGGACGCGGACCCGGAGCGCGTTAGCGCGGAGGGCGCGAGGCAGGGCGCGTTTTCTTTTGGTTACCTTTTCTTTGCGCGAGCAAAGAAAAGTAACTCGCCGCAAGGCGAAAGCCTTTGCAGTTGCTTCAACCATGTGTGTCAGACCAGAAAGACAATAGGAGCAGCTTCAGCTGCGACAGGTGCAATCGAGACGGCCTGTCGCGGCTGAAGCCGCTCCTACGAGTCCTACGAGTCCTACGAGAGGGCGTGAGCCGATCCGGCTTACTTGCCGATCCAGCCTTCCAGCATGTCCGAGAACTCGTCGGCGTGCTCTTCTTCCTGGGCCAGGATCTCTTCCAGGATGCGCTTGGTGGTGGTGTCCTTGTCTCCGACGAAGTTGATCATCTCGCGGTAGCTGTCGATGGCAATGCGCTCGGCGATCAGGTTCTCCTTGACCATGTCGCGCAGGTCCTCGCCTTCCTTGTACTCGGCGTGCGAGCGCGCGGTCAGCGTGTCCGGATTGAGGTCGGGCTCGCCGCCCAGCTGCACGATGCGCTCGGCCAGCTTGTGCGCGTGCGCCTGTTCCTGCTGCGCGTGCTCCAGGAACTCGGACTTGACCGCATCGGCAAGCATGCCCGCAGCCATGAAGTAGTGGCGGTAGTAGCGCAGCACGCACACGTACTCGGTGGCGAGCGCGTCGTTGAGCATCTTGATCACCGCCTCGCGGTCGGCGCTGTAGCTCTTGGTGATCGCGCCGTCCTCGATGCTCTGGCGGGCGTTGGCGCGCAGCGTGGCGGTGTCGGTGAGGCCGGCGGTGTGCTGCAGCGGCTTGGCGTCGGTCTTCGGGGTGGCTGGCTTGTTGGACATGGCTGGCCGTTTCCTGTGGTGGGTAAGGGGATCAGTCGGGAAGGTGCTGCAGCACGTAGTCGGCGGCGGAGACCTTGAACTCGCCCGGCGCCTCGACGAACAGCGCCTGCACCACGCCGTCGTCGGCGTACAGCGCGAAGCGCCGCGCTCGCACGCCCATGCCGTAGCTGCTGGCGTCAAGTTCCAGGCCCAGCGCCTTGGCGAAGGCGCCATTGCCGTCGGACAGCATCTGCAGGCCGTCCGGCACCAGCTGGCTCTTGCCCCAGGCCTGCATCACGAACGGGTCGTTGACCGCCATGCAGTACACCTCGATGCCGCGCTTGCGGAACTCGTCGAAGTGCTCCACATAGCCGGGCAGGTGCTTCTCCGAACAGGTCGGGGTGAACGCGCCGGGCACCGCGAACAGCAGCACGCGGCGGCCGTCGAACAACGTGCGCGTGTCCACGGCTTCCACGCCGTCGCGGATGCGCTGCAGCACCACTTCGGGAATGCGTTCGCCGGTCTGGATGGGCATGTCGGGCTCCTTGGATGAACCGAGTCTAGAAACGGAAATGGGAAGGTGGCGTCAACGCCTTGAAAAGCGCCGCGGCAGGCCTATCTGACCGGCATGGACGGCGGGCCGGTCCCGCCGCCGCGAACCGTCCCCTCGGGGGTGTACCTCATTCACGTTTCAGGAGACCACGATGAGCATCGTCCGTTATCGCCAGTGGCCGGCCCAGGCCGCATTCCAAAACGAGATCAAGCAGGTGTTCGACCGCTTCTTCGACCCCAACGGCGGCACCGACGAATCGGCCGTCGTCACCGCGCAGTGGGTGCCGCGCGTGGACATCAAGGAGGAGCCGGAGCGCTTCGTGCTGTACGCCGACCTGCCGGGTATCGACCCGTCGGAGATCGAGGTGTCGATGGACAAGGGCATCCTCTCGATCAAGGGCGAGCGCAAGAGCGAATCGGCCGCCGACACCGAGCGTTTCTCGCGCATCGAGCGCCGCTACGGCAGCTTCCACCGCCGCTTCGCGCTGCCCGACAGCGCCGATCCGGACGGCATTTCCGCCACCGGCTACCATGGGGTGCTGGAAGTGCGCATTCCCAAGCGTCCGGCGAGCACGCCGCGCCGTATTCAGGTCGATACCGGGGCCACGATCGTGCAGTAAGCGCCTGCTCGCAGCGGCGTCGCCATCGCGACGCCGCGCCCTCGCGGCCGGCCGTAGAATGGCCGGGCGATGGCGCAGTGCATGCAACCGGCCCGTTGCCGCAAGGCGGCGGGCCGACTCTTTTTGAGGTGATGGATGGAATTCAAGGATTACTACGCGACCCTGGGCGTGGAACCCAGCGCCGGCGATGCCGAGATCAAGACCGCGTACCGGCGGCTGGCGCGCAAGTACCATCCCGACGTCAGCAAGGAGCCTGGGGCCGAAGAGAAGTTCAAGGCGATCAACGAGGCCTACGAGGCCTTGCGCGACCCGCCCAAGCGCGCCGCCTACGACCAGTTGCGCGCGCAGGGCTATCGGCCGGGCGAGGAGTTCCACGCGCCGCCGAACTACGGCGGCGCGCAGGGCTTCGACTTCGAGGAAGTGTTCGGCAACGGCGGCGCCGGCGGCGGCTTCAGCGATTTCTTCGAGAGCCTGTTCGCCCGCCAGCAGCGCGCCCGCCAGGGCGGCGCCGGCCCCGGTCCGGGACCGGGCGCGCCGCGCGGCGACACCCGTGCCAAGCTGGCGGTGCCGCTGGAGGCGGTGTACGCCGGCGACAGCGTGCGCATCACCATCAACGGCAAGCAGTTGGACGTGCGCGTGCCCAAGGGCGTGCGCCCCGGCCAGGTGATCCGGCTGGGTGGGCAGGGCAACGGCGGCAGCAACCTGCTGCTGGAGATCGAGTACGCCGCGCATCCGCAGTTCGAGGTGGACGGCCGCAACATCCTCTACACCCTGCAGGTGACGCCCTGGCAGGCGGCGCTGGGCACCAGCATCAGCGTGCCGACCCTGGGCGGGGCGGTGGAACTGAAGATCCCGCCGGAGTCCGATGCCGGCCGCAAGCTGCGCCTGCGCGGCCGTGGCCTGCCCGGCACCCCGCCGGGCGACCAGATCGTCGAACTGGAAGTGCTGGCGCCGGCGCCGGAAACCGAAGCGCAGCGCAAGGCGTATCGCGGGCTGGCCAAGGCGTTTGGCGAGGCCGTTTGAGGTGAGGCGGGATTGGGGAGTCGGGAGTGGGGATTCGCAAGAGCGGGCTCCCCTCGCGCTTGGGGCCTCGTAGGAGCGGCTTCAGCCGCGATGCCGTCCCGATAAACCGGCCGTCGCGGGTTGCGCAGAGCGGCCCTGCACACGTAGCTGCGCAATGCGCCGCGGCGCCAGCGAAACCGCATGACCTGCGTAGGAGCGGCTTCAGCCGCGACGGGCGTTACCGGTAATCCCTGTCGCGGCTGAAGCCGCTCCTACAAGGGGCGCCGATTGCAACGCGGGCTTACGCCGCGCGCTCAAACGCCGCCCGGAAACCCGCCCTTACGAATCCCCACTCCCCAATCCCGATTCCCGGCTTCTACGGCGCATCCTCGCCACTGAACACACGCTCGATCACCTCGTACAGCTCGTCCTCGGAGAACGGCTTGGTGATGTAGGCGCGGGCGCCCTGGCGCATGCCCCACATGCGATCGGTGTCCTGGTCCTTGGTGGTGACCAGGATCACCGGGATGTTCTGCGTGGTCGGCTCGCGGCGCAGGGTGCGGGTGGCCTGGAAGCCGTTGAGGTTCGGCATCACCACGTCCATCAGCACCAAGTCCGGCAAGGCCGCCTTGGCCGCTTCCACGCCGGCGGCGCCGTCGGTGGCGGTGATCGTTTCGTGCCCCAGTTTTTCGACGATGCGCTGGATGCCCAGCAACTGCGACGGTGAGTCGTCGACGATCAGAATGCGTGCCATGTGGTTCCCCCTAGGAGGCTCCGAGTGTAGTGGCAGCGGCGCGAGGGCGGAAAGCGTTGCGTGTCACAAAGCGCCGGCGTGGCTACGCGCTCGGATCCAGCCGCACCACGGTGCGCCCGAACGACTGCCCGGCCAGCATCGTCGCGAACACCTCCGGCAGGCCGGCCAGGTCCACTTCGCGGGTGCAGATGGTCGCCAGGTGGCGCGGCTTCCAGTCGCTGCCCAGGTGCTGCCAGATGCGGTCGCGCAGGTCGCGGGCGGTGCCGGCCGAGCCGATGCCAAGCAGCGATACGCCGCGCAGGATGAAGGGCATCACCGTCATGTCCAGGTCCGCGGTCGCGGCCAGCCCGGCACTGGCGACATTGCCGTACGGTGCCGTCTGCGCCAGCAGGCTGGTCAGCATCGCCCCGCCCACATTGTCCAGGCCGCCGCCGAAGCGCACCGATTCCAGCGGGCGGCTGGTCTGCAGGGCCTCGCGGCCGAGCACCTGGGTGGCGCCCCAGGCCTTGAGCTGTTCGGCGCGCTCGGCCTTGCCGCTGACCGCGTGCACCTCGAAGCCGGCGCGGCTGAAGATGTCGATCGCCAGCGAGCCAACCCCGCCGGTGGCGCCGGTCACGCACAGCGGGCCATGCGCCGGGGTCTGGCGGTTGTCGAGCAGGCGCAGCAGCGCCAGCGCCGCAGTGAAGCCGGCGGTGCCCAGCACCATGCTCTCGCGCAGGCTCAGCCCGGCCGGCAGCGGCACCACCCACTTGGACTCCAGACGCACGTATTCGCTGTAGCCGCCGTCGCGGGTCTCGCTGAGGCCGCAGCCGGTGACCAGCACCGCGTCGCCTTCCTTGAACGCCGGATCGCTGGAGGCGACCACGTGCCCGGCCACGTCGATGCCGCCGACCAGCGGGAAGCGGCGCAGGATCTTGCCCTGGCCGGTGCCGGCCAGCGCGTCCTTGAAGTTCACCGACGACCAGGCGGCGCGGATCACCACCTCGCCGTCGCTGAGCTGGTCCAGCGACAGCGGGCCGAGGCCGGCGTGGTAGCCGGCGGCGTCCTGGTGGATGCGGAAGGCGGAGAACTGGGCGGGAACGGACATGGAACACCTTGGTCGGCACGCAGGAATGCACCAAGATACCCTTTCGAAACGGCGGGTCTGCCCCATCTTGTAGAATCGGCGACTCATTATCCGGTGACCGGCGCGTGACCGACGCGTCGCCACCTTCCTTCTTGGAGCATGCATGGCCTGGAACACACCTGGCGGCAAGGGCGGAGACGGCCCCGACAATCACGGGCGCGGTCCCTGGCCGCCGCGTGGCGGCAATGGGGGAGGCAGGTGGGGCGGGTTGCCCGGTCCGTTGAAGGACCTGTTCGGCGATGGCGGCGGCATCGGCCGCTGGATCCTGGGTGCGGTGGTGCTGGTGCTGCTGTTCAGCAGCTTCCAGTTGATCGGCGAGCAGCAGCGCGGCGTGGTGCTGCGCTTCGGCCAGTTCTCGCGGATCCTGCAGCCGGGCCCGAACTTCAAGTTGCCGTGGCCGATCGAGACCGTGCGCAAGGTCGATGCCACCCGCATCAAGACCTTCGACAGCCAACTGCCGGTGCTGACCGGCGACGAGAACATCGTCAACGTCTCGCTCAACGTGCAGTACCGGGTCGAGGACCCGCGCACCTACGTGTTCGGAGCGCGCAACGCCGACCTGGTGCTGGAGCAGGCCGCGCAGAGCGCGGTGCGCGAACAGATCGGCCGCTCGGATCTCAACACGGTGCTCAACAACCGCGGGCCGATGGCCGTGGCCGCGCGCGAGCGCCTGCAGGCCGCGCTGAAGGCCTATCACACCGGCCTGATCGTGACTGGCCTGACCCTGCCCGACGCGCGTCCGCCGGAGGAAGTGAAATCGGCCTTCGACGAGGTCAACGGCGCCCAGCAGGTCAAGGAGCGGCTGATCAACGAGGCCCAGGCCTACGCCGCCAAGGTGGTGCCGGAGGCGCGCGGCCAGGCGGCGCGCACCCGCACCGTCGCCGAAGGCTACAAGGAAGCGGCGATCGCCCGCGCGCAGGGCGACGCCGAGCGCTTCACCCTGCTGCAGCAGCAGTACCAGAACGCGCCGGAAGTCACCCGCAAGCGGCTGTGGCTGGAGACGATCCAGCAGGTGCTGGCGGAGAACCGCAAGGTCATCGGCGGCGATGGCCGCCAGCTGATCTACGTGCCGATGCCGGCCGACAGCAAGGCGCCGGCCGCGGCGACGCCGCCGACGCCGACCACCTCGCTGCCGACGGTGCCGCAGGATGTGTTGATGCCGGCGTTGAACAGCAGTTCGGCCGAGAGTGTCCGCAACCCGGAGCGCACGCCGCGCCCGACCGGCCGTGAGGAGATCCAGCGATGAAACTGTCATTGTGGGCGGGCATTGCCGTCGTCGCGCTGTTCGCGCTGCTCAGCTCGGTGTTCGTGGTGCCCGAGGACAAGGCGGCGATGGTGCTGAACCTGGGCCGCGTGGTGCGTGCCGACCTCAAGCCGGGCCTGCACTTCAAGGTGCCGCTGGTCGAGTCGGTGCGCATGTTCGACCGCCGTTTCCAGGTGATCGACACCAACCCGGCGCGCTACTTCACTGCCGAGCAGAAGGACGTCAGTGTCAGCTTCTTCGCCATCGGCTACATCTCCGACGTGCGCGCCTTCTACCGCGCCACCACCGGTGGCGACGAGAAGGTGGCCAACAGCCTGCTGGCGCCGATCATCACCGACTCGCTGCGCAACCAGATCAACTCGCGCACCCTGCAGCAGCTGGTGTCCGGCGACCGCAGCGAACTGATCGCCAAGCAGCTGGTGGCGATCAACGCGGCCAGCAAGACCCTGGGCATGCAGATCGTCGACCTGCGCATCAAGCAGATCGACCTGCCGACCGACAGCCAGGTGATCACCGACGTGTACGAGCGCATGCGTGCGCAGCGCAAGCAGGAAGCGGCCAAGCTGCGCGCCGAAGGCGAGGAGCAGGCACTGACCATCCGCGCCCAGGCCGACCGCGAGAGCACGGTGCTGGTCGCCGAGGCCGAGCGCGACGCGCAAAAGCTGCGCGGCGAAGGCGATGCCGAGGCCGCCAGCGTGTACGGCAAGGCCGGCTCCGCCGACCCGTCCTTCTACGCCTTCTACCGCAGCCTGGAGGCCTACCGCGGCGCCATGGCCGACGGCAACGGCGTGATCGTGCTCGACAAGAACGACCCGTTCCTGCAGTACCTCAAGAGCGATCGTTGAGGGCGGGATGGGGGAGTCGGGATTGGGGATTCGCAAGAGCGGATCCCTGGTCCTTCGTGCCCCTGCGGGAGCGGCTTCAGTTGCGACGGTGGTCCGGTAATGCGGTTGTCGCGATTCCAACTGTTGCCATCACTGCCCAGAGGCTGCCCCAGTCTGGCTGGCGCCATTCATGCTTTCATCGCCGCTGCGTGTTTCGCGACGAGAGGACAGGGCTCGAGTTGTTCGCAGCCCGCAGCCCATCTCCCCGTCAGCGCTCCGCGGCCTGCAATGACGCCGGATCCGCCGGTCGTCGTTGCGGCCCCAGGCGTTTGCCTAGCGCGATGCCTGGAACCTCGATGAGCCGGTACGTCAGCCAGGCCAGCGGCAGTGCCACCGCGAGCGTGGCGAGTGCGCATGTCGCATAGGCCAGTGCCGGGACGGAAGTCGCCTGGCGAACGTGGCCGAACAGCGGCGCCAGGATCGCGATGATCGCGGGGTGGCCCAGATAGAGCGAATAGCTGATCTTGCCGAGAGACGTGCTGATCGGGTTGACGACGAAGCGGGGGGCGCACTGCGACATGCCCAGCAACAGGAGCGCGTACATCAGGCCGCAGGCGATCCAGCCGATCGCGGGTGCGATGGCCCGGGACAGCAAGGCCACCGCGGCGGCCAGGCCAAGCAGTCCGGCCACGCCCAGGGCGATGCCCCAGCGCCGCGCGCGCTCCCCATCGAGTGCCGTCAATCGTTCATAGGCGAAGAAGGCGCATAGACCGAAGGCGAAGACCGGCGCATGCCGCAGCAGACCGTAATCGCCGGTCCAGGCCTTGGCCTGTTCGCCCAGCAGTCCGGACGACGCCAGCATTGCCGCGCCCGTGAGTGCCGCCGCCAGCAGCAATGCGCCAGGCAAGCCACGTATGGCGCCCAGCAGCAGTGGGAACAGCGCATAGAACAGCATTTCCACGCCGATGGCCCAGCTCGCCCAGACGATGCCCTGCTGCCATCCCTGGACGAGGTTGAAGGTGAAAGACACATTGGCCGCCACTTCGGCGGCTGCATGGCCGACGTGCGCACCGCGGCCGTCGCGATAGAGGGAAAACGCGAGCCAGCAGTAGAACAACGGCGCAATGCGGAAGACGCGATGGAGGTAGAAGCTGAGTATCGGCCTCCCCGTGGCCGCGTGCCGCGGCATGGTGTAGCACAGGGAAAACGCGCTGATCACGAAGAACAGGGCCACCCCGGTGCCGCCGGCGGCGAGTATCGGCGTCAGGACCGGTCCGGCGGACACCGCCGGGGAGGGCATGGCCATGACGTGGAACAGCACGACATACAGAGCGGCAAGGCCACGCAGTGCATCGAGGAAGGCCAGGCGATCGGTCGTGCGCATGTCATGGATGGTGTTTGAGCATCCGACACCATAGACGTGCGCGGAGCCCGGCTCAATCGATGCCTTGGCGTGCCGCCTGGAAGGATGGCGTTGCCGTGCTGCCATCGTCGGCGAGGTGGTCCATGCCCGTGCCGAACGCGCGTGCCGACGGCCGCGGCCGAGCCGTGCCCAGCGGGTCAGCGCGGCGCGGCTGAACGCGCTGGGCCAGGGGGTGGTGACCGCCACCCAAAACCCGGATAATGCACAAAAGCCGGCCGGGCCCGCTCCACGCGAGCGTCTCGACCGGCTTTTTCCGTGTATGGGTCCTGCCGCCGCTTGGACGCTCCCCGATGGAGCGGCCGCACCGGCGCCGGTCGGACCCCGCACGGCCACCACATCCGCGTGGCCCCGACGGTCGCGCAGCAAACCAGGAGTTACCCAGCCATGGGTCAGTCAGTTGTCGTGCTCGGCGCCCAGTGGGGCGATGAAGGCAAAGGCAAGATCGTCGATCTGCTCACCGAGGAAATCGGTGCCGTCGTGCGTTTCCAGGGCGGCCACAATGCCGGCCACACCCTCGTCATCAACGGCAAGAAGACCGTCCTGCACCTGATCCCGTCCGGCATCCTGCGCGACGACGCGCTGTGCCTGATCGGCAACGGCGTGGTGATCTCCCCGGCCGCGCTGCGCAAGGAGATCGAGGAGCTGGAGACCTCCGGCGTGGAAGTGCGTTCGCGCCTGAAGATCTCGCCGGCCGCGCCGCTGATCATGCCGTACCACATCGCCCTGGATCAGGCTCGCGAGAAGGCCGCCGGCGGCAAGGCCATCGGCACCACCGGCCGCGGCATCGGCCCGGCCTACGAAGACAAGGTGGCGCGCCGCGGCATCCGCGTCGCCGACCTGCATTACCCGCCGCAGCTGGAAGAGCTGCTGCGCACCGCGCTGGATTACCACAACTTCGTGCTGACCAAGTACCTGGGCGTGGAAGCGGTCGACTTCCAGAAGACCTTCGACGAAGCGCTGGCCTTCGGCGAGTACGTGCAGCCGATGAAGTCCGACGTGGCCGGCATCCTTCACGACCTGCGCAAGCAGGGCAAGCGCGTGCTGTTCGAAGGCGCGCAGGGTGCGCTGCTGGACATCGACCACGGCACCTATCCCTACGTCACCAGCTCCAACACCACCGTCGGCGGCGCACTGGCCGGCACCGGCGTGGGCGCGCAGGACATCGACTACGTGCTGGGCATCGCCAAGGCCTACGCCACCCGCGTCGGCGGCGGCCCGTTCCCGACCGAACTGGACGACGAGATCGGCCAGGGCATCCGCGACCGCGGTGCCGAGTACGGCGCCTCCACCGGCCGTCCGCGCCGCTGCGGCTGGATGGACATCGTCGCGCTGAAGCGGGCGGTGGCCATCAACGGCATCTCCGGCCTGTGCATCACCAAGCTCGACGTGCTCGACGGCATGGAGAAGCTGAAGGTGTGCATCGCCTACGAATACCGCGGCAAGCGCACCGAATACGCGCCGCTGGACGCGCAGGGCTGGGAAGAGTGCACCCCCGTGTACCTCGAGTTCCCGGGCTGGAGCGAGAACACCCACGGCATCACCGTGTGGGACGAACTGCCGCCCGCCGCCCGCGCCTACCTGCGTGCGCTGGAGGAACTGGCCGGCTGCCCGATCTCGATCGTCTCCACCGGCCCGGACCGCGAGCACACCATGGTGCTGCAGGATCCGTTCGCCTGAAGCAGGCGACACGCCGCTCCTTCTCCCGCATGCGGGAGAAGGACGTGCCGAGTCTCCAGAGAGCCCCGCGACAGCGGGGCTTTTTGTTTCATGCCGCACACGGACACGCGTAATGCAGTGCGCCGTGCATGCACGTGGGAAGGACGGCTGACCGAACAGCGTGCGCACGCGTTCTGGCTGCTCGACGTAATCGGAGTTGCCGGAGTTGCCGGAGTGCCGTTGCCGACACTGCAGTCCGCGTCCATCTGCGACTGCCGCAAAGCTGCGCTAGCATTCCGCGCGGCACCCGCATGCCGCCACTCGACAAGGACGACTGCCGATGTTCGCTGCACTGTTCGACACGCTGTTCAACCGCACGCCCAGCCCCGACGCCTTCGCCAGGATCTACACCGACGCCTTGCGCGCACGCGGCTATCGCGAGGAGCTGGTCTATCAGCCCGACGCGTTCCGACTGGTCGGCGGCAATGGCTACACCATCTATCTGCACAATGCCTATCAGGCCTACAGGACCGCGACGCGCAAAGGCCGCGCCGAGGCATTGCGCGCCTATGTGACGTCCTCGCTCAACGCGCAGGAAGAGAGTAGCCGGGAAAAGACATTCGACGAGGTGCGTGCGACGCTGATGCCGGTAATCCGCAATCGCGGCATGTTCGAGGAGCTGCGGCTGGAGCACATGCTGGAGAAAGGCCTCGATGCGCCATTCCCATATGCATGGCGCGACATTGCCGAGGATTGCGTCGAGCTGCTGGCGCTGGATCTGCCGGATACGATCTCCACGCTGTTCCAGGGGCCGCGCGCGGCATGGGGGATCACCCTGGACGAAGGCCTGGCCATCGCCCGCGACAACCTGCGCGACGCGACCGCCGACCATTTCGTCGAAGTCGCGCCGGGCGTATTCCGCGGCGCATGGCAGGATGCCTACGACACCAGCCGCGCGTTGCTGCCCGACGTGCTGTACCGCGTACCGGTGGCGGGCAATCCGCTGTTCATGCTGCCGGCGCGCGACTGCCTGCTGGTGGTGGGCGATCGCGACGCCGCCGCCATCGGCGCGATGCTGGAACTGAGCGTGGAAGCGGCCGCGCAGGGCCGCAACGTCTCGGCGCTGGTGTTCACCTACGACGAGGCACGTCGCATGGTGCCGTTCGCGCTGGCGTTGCCCGAGCATCGCCAGCGCCAGGCGGACCTGCGCCGGCTGCTGGACGCGCCTGCCTATGCCGATCAGAAGGCGGCGCTGGACAAGCTGCACGACGCGACCGAACAAGACATCTTCGTCGCATCGTTCAGCGTCTACCAGGAGCGCGACGACGGCGCGCGGCAGTTTTCGCTCTGCACCTGGACCAAGGGCGTCGATACCTTGCTGCCCAGGGCCGACCGGATCGCCCTGGTCGTCCCGCGCGACGATGCCGAGGAGGAAGCGGTCGTCCTGGTGTCCTGGGACGAGGCTGTTGCCGCGTTCGGCGACCTGATGGAGCCGCAGCCGCCGCTGTATCCGCCGCGTTACCGCGTGCGGGTGTTTCCGGATGACGCGCGGCTCAGGCAGCTGACGCCGCTGTGATGGGATTTGGGGATTGGAGTTGGGGGATGCATGGGTGTGCTGCGTGCTCGGACCCTCACCCCAACCCCTCACCCGGTGGCAGAGGGGCTGATTGCGGTGCGCCTGGCGCAGACGCGTGCAGGTATAGCGTGAGTAACGTAGCTTCTTGCATGGGATAGATCTCAAGAAATTGCCCGTGTGGCCGATAGCCTTGCACGGGTCGGCGTCGCTGCACGCTGGCAACGGCGCGCGTGGGGCCGGATTGCGACGATATCCGCCGCATTCACGGATCCGGTGTGTGCTGCGGCATCTTGGGGAGAACGGCAGTGCGCAGTCGCTTGATCTTGCAGTCGCTCAGGATGCTGCTGTGTGGGAGTGTGCTGGTGTCGTCCGCGGTGGCACACACGGCCGCGATGCAGCGGTGCGCACCGGCGCAGGCGTTGCCGGCCTGCGTGGCGGCGATGCGTGCCGCAGACCCGGCGGCCGCGCTGCAGATGGGCATGCCGGCCTGGGACGCCGCGGCCGACAAGCAAGGCTCGATCGCGCTCGGCCTGGAACTGGTCGATGCGGCTGCCGCCGCGGGCCAGCCGAACAGGGTGGTTTCCATCGGCTCGGCGCTGCTCGCCCAGCCGTTGTCGCCGCAACAGCGGGTGCGCCTGTTCATGCAACTCAATGCCGAGATCTGGCGGCCGCGCGACGCGCTCCGCATCGCGCAGCTCGAAGGCGAGGTGCAGCGGCTGGAAACGGAGCTGCCACACGATCCGCACATCGCCGAGCTGTGGCGACTGCTGGCCCGCTCCTACTACAAGATGGGCGCGCAGGACGACGCCTTGCGGGTCGCCCGCATCGCATTGTCCAGAGTACGTCGGCATCCGGATCCGGTGGAGTACAAGGCCAACCAGACCGTGTTCCTGGTGTCGGCTCAGCAGGGGCGCATGCCCGATGCCATCGCCGCCCTGCTCGAGGCGGAGCGTGTGGTCAAGGCACTGGACATGCCCGACGACGTCTCCATGCTGCACAACGCCACCGGCGTGTTCATCTATGCCCACGAATGGAAAAAGGCGATCGCCTACGGCCAGCGTGCGCTCGCTGCCTACGATGCGATGCCGTACAAGGACCTGACGCGCGCGGACATACTCAACAACCTGGGCACGGCCTATCAGGGCGCAAACGAACTGCAACGCTCCGAAGCGATCTACCGGCAGGCGTTGGCGGCGGGGCGTGCCGATGGCAAGACGTCGCTGATCGGATTGCTGAACAACCTGGGCAACGTACTCGCGCTGCAGCATCGCCCGCGGGAGGCGTTGCCCTTGTTGCGCGAAGCGGCCGCGATGCTGGAGGGGGCGGCGCCAGGCGGCGACCATGGCGAGGGAGGCATCGTCTATTCCACGCTCGGCAACGTGCTGGCCGATCTCGGCCAACGCGACGCCGCGGCCGCCGCGTTCGAGCGCGCGCGGCAGATGTTCACGCAGTGGGACAACGTCCCCCGGCGGCTGGAACTGTACCCGCGCATGATCGACAACCTCGACGCGCTCGGCCGCGACCGCGAGGCGCTTGCCCTCATGCGCGAGTACAAGGAGGTCAACGACAAGGCGGTGAACGTCGAATCCAAGACCCGGATCGCCGAGCTCGAATCGGCGGTGGACCTGGCGCGCAAGAACAGTGAACTGGCCGCACTCGCCCGCACCCGTGTCGCCGAACAGGTTGCGTATGCGCAACTGCAGGCGCGCGCGCAGCGCCAGCGCAGCGTGCTCTACGGTCTGCTGGCCGCACTGCTGGCGCTGGCCGGCTTTTTCCTGCTCAAGGTGCGCGAAGGCCGTGCGCGCCGGCGCGTCAACGCGGAACTGGCGCGCAAGAACGAGGAGATCCAGGCGCAGCACCGCGAACTGGAACAGCTCGCCGCCACCATCCGTCGCCAGAGCGAGGAAGACGCCCTCACCGGCCTGCGCAATCGCCGCTACGTCACCGCCTGGCTGCAGGCGCGCGAGGCCGCCGCGATGCCTGAGTGCACGCAGGAACCGCTGCTGATCGCTCTGCTGGACATCGACCACTTCAAACGCGTCAACGACCTGCACGGCCACGAAGGCGGCGACCACGCCCTGGTGCGCCTGGGCGACCTGCTGCGCGAGTGTGCACGCAGCGCGGACATCATCGCTCGCTGGGGCGGCGAAGAATTCCTGTGGATCTGCCCCGGCGGCACCCTGGCCGACGCCCCACGCCTGTTCCGCCGCCTGCGCGAGCGCCTGCAGGCCGACCCGCTGGTACGTCCGAGCGGGCGCATCGCCCTCACCGTATCGATGGGCGTCAGCCTGTTCCCCGCCCACCCCGGCGGCGACTGGCCGCTGAGCCTGCGCATCGCCGACGCCGCGCTGTATCGCGCCAAGCATGCTGGCCGCGATCGTTGGGTGGGGTTGACGTTGGAAGGTGTGGCCACAGAACTCGGCGCCGATGTGTCGCTGGAGACACTGGAGGCGGAAGGCCGGCTGCGGCAGACGGGGGGCGGGGGCGATGGAGTGGTGTTCGTGGTTGGGCGGGAAGCGTGAGTCGGGCGAGGTTGGCGGCCAGTAGGTGCGGATGCCAGAGCCACTTCGGCGAAGCCGACGTTCAGCCGTAGCCGATGAGCAGCGAAAGGGGCGTTGATCTCCGGGTTGGCGTCCCTCCGATTGGACGGCGAGGTCTCCAAGGCGATGCGTATTAGTCGACGCTCTGCATCGTCTACCGACACAGGATGAACGTGGCAGCCCCCGGTGGTAGATTGACGCCGAAATCGGTGCTGGCGCCCGCGATCGTTGGGATCACGCCATCCACACTTTGCTTCGAATGCAATGGAGGACGGTGTGAAGACCTTCAGGATTCACGCGACGCTGGCATGGATGCTGTCCCTGGCCATCCTGGGATGTACCCAGCAGCGCGCCATGGGGCAGGTCGAGCCGCAGGTGGCGCCGAAGCGTCCCGCGGCCGCCGGGCACGCGGATGCAATCGTCGGTTTCCCGAGTGCAGCAGCGAACGCACCGCGTCCCTGGGTTCCGTTCAAGGTGGAGCGCGCATTGGGCGCGGTGTGCGTGGATCGCGACCACGTGCATGGGTCCTCACCCGTGCCCATCCTGCGGGATGGCTATTGTCGCGGCCCTGCACCCGAACACATGGCGCGTGCGCTGTTGGCCATTCCTTCCGAGGTGCTTCCCAGTGAGCGCGATACGCGCATGGCGGATTTGCACAACGCGTTCTATCTGGCGGCACCTGGGTTGGGGCACCGTCCGGATTTCACCGTAGCTGCGGGCAACTTGACCATCCGTTCCTTCGAAAGTTCCGATCCGCACAAGACGGTGTATCTGGTGTGGCCGGTAAAGTGCGATGGCGGCGCCGCGAGTATGAACTGCCACGCGGGAACTGGGCGCAAGGCGTATCGGTTCGGCGCCGATGGCGTGATCCATGATGTCAGTGCGGACGTGTTTCCTCCCGATCCGCAGTTGAGCGCCGAGGATCTCGCGCGCCAGAAACACCATGGTGGTAGCGAGCTGTTGCTCTTCGACGACAAGCTGCCCTATGCCGCGACCATGCGCTGGCTGATGGAATTCGATCCCGACCAGCCATTGGCCGAAGACGATCCGCGCAGGGTCGAGGCTTATGCCCACTTCGGCTTCGTGCGCTGGAACGGCGAGCGCTTCGAGCGCGTCGATCGTGTGACCCGGGCGCAGTGGCCGTGTCGCCAGGTCCGTACAGGGGAGCCTGCGTGTTCGGACTATCCCGATGATGGCGAGGATCGCTTCGTCGAAAAGTAGCTTGAGGCGCAACCATTCCAGCAAGGAGCATCGCAATGGCAAGATCCAACGACTTGGACATCCGTTCCAGTGCGGACCGGATCACCGCATTGTTCAATGCCAATCGGCCGACAGAAGCGCTGGCGATGCTGGAAGAACGTCGGCAACATCAGCCCGGGGCTGTGCAGGACGCCTTGGATCGCTATGTTGGCATGGACGCCCGCGCCAGCATCGCGACGCACTTGCAGGGAACATCGGATCCCGGCGTTGCCACGACGTTACAGCGGCTGCAGACGGCTGCAACTGCTCAGCCGCGCTTTCCCGCACAAGACCAGATGACCACGCTGAGCGATGCGCAGACCTACGACGTCTATGCCAGCATCGTGCGGGTGAAAGGCAACGATGCGGCGCATGACGCATTGGCGCGCCCGAACGAGCGTGTCGTGCTGGGGTTGCGTCAGGAGAATTCGACGTTCGCCGCGATGCAGGACCGCGGGCATCCCGCGACTCTGGCCAACGATAATCCGGCCACCCCTCGTGTCAACGAAGCGAGGGCCGGCACCGGTGTCTACAACGATCGCCTCGTGGTTCTGTGGATGGATGCCAACGGTACGCGCCATGTCCAGGTCGCCCAGCAGGCGAACACCGAGCCAACCGCGCAGTACGACCACCATGCCGGCAATACAGGCCAGCGCCCACTTGCTGGAGGTGGCGTGGAGAATCGCAGGTTCGCGCCATCTCCAGGGTACGAAAGCATCGCCGCCCCCAGGAAGATCGAGGGAGATGATGTCAACGCGGATGGCATCCGCGACCTTGGGCGGCTACGTGACGGCACCATCGAGATGGAACAGGGAACGCATCCGAATCCGCTCCGACGAGGTGCTGTGGACGTCGCCCTGCGGCCCAGTCAGGCAGCGGTCGACGCTGGCCGCGGCGCGGTCCAGCGCGACACCAACGCCGATGGATGGTTCGACCAGACCGACGTCAACGGTGTGCAGGACCTCAACAACACGTTCAAGATCCATCGCGGCTCCTACGGCAGCACCGATTCCGCGGGATGCCAGACCATTCATCCCGCTGAGTACAACGACTTCATCGGCGCGGTCCGGGGCAATCCAGCGCAAACGCGATGGCAGTACGTCTTGACGACCACGACGCCCGGTCCTGCGAGAGAGCAGCAACACGACCAGGGGCAGCCGCGGGAGGGCGTGCAGCCCCGACCGGTGGAACAGGGCGGGCGTCCACCACAGCAACCCGTGCGTCCCGACGGCAGGCCGGTCGAGCCTGCGCAGGACCCGCGTCGGCGGGCAGAAGCCGAACCGGCGCAGGGGCTACCGGATCCCCTGCTTACGCAAGCGGGCACGCTCGTCGGGCAATTGGACGCACGATTGGGCAGGGCCAGCGATGGCACCAGCGATCGCATGAGTGCCAGCCTCGCCCACCTGGCCAAGGCCAACGGGCTGGAGCGTATCGATCAGGTGCTGCTAAGCGAGCAGACAGCGCGTGCACCGGCGGGCGCGACAGTGTTCGTCGTGCAGAGTGAGCCGCGCAATCCAGCGTATCTGCGTGCCGGCATGTCCACGGATGTGGCGATCAATACGCCGGTCGAGCAATCGTTGTCCAGGATGCAGGCGCTCGATGCGCGCACGATGGCGCAGACACAAGCGCAGGAACAAACGTTGACGCAACAAGAAGGAGCCAAGCAGCGAGGGATGGCCTGATGCGTCATGGTGCTGGTCGTCGGTAAAGCAAATGGACGTGGTGCTGCGCGGGATCACGTGTCCAATACCGCGGTAGCCCCTGACGCGCTTTCATCGCAGATGGCGCGAACGCGAAGAGGGAACTGCCGCGCACGATGACGGCGCCATCCTGACGCCATCCAGCAACGGTGTTCACGGCAAGCGCCGTAGCCTCGAGTGACACAGGAGGAGACGCGAGATGAACACGCCGACGATGCGGCCGAGATGCCCAAGCCGAGGGAGGGAGACCTGGGCCGCCAAGCTCCACAGGCCGATCCGCGGGCCGGAATTGCACGCGAAGTAGGCGATCTTGAGGATGCGGCTGCGGTGGACGACGACGGTGCTTTGGCGGGACGCGCTGGCGGTGGGTTGGCCGGCGGCTGAGTGAATTCAACCCGATGTAGTGCTGTGACGCGCGGCGTATTGCAACGCAGCGGGGGCACTGGACCAAGGCGTTCTTTGGAGCCGCCAATCTGTGCTGACCGCAGCCAGCATATTGCTGGCTGCAGTTTGCGCTGCTCGGGGATTAAAACGCGTGTACCAGCGGCCGAGGCTGCGCGTCTTGCGTCTGAGTCGGTGACTCCACCTGCTGCGTTGGTGCCTGCGGCTCCGGCTGCTGCGCCTGCGCAATCGCATACGACTGCTCCACCGGCGTCTGCGCGGCCTCTGCAGTGGACATGTGCGCGCGCTGCTTGGCCGGATCGTTGGCGGCGCCCTGCACGATGAAGATGTTTTCGCCCGCGGCAGCAGTTGCGGTCTGCTGGCTGAGCGCGACCTGGTCGACGCTGCTGAAGTGGTGTTGCTTGGCCAGGGCGTAAAGGCTGGCGCTGATGCGGTCGTTGTCGGCCGGGTTCAACTGGCCAGGGCCGTTGAGGCCTTGGACCTTGTCGCGGATCTGCTGCAGCAGCGTGTGATCGGGATGGTCGGCGCGCGTGGGATCGGCCGCGGGGGCGGGTGCGCGCTGCCGATCCTGTTCGTCCGGTGCGTGGTAGCGCAGTTCCTCGGTGCGTTCCGGCGAGAGCATGCGGTTGTCGATGCCCGGTTCGAGTCGTCCAGGGAAATCCTGTACGGGCACGTCCATCAGCTCGCCGAAGGTGCGGTAGGCGGAGTTGCTGTTGACGGTCTCGCCGAAGACCTTGAAGCCATAGTTTGGGTAGTCGCGATCCTGCGCGTTGAGTTCCGGCACGGCGCGCACCGCGGTATTCCAGCGCTCCATGATTTCGTGCTTTTCGCCGGTGGCCACAGTACGCGCCGGCTGGTCGTCGCGGATGTAGGTGGTGCTGTCCACCTTCTCGCCAATGGAGCGGGCGTAGGCGGGATCGTGGGGGTAATGCCAGGCGCGCAGCGAGTGCCGGGTCTCGTCGGTGCCGATGGGAATGGCCTGGCCGGTCTGGCGGTCGGTGGCCAGGCCATGCAGTTCCGCCACGGCCTTGCCGTGTTCGTCGCGCAGCACCCAGAAGTCATGGCCGGCGATGCCGACCACGCCGAGCGAGCGGGCTTCGATTGAATAATTGGGCATGGTCGTGTCCTTCCTTGGTCGGTGTGAATGAAGCGGGGGATCAGAACTGCCGTGTTCCGTTCGTTGGGTTTACTGTGGCTGCGTGGCGACGCAGCGATCCAGTGCGGTCTTGAGATCCTGCATCGCTTTGTCGACGCCCAGGTCGACGAAATAGGCGCCGGCGCCCTTGAGGGCGAGCTTGGCCTGGTTGGCGCCCGGTGGGCGCTCCAGGCGCAGGCGAAAGCCGCTGCGGTTCGTTTCGGGGAAGTCGCCCGATTCCAGGATGCCCTTGGTTGGGTCTTCGCGGGTGACCTTGGGCCAGGAGCTGCTGGTCTCCGACAGGGTGGCGATGCTGGATTCGGCGCAGTCGAACAGGCGCTGGTTGGGCAGGTCGGCCGGGACGCTCAGCACCGCCGAGGCCATGGGCGTCTTGCGGGCGGCGGCGGGCATGCTGCAGGCGCTGGCGACCAGCGCCAGGCCTGCGAATTGGGCGATGCGGTGCCATGGCGTCATGAGGACGTTCCTTGCGTGGGCGGTGGCGAGCTTCCTGCTCGGCGCATTATGCCAAATGCACCTGGTGTTGTTGCGCGGTCAGCGCCGTGCGCGACGCCAGGCGATCAGGGCCACGGCAGCCAGGGCGGCGACGGTGCCGACGGCGGCGACCTGCGCCGCGCGCTTGGCGCGTTGTTCGCGCAGGCGCAGCGCGTCGCTGCTGGCGTCGTCGGCGGACAGCGGCGAGCGGTACACGCTATGCGCGGCGGCGCGGCCGGAGACGGCGCCGCGGCGTGCGGGTGGGGTCGGGGCACTGTCGGTGGCGGTGTCGTCCACGGCGTGGACGGTGTCGGTGATCATGGTGGGTTGCATCCTCGGCGCTGCGTTCATGCGTATGTGTCGAGCGGGCGGTGGGTTGGTGGCTGACGCCCTATCTTTCCAAGCGCCACGTTAACGCGGCGCGGGGGAAAAGTAATGTGCAGGCGCGGCCACGTGGACACCCGCTCAGCCGACCGGGCGGACCATCAGCAGCACGCGGCTGCCGTGGGAATCGGCTTCCTGCACGGGCTGCCAGCCGTGGCGGGCGTACAGGCCGCCGTCCAACTGCTCGGTCTGCAGGTACAGGACGTCCAGGCCAAGGTTGGCGGCGTCGGCCAGGGCATGGGCGAGCAGGCGACCGGCGATGCCGCGCCCGCGATAGGCCTCGGCGACGTACATGCCGCCCAGCCAGTACGGGTATTGCGGGAAGGCGTCCATTTCCCGGTCCTTCAGCTGCACCACGGCGATCGGCTGGGCGCCATCGAAAGCGGCCAGCCGCCGCGGCAGGCCATGCGCATCTGCGGCGCGCTGGAGTTGGCGCAGTTCGTCGTCCAGCGTGAAACCCGCCTCGCGGCCCCAGGCCGCGTGGTACCAGGCGGCGATCTGCGGCAGTTCCGGGGCGTGCTGGTCGAGGTGACGGACGTCCATGTGTGCGGGCATTGCGGTGGCGTGGGAGCAGGGAAGTGTAAGCGGGGAACGCGCTTGGACCAGAGCAGGGTGGCGCGGCAGCCCGCGTCCGTACCCGTTGTCGGCCGATCAGGTACGCAATGGCCGCCACATGCGGCTTGAACGGCGTCCACGTTCACACGCGTCTCCACGCGCTCACGCCGGCAAGTTTGGCGATAATGCCGGCCTGTTCCGTCAGGATCGCCGCATGACCGCTCTCACCGAACGCTACGCGCGCGCCGTGGACTACGCGCGCATCGCCCACGCCGGCCAGTTCCGCAAGGGCGGCACGGTGCCGTATCTGAGCCACGTGCTGGGCGTGTCGACGCTGGTGCTGGAGGCCGGCGGCGACGAGGACCAGGCGATCGCGGCGCTGCTGCACGACGTGGTGGAGGATTGCGGCGCCGGCCATGAGGGCGTGATCCGCGCGCAGTTCGGCGAGGCGGTGGCGGACATGGTGATGGCCTGTACCGACGCCACGGCCGAGCGCAAGGCGGTGCCCGCGGACGTGCCGGCCAAGCGCCGCGACTGGCGCATCCGCAAGCAGGCGTATCTGGCGCATCTGGCGCATCTGGCGCAGGCCCCGGATGCGGTGCTGTTGGTGTCGGCCTGCGACAAGCTCTACAACGCACGCAGCATCGTCGCCGACCTGGAAGATCCCGAGGTCGGTGCGGCAGTGTTCGAGCGCTTCACCGCTGGGCGCGACGGCACGCTGTGGTACTACCAGGCACTGCATGCGATCTACGCCGAACGCGGCGTGGCGGTGCTGCGCGCGTTCGCCACTGCGGTGACGCGGATGCAGGCGCTGGCCGCGCGCGACGAGGATGCCGTCATGCTGGCGGCGCCTGCGTTGAGCTGAGACCTGAGGCACCGGCGACGGTTCGCCTTTGCCGATGGCCGAGCGAGCGTGCTGCATCGCGTCCGCCGCGACACGCCGATGTCAGCCGACCGGCTAAGCTTGCGCGCTCCTTCGCGTTGCCGGTCACGCCCATGTCCACGCCTTCCGCTTTCGCCGCTTCCGGCTTCGTACGCGTCCGTGGCGCGCGCGAGCACAACCTCAAGGACGTGGACGTGGAGCTGCCGCGCGATGCGCTGGTGGTGTTCACCGGCGTGTCCGGTTCGGGCAAGTCGTCGCTGGCGTTCGGCACGCTGTTCGCCGAGGCGCAGCGGCGTTACCTGGATTCGATCTCGCCGTATGCGCGGCGCCTGATCGACCAGGCCGGCGTCGCCGACGTGGACGCCATCGACGGCCTGCCGCCGGCGGTGGCGCTGCAGCAGCATCGCGGCGCGCCGAGCACGCGCTCGTCGGTGGGCAGCGTCACCACCATCTCCAACTCGTTGCGCATGCTGTATTCGCGTGCCGGCACCTATCCGCCGGGGCAGGACATCATCCATGCCGACGGTTTCTCACCGAACACGCCGGCCGGCGCCTGCCCCACCTGCCATGGGCTGGGGCGCATCTACGACGCCACCGAGGCGTCGATGGTGCCGGACCGTTCGCTGAGCATCCGCGAGCGCGCGGTGGCGGCTTGGCCCCCGGCCTGGCACGGGCAGAACCTGCGCGACATCCTCACCACGCTCGGCCACGATGTCGACGTGCCGTGGGCGAAGCTGCCGAAGAAGACCCGCGACTGGATCCTGTACACCGACGAGCAACCGACCGTGCCGGTGTATCCCGGCTTCACCCTGGCCGAGACCCAGCGCGCGCTCAAGCGCAAGCAGGAGCCGGCGTACATGGGCACCTTCAGCAGCGCGCGCCGTTACGTGCTGCACACCTTCGCCAGCACGCAGAGCGCGCTGATCAAGAAGCGCGTGGCGCAGTACCTGATCAGCACCGCGTGCCCCAGTTGCGACGGCAAGCGGTTGCGCCGCGAGGCGCTGTCGGTGACCTTCGCCGGGCTGGACATCGGCGAACTGTCGCAGCGCCCGCTCGGCGAGGTGGCCGACCTGCTGCGGCCCGCGGCCGAAGGCCGCATGCAGGGCCGTTCGCGGCATCCGGAACAGGCGCTGGCCGCACAGCGCATCGCCCAGGACCTGCTGGCGCGGATCCAGGTGGTGGAGGCGTTGGGGCTGGGCTATCTGACCCTGGAACGCAGCACGCCGACGCTGTCGCCCGGCGAACTGCAGCGGCTGCGCCTGGCCACGCAGATCCGCTCGCAGCTGTTCGGCGTGGTCTACGTGATGGACGAGCCGTCGGCGGGTCTGCATCCGGCCGACACGCAGGCGCTGCTGGGCGCGCTGGACCAGCTCAAGGGCGCGGGCAATTCGCTGTTCGTGGTCGAGCACGAGATCGACGTGATCCGCCATGCCGACTGGATCGTCGATGTCGGCCCCGGTGCCGGCGAGCACGGCGGGCAGGTGCTGTACAGCGGTCCGCCCGCGGGACTGGCACAGGTGCAGGCCTCGTCCACGCGCCGCTATCTGTTCGCCGCGCCGAAGGCCGCCACGCAGGCGCCGCGCACGCCGGAGGGCTGGCTGCAGTTGCGGGAGGTCAGCCGCAACAACGTGGTCGCGCTGGACGTGGACATCCCGCTGGGCGTGTTCACCACCGTCACCGGCGTGTCCGGCTCGGGCAAGTCCTCGCTGGTCAGCCAGGCGCTGGTGGAACTGCTGGGCACGCAACTGGGGCAGGCGCCGGCCGAGGCGGAGGAGGAACTGGATCCGCTGGAGCGCGGCGCGCGCGTCGCCACCGATGGCTATATTGCCGGCGGCCTGGAACACGTGCGGCGATTGGTGCAGGTGGACCAGGCGCCGATCGGGCGCACCCCGCGCTCCAACCTGGCGACCTACACCGGCCTGTTCGACCATGTACGCAAGCGCTTCGCGGCCACGCCGGCAGCGCGCAAGCGCAAGTACGATGCCGGGCGTTTTTCGTTCAACGTGGCCAAGGGCCGCTGCGAGACCTGCGAAGGCGAGGGTGCGGTGAGCGTGGAACTGCTGTTCATGCCCAGCGTGTATGCGCCTTGCCCGACCTGCCATGGTGCGCGCTACAACGCCAAGACGCTGGAGATCGAGCTGCACGGCCGCAACATCGCGCAGGTGCTACGGATGACGGTAGCGGAGGCCTTGGATTTCTTCGCCGACGATATGCCGATCGCGCGGCCGCTGCAGGTGCTGATGGAGGTGGGACTGGGCTATCTGCGCCTGGGCCAGCCGGCCACCGAACTCTCCGGCGGCGAGGCGCAGCGCATCAAGCTGGCCAGCGAGCTGCAGCGCGCGCAGCGCCGCGGCACCGTGTACGTGCTGGACGAACCCACCACCGGTCTGCATCCGGCCGACGTGGACACGCTGCTGCGGCAATTGCACGGGCTGGTGGAGGCGGGCAACACCGTGGTGGCGGTGGAGCACGACATGCGCGTGGCCGCGTCCAGCGACTGGATCATCGACATGGGGCCAGGTGCGGGCGGGGCGGGCGGCAAGGTCGTGGCGGCGGGCGTGCCAGGTGTGGTGGCGCAGCAGGCCGACAGTCGGACCGCGCCGTTCCTTTCGGCGGAATTGGCAGGATGATCGGGCTAGTGCCTGTCGCGGCTGAAGCCGCTCTTACGATCGCATGACGGCCTGGCAGCGAATCAACCAAGGCCGTCGTGGCGGGTGTGCCGGGTGTGGTGGCGCAGCAGGCCGACAGTCGAACCGCGCCGTCACTAGCGGCGGAGTTGGCGGGTGATCACGGTGGCATTGCACGCGTTCTGCCTGGGATAAACCCACGTAGGAGCGGCTTCAGCCGCGACGGGCTGTCGCAGGAATGCCCGTCGCGGCTGATGCCGCTCCTACAGTCGCACGACGTGACGGCGAATCAACCCACGTTGCCGCGTCCGCCGACGCTGCTGAAGACGCTGCCGGTGGTGAAGCTGGATTCCTGCGAGGCCAGCAGCACGTAGATCGGCGCGATCTCCGCAGGCTGGCCGGGGCGGCCGGTGGGGCCGTCGGCGCCGAAGGTCTTGAGCTTGTCCATGAACTGTCCGCCGCTGGGTTGCAGCGGCGTCCAGTACGGCCCCGGCGCCACCGCGTTGACGCGGATGCCCTTGGGCGCGAGCTGCTTGGCCAGGCTCTTGGTGAAGCTGACGATGCCGCCCTTGGTGGTGGCGTAATCGAGCAGCGACTCGGGTGGGTCGTCGGCGACGATGGAGGTGGTGTTGATGATCGCCGCACCCGCCGGCAGGTGCGGCAGGGCGGCGCGGGTCACCCAGAACAGCGCGTAGAGGTTGGTCTTGAGGGTGTCGTCCAGTTGCTGGTCGTCGATGTCCAGCAGCGATGTCTGCGCCGTCTGCCGCGCGGCGTTGTTGACCAGGATGTCCAGGCCGCCGAGTTGCTGCACCGCCTGCGCGACGAGTTGCTTGCAGAATGCGGCGTCGCGCAGGTCGCCGGGGATGGCCACGGCCTTGCGCCCGGCCGCACGGATCAGTGCGACCACCTCGCGCGCGTCCGGTTCTTCCTGCGGCAGATAGTTGATCGCCACGTCCGCGCCTTCGCCGGCGAAGGCGATCGCCGCGGCGCGGCCGATGCCCGAATCCCCGCCGGTGATCAGCGCCTTGCGCCCGGCAAGGCGGCCGGAGCCGACGTAGCTGCGCTCGCCATGGTCGGGCACCGGCACCATCTTCGAGGCCAGGCCCGGCCATTCCTGTTTCGGCGTGTCGAACGGCGGCCGCGGGTACTGCGTGCGCGGGTTCTGCATCGGCGGGCGGGCGGCGCTGGTCGCAGCGGCGGGTTGCGCGCTGGCGCCGGCGGACATCGCCAGCGCGCCGCCAGCGGCCAGGCCGCTGCCGAGGGCGCCGAGCGCGCGACGGCGGCCGGCGGAGTGGTCGGGATCGTGGTCGTGCATGGCGCGGCTCCTGGCGTGGGGGAAGGCGCGGCGGTGCGCATCGCAAGCGCCGCCGGTGCGGCATCGTCTGCGGATGCGACGCAAGGATCTGGCGCGCGCGATGCGCGACATCGCTGCAGACGACATTCCTATCTGAGCGCCACGCGCGGCAGCACCATGTGAGCGCGCAGTGCCGCCGACGTGAAACGCCGCCCGCGTTGGCCACGCGCCTGCCGCGGTGGCGACCGCGTGGCCGCCACCGCCAGCGGTTGCCGATGCGGCGATCAGCCCAGCAGTTCGAAACTGGCCGTCAGCCCCGGTGCCTGCGCCGAGGGCGCTACCCACAGATCGAACTGGCCGGGTTCCACCGTCGGCTTGAGCGCCTGGCCGACGAACAGCAGATCCTCGCGGCGCAGCACGAAGTCCACGCTGGCGCTGCCACCGGCCGGCACCGCGACCTTGCGGAAATCCTTCAGTTCGCGCACCGGGCGGGTGATGCTGGCGCTGCGGTCGCGGACATACAGTTGCACCACTTCCTCGGCGTCGCGGTGGCCGCGGTTGTGGATGCGTGCGGCGATCTTCAGCGTGCCGCCGGCGGCCAGCCGCGACGTGCTCAAGGTCAGTTCGCCGTACTCGATGCGGCCATAGGTCAGGCCGTGGCCGAACGGGAACAGCGCGGTGTTGGAGATCGTGCGGTAGTGAGTAGTGAAGGGCGTCAGCGCGTTCGGGCGCGGATCCGGGCGACCGGTGGGCTTGTGCGCGTAGTAGTACGGCGACTGCCCGGATTCGTGCGGGAAGCTCACCGGGAGGCGCCCGGAGGGGCCGTGCACGCCGAACAGGATGTCGGCCAGCGCCGGGCCGGAGGCCGAACCGAGGAACCAGCTGACCAGGATCGCCGGCGCGTCCAGCACCGCGCCGTCGAGCACCAGCGCACGGCCATTGCTGAGCACCACCACCACCGGCGTGCCGGTGGCCGCCACCGCGGCCAGCAGCGACTGCTGCGCGCCGGGGATGCTGATGTCGGTGCGCGACTGCGCTTCGCCGGAGTAGCGCAGCGGCTCGCCGATCGCCAGGATCGCCACGTCGGCGGCGGTCGCCGCGGCCACCGCCGCCTGCACGCCGCCCGGCAATGCGTGTTCGAACGCGCAGCCTTCCACCACCTGCAACGCGGCCGGATCGGCCAGTTGCGCGCGCAGGGCCGTGGCCAGGTCGTTGCCGCTGTCGTCGCCGCCGAACAGCGTCCACGGTCCGGCGCTTTCCACCCAGTTGCTGGCCATCGGCCCGATCAGCGCGATGCGCTGGCCCTGGCGCTTGAGCGGCAGCAGTTCGCCCTCGTTCTTGAGCAGCACCACCGATTTGCGCGCCGCCTCGTGCGCCAGCGCCAGCGTCTCCGGACGCCGCTGCCGCGCCTGCGCGCGCTCGGGCACGATGCGCAGGAACGGGTCGTCGAACAGGCCCAGCGCGGCCTTGAAGCGCAGCACGCGGCGCACCGCGTCGTCCAGCCGCGCCATCGGCACCGCACCGTCGGCGACCAGGCCAGGCAGGTGCTGCAGATACAGCCCGCTCTGCATGCTGATGTCCACGCCGGCCAGGAACGCCAGCCGCGCCGCGTCGCGCGCGTCGCGGGCGTAGCCGTGCGCGACCAGTTCCAGGTCGCCGGTGTAGTCGGAGACGACCAGGCCGCTGTAGTTCCACTCGCCGCGCAGCACCTGGCTGAGCAGCCAAGTGTTGGCGGTGGCCGGCACGCCGGACAGCTCGTTGAAGGAGGCCATGGTGGTCACCGCACCGGCGCCGAAGGCGGCCTGGAACGGCGGGAAATACACCTCGCGCAGGGTGCGCTCGGAGATGTCGACGGTGTTGTAGTCCAGGCCGGCCTCGGCCGCGCCGTAGGCGGCGAAGTGCTTGGCGCAGGCGGCCAGCGCATCGGCATGGTCGATGCCCTCGCCCTGGAAGCCGCGCACGCGCGCCTCGGCGAAGCGCCGGCCCAGCAGCACGTCCTCGCCGCTGCCTTCCACGCCGCGGCCCCAGCGTGCATCGCGGGCGATGTCGACCATCGGCGCGAAGGTCCAGTCGATGCCGACCGCGCTGGCCTCCAGCGCGGCGGCACGCGCGGTGCGTTGCGCCAGCTCCGGCTCGAAGCTGGCGGCTTCGCCCAGCGGCACCGGGAACACGGTGGTGAAGCCGTGGATCACGTCGGCGGCGAACAGCATCGGGATCTTCAGCCGGCTCTCCAGCGCGGCCTGCTGCAACTGCTGGTGCCAGCGCACGTTGGAGCCGTTGAAGATGCCGGTCAGGCGTCCGGCGCGCGCCGCGGCCAACTGGCCCTCGGCGGTGGGGCGCACGTTGACCGGATTGGCGGCGGCCGCCGCATCGGTCTGCTGCGCCGAACCGAACAGGGTCAGCTGCCCGGCCTTCTCTTCCGGCGTCATCCGCGCGATCAGGGCATCGATGAAGGCCGGCGTCTTCGCCGGCGCGCGCGGCAGGGCCAGGCCCATCGGCACGTGCGACAGCAACGCGAACGAACCGGCGCCGAGCAACAGCCCGCGCCGCGTGGTACGAAACGTCATCGGCAAACCCCCTGTTTGGACCCCGATGGTCACGCTACCTCATCAGGAGCGGGAAGTTGTGATGCGGTGCACGATAATCGTGGGTCGGCAGGCGCGCTCCTGGAACATCACCGTGCATCCGCGTGATCGCGATGGGGCGACCGGCAGGGGGCGATACCGTCGCCAACGTGGGCGTAGATGTCGCGCTTGGCGCAGCCGCGCCTTGCTTGCTCAACCCGCTACCAATCCAGCGTTTCCAGAAAGCGCGCGGCCTCGACGTCGCTGCCCAGATAGGCGGCCAGCGACGCGGCGACCGCGTTGTGGGCAGTGGCGCACAGCGCGGCGCTGTCGTCGAATGCGGCATCGCCGAGTTCGGCCATGGTGTTGGCCATGGTCGCCAGGCCACCGAATGCGATCTCCAGGCTGGCGGCCAGCGGTCGGGGGCGCCATGCGCCGGCCCCGTGGAACGCGAACAGCACGCCGCCGCTGGCGGTATCGAGGATGACAGGGTCCGCGCCCTGGTCCGCGATCACCAGCCAGTGGTCGCGCCAGGCGGCTATGGGCTTGCCGTCGATCGCGTTCCAGCGGTAGCCGGCCTGCAGCGCCCACAGCTTGCACAACGGCGGAATGTCGAGCGGGTTGCCGCCGAGTTGCAGCGACAGGCCGGTCGGGCCGGCCGTGGCGTCGCGGATGTCGCCCCATGGCCCCACCTGCGCATAGAAGTCGGCGAGCGCTTGTGGCAGCGGCAGCGTGCCCTGCCAGTCGGATGCAGGTTGCGGACGCAGTTCGCCCCAGGAGGCGAGCAGTGTGCGGAGGGCGGCGTAGGACATCGGGCGTGTGGCGACAGTCGACGTGAGGCGCATTATGCCCGGCACGTGTCGCGCGCCGTGTGCGTGAGGCCGTGCCGGCAGTGCCTGCGTAGTGGCAGCAGGCGCGTGGCAGCCGGATCGCCAGGATCCGCTCCCGCCCTCGCTTCTGCGCCCAACCGGCGCGGTACATCGTCCACAGGAAACTGGGCTTGATCCAGCTCATCCGGTCGTAGCTGAACTCGCCGCCGAAGCGCTGGTGGTCCAAGACGAACTGCGCAATCGCAGGGCGATCCACCTGGTAGACATGATCGAATCGGTGTCGACGCACGACAGGATGTGACGGCCCTGGCGCGGCCAGCTGAGCTGCAAGTCAGCGTAAGGAACAGGATGCATCGTTGCGCTGCCTACGTCGACGCAGCAACGTCGTCGGTCCGCTGCCGCGCGATGCGTTCGCCTGGATCGGGACGCAAGCCATAACGCCTCCTTTCAGGGCTGAAGCCTCGACGGCAGGCGCGGTTGCGCGGAGGTGCTTGCCCTCCTGAGAGCGGCGCTGACTCCCTTCGGGATCCAGTTGCCCGTCGGCGTCGTCGAAAGGCATGCGCTGCGGGACACGCAACGAGCAGGGCCGATCCATGCAGCGCCCTGGGTGCTTTCGCGCGTGCGGCCGCACTGAATCACTCAGCCTGCGCTCGCCTCCAGACTCGCACGCTGAGACCCGCACTGGCTACCCTGGTGCACCCCGTTCCTCGGAGCCCCCATGAGCCGACGTTCCGGCAGCGCCGATCTGCCCCTGCACGGCGGTCGCGTGCCGCACTGGCTGGGCGCGCGCATGACCCGGCTCGGCGCGGTGATGTGCCAGGCCATCGTGCACAGCTATGGCCGCGACGAACTGCTGCGGCGCCTGGCGCATCCGTTCTGGTTCCAGTCGCTGGGGGCGGTGATGGGCATGGACTGGCATTCCTCCGGCATCACCACCAGCGTGCTGGGCGCGCTCAAGCGCGGCCTGGCGCCGCTGTCCGGCGAACTGGGCATCCACGTGTGCGGCGGCCGCGGGCGGCATTCGCGGGCCACGCCGGACGAGCTGCAGGCGGTGGGCGAGCGCACCGGTCTGGACGGCGCGGACCTGGCGCGGGTCAGCCGCCTGGTGGCCAAGGTCGACAGTGCCGCGGTGCAGGACGGCTTCGACCTGTACCTGCACGGCTTCATCGTCAGCGACGACGGGCGCTGGGTGGTGGTGCAGCAGGGCATGCACGGCGCGCGCAAGCAGGCACGCCGCTACCACTGGCTGTCGGAAGGCCTTAGCAGCTTCGTCGATGCGCCGCATGCGGCGATCGACGGCCCGCGCCAGGGCCGCATCGTCAATCTCGCCGATCATCGCGCCGCCGCGGCGCGTACGGCGCAGGTGGAGCTGCTGCAGACGCTGGCACCGGAGCGCATCGCCCGCGAATACGCCGCGCTGGAGGCCGCGCGGACGCCGGTATCGGCCGCCGCGGCGCCGACCCACGCCGCGCAGGGGCGGGGCGCCGCTGCGCCGGCCGCCGATGCGCTGTTCGCGGAGACCGGCGACCTGTTCGCGCCGGCGGCCGCCACGGTGCCCGAGCGCCGGCCGGCCGACCTGCCGCATCTGTCGTTGCCCGACCACCACGACGTGCGCGGCAGCGACATCGTGGTGCGGCGCCTGCACGGGGCGCTGGCCGCCGCCGCCGAATGCGGCCCGCGCGATTTCGCCGATCTGCTGCAGGTGCCGGGCGTCGGCGCGCGCACGGTGCGCGCGCTGGCGCTGGTGGCCGAGGTGCTGCACGGTGCGCCGTGCCGCTTCAGCGACCCGGCGCGTTTCTCGCTGGCCCATGGCGGCAAGGACCGGCACCCGTTCCCCGTACCGACGCGGGTCTACGACCACACCATCGGCGTGCTCAAGACCGCGGTGGCGCAGGCCAAGCTGGGGCGCGAAGAGAAACTGGACGCGATCCGCCGCCTGGACGCGCAGGCGCGCTTGCTGGAACCGACCGCACGCGGTCCGTCGGTGGAGGACTACATCGCCGAGGAACGCGCGCAGTCGCACGCCTATGGCGGGCGCAGTGTGTTCGGCTGGGAGCCGGCGCCGGAGGTGGTCGCAGTGGGGCGTGCCGCACGCGCGAGCTGAAAAGCGCGTGCGTGCGTTGCCTACGCTGCGCGCGAACAGATGCAGGCTGTTGTGCAGAAGCGGCGTCAGGGCGCCTTTGATGGCTTCGAGACCTACCAGGGGCTTGCTGTGGCTCAGGGGGCTGCCGGCACGCGCGGGGCGGCGGCTGGATCCGTGGCCGCGCTTGCGCCTCCGTCGCGCGCTGCGCACCACGATCTTCCCGTTCGAGCGATCGCCCGTATCATGGCCGCCCCGGCGCACGCCGTCGGTGGCTCCGAACGACGCGTACGCCGAAGGACGTTTTCCCCAGCATGTGGTCTGCCATCAGCAACTTCGGCGACGCGGCGATGACGCTGCCGCTGGCGCTCGTCTGCGCGTTGTGGCTGGCATTGGGGAGTGATGGATGGCGCGCCGCGGCGACCTGGCTTGGCCTGCTGGCGAGCGCCGCGGCCCTGGTCGGGGTGACCAAGATTCTCTACGCCGGCTGTGGGGTGGAACTGCGCGCCCTGCAGTTCCGGGTGATCAGTGGACACACCATGCTCGCCGCCTGCGTATGGCCGATGGCCTGCATGCTGTGCCTGCGCGCCCGTCCACGGCCGCGGCTGGCGATCGCCTGCGGTTTCGCCATCGCCAGCGTGATCGCCATTGCCCGCGTCTATGCGCGGGCGCACAGCCTGTCCGAGGTCGCGGCCGGTGTGGTGGTCGGGGCGGCGACGACGGCGTGCTATCTGCAGTGGCGCGGTGCCCCGCAGCTGCCTGCGCGCCTGCGCATGTACGCCATCGTGTCGGTGGTCCTGGTCGGCGCGTTGATGTACGGCCGACACGCGCCGATCCAGCATGCCATCCAGACCTATTCGCCGGCGTTGTGCGGTCGCGACAGCTGATTGCGCCGTCTTCCGCGTGCAGGCATATGCACGCGCGCTTCGCCTGTCGTATGCCTGCTCTTGACCTGCGCGTTGCTACACCCGGAGCCGATGGCCGTCGTGGCCGCTTTCAGGAGATGTATCGATGCCGGAGCAATCCACCTCCACCCGTGCGCGCCGTGCCAAGCGCGAAGGCAAGGCTGGCACGACCCAGGCCGGCGAATTCGTGCGCGAGGAAATCGACCGCGTGCGCGAGGGCAAGACCCAGGTGAAGTCGACCAAGCAGGCGATCGCCATCGGCCTGTCCAAGGCGCGCCGCGCCGGGGTCAAGACCGGCGCGTCGAAGACGGCGTCGAAAGACACCAAGAAGAAGGTTGCGCAGGAAGAGGCCAAGGGCGGCAAGCAGGCCAAGCCGTCGCCAACGCGCTCGCGCGGCGCCAAGAAGGCGCTGAAGACCGCCAGCAAGGGCAAGAGCGCAACGCAGACGGTGGGCAGCGAGGCACTGTCGACGCAGACCAAGCGCGCGGCGAAGAAGCGCAGTGCCAGCAGCCGCTCGGCCGCGGCGAAGAAGGCCGCGCAGACCAAGGGCGCGACGGTGCGCAAGAGCGCGGCCAAGAAGGCCGCGAAGACCCGGGCCAAACAGGCCGGTACGCGGACGGCTGCCGCGAAGAAGCGCACCGCGAAGACCGCCTCGGCCAGGAAGACGCCCGCCAAGAAGGCCGCGAGCAAGAAGGTGGCGAGCAAGACTTCTTCGGCAAAGAAGACTGCGACCAAGAAGACGGTATCGAAGAAGACGGCATCCAGGAAGACAGCGTCCAAAAAGTCGACGGCGAAGACCTCGGTCGCCAGGAAGACACCAGCCAAGAAGAGCGCATCCAGCAAGCGCACGACCAGCAAGCGCGCAGGCAAGACATCCGTGCGAAAACGCAGTTCGCGCTCGAGCGGCTAGTCATTCCATGGCGCGCGGCGGCGGATGCCACCGCCGCGCGTCGGCGCATCCGCGAGCGGCGCGATTCGCCGGGGTCTTACAGCTCGGTGTACTTGGTGATGCGGCCCTTGGCGCGCTCCACCGGATACTTGGCGGCGTTGGCCAGCATCTTGCGCTGCGCGGCGTCGATCGGATCGATCTCCAGCTTGTCGCACAACTGCACCAGATACAGCAGCACGTCGGCGATCTCGCTGCCGATCTGCTGCTTTTTTTCTGCAGACAGTTGCCGGCTCTGCGCATCGTCCAGCCACTGGAAGTGCTCCAGCAATTCCGCCGCTTCCACCGACAGCGCCGCGGCGAGATTGCGCGGACTGTGGAACTGACCCCAGTCGCGGGCGTCGGCGAAGGCGCGCTGGGCGGCCTGCAGGTCGTGGAGGCTGTCGGGCATGGCATCGGCTCGCAGTGGGGACGTCGCATGGTAAAGCAGCGACCACGCGCGCAGGCACTGCGGTCGCGACATCGGACTCACGGCGTGGTCACCGACGATGCACGGCATCGGCGGCGACACTGCGGGCACGTGTTCGCAGACGAAAGGACCTACCCATGCAAGCTCTGACCTATCACGGCACCCGGGACGTGCGCGTGGAAACCGTTCCCGACCCGGTGCTGGTCGAAACCGACGACATCATCCTCCGCGTCACCGCCACCGCGATCTGCGGCTCGGACCTGCACCTGTATCGCGGCAAGATCCCCGATCTGCACACTGGCGATGTGCTTGGGCACGAGTTCATGGGTGTGGTGGAAGAGGTCGGCTCGGACGTGCAGCGGGTGAAGAAGGGCGACCGCGTGGTGATCCCGTTCGTGATCGCCTGCGGCGAGTGCTTCCATTGCCGCCTGACCGAGTACGCCGCCTGCGAGACCACCAACACCGGCAAGGGCGCGGCGCTGAACCAGAAGGGCATCCGCCCGCCGGCCGCGCTGTTCGGCTACAGCCATCTGTACGGCGGCGTGGCCGGCGGCCAGGCGGAGTACGTGCGCGTGCCCAAGGCCAATGTCGGCCCGTTGGTGGTGCCGGACGTGCTGCATGACGAGCAGGTGCTGTTCCTGTCCGATATCCTGCCCACCGGCTACCAGGCCGCGGTCAACGCGGGGGTGCGCCAGGGCAGTACCGTGGCGATCTTCGGCGCCGGCCCGGTCGGGCTGATGACCGCGGCCTGCTGCCGCATGCTCGGCGCCGAGCGCATCTTCATGGTCGATCGCTATCCGTACCGGCTCGACTTCGCCCAGCGCACCTACGGGGTGATTCCGCTGAACTTCGAGGAGATCGACGATCCGGCCGACATCATCGTCGGCCAGACCGACGGGCGTGGCGTGGACGCCAGCATCGACGCGGTCGGCTTCGAGGCCAAGGGCAGCACGGTGGAGACGGTGATGGCCACGCTGAAGCTGGAAGGCAGCAGCGGCACGGCGCTGCGCCAGTGCATTGCCGCCACCCGTCGCGGCGGCACGGTCAGCGTGCCGGGCGTGTATGCCGGTTTCATCCACGGCTTCCTGTTCGGCGACGCCTTCGACAAGGGGCTGAGCTTCAAGATGGGCCAGACCCATGTGCAGCGCTTCATGCCCGAACTGCTGGAGCACATCGGCGAGGGCCGGCTGCGGCCCAACGAGATCATCACCCACCGCCTGAGCCTGGCCGAGGCCGCGCAGGGGTATTCGATCTTCGACAAGAAGGAGCAGGACTGCCGCAAGGTGATCCTGACGCCGTGACCATGGTGTGGCCGGGTGTCCCATGGCGGGCCACCCCGGCCCAGCCCGAGAGTGTTGGAACGGGCGGAAAACATGGTGCGTTGCACAACCCGCGAGGCGATCTCCCGCACTTGGGCAGGAGCGTTCGGCCTGCCTGGCGGGAGCGGGAGACGCTGCGCCAACCGTCCGTCGCGAACAGGTGAAGATTTCACGTCCCCTTCACCTTGCTCCGCTGTAGACACGCCGCCCCCAGGCTCGGGATAAGTTTTTCCTGCGGTCGCCGTCAGGCGGCCACGCAGGAGTGCTCCGTCCGCTTCTTGTCAAGTCCGTGACAAGCTTTCTAACCAAGAATCAATGACTTGGATGTTCCGGTGAGGTGAGGGCGGCATCGGCGGCTTGTCCACAGGGGGTGTGGATGACTTCTGCATAAGGTTGTGGATAAGGCCGATGCCGGCCCGTGACACAACAGTGTCAAGAGGGGTGGCGAAAAATTGACCAGGCGATTTTGCGGCGCCACTGGGCCGGCCCAGGTGTCCGGTCTCGGACCCCTGGTTGGGCGCATCTGGGGCTGCGGACGGTGGGCGGTGCATGTGGAATGGATCCCACCGTCGCCATAGTGGCCGCCTGTGCGGATGGCAGCCCACGCGAACATGAGCTGGTGCGCGACCAGCCGTCGAGGTCGTGGCGCCCCGGAACGCTGGTGTCCCCCGGCGTGTAGCGGTTCGCGCGCTGGCGCGTGCCGCCCGCGACCCGGGTCGGGTCGCGATCATCGCCATGGCGCCAGCGTGCGGCGCCATGGCGGAAAGCGCCGCCTCACTCAGGCCAGCAGGCGCAGCTTCGCTTCGCGGCTCCACTGGCGGGTCTTGGCGGCGTTGATGAAGCCCTTGCTGTCGCTGGCTTCGACCACCCCGGCATCCTTCTGCACGTTGCCGGCCTTCAGCAGCGGCTGCGCGCCGGCGTCGGCGGCGATCGCCTTGAGGTGGGCGAAGGCATTGCTGACGAAGTCGATGGCCGCCGACTCCTTGCTCAGCCGCTTGCCGGCCTCGGCCGACAGCACCACCGCCACGGCATCGAACACGAACGAGGGCGTGCCGGCCAGCTGGCCGTCGGCGGTCAGGCGCTTGCCGTCGCTGAGGACGGCGCCGCCGAGCTTGGGCGCGACGATCTTGACCGCGGCACCGGCGTCGGTGGCGGCCTTGCGCAGGTCGCGCACGGCCTTCGCGTCGGATCCCTCGTCGATCAGGATGCCGATCGCGCGGCCCTGCAGGGTGGGCTTCATCCGCCCGATCAACTGCAGCGCCGGCGACAGCGGCAGGTCCTGCGGTGCGATCTCCGCCGGCGGTGCCGGTGGCAGCGCATCCATGCCCAGCCCATCGGCGACGCGCTGCGCCAGCTTGGGATCGACGTGGCGCAGATGCCCGACCACGGCCTCGCGCACGTGCGCGGTGTCGACCTTGGACAGCTCGAACACCAGCGCCGAGGCCACGTGCGCCTGTTCCGGCTGCGTCTGGCTGCGGTAGAACATCCGCGCCTGGCTGTAGTGGTCGGCGAAGCTCTCGGCACGCACGCGGCCCTTGGCGCCGTCGTCGGGCTGGGTACGGTGGCTGACGAAGCCGCGCGTGGTCTCGCGCGGGCTGTCGGCCTGCAGCGAGCTGGGTTCGTAGGCGACGCGGCCCTTGGGCACGCCCATCTGCATGTGGCCGTCGCGCTGCATGTTGGCGAACGGGCACTTCGGCGCGTTGATCGGCAACTGGTGGAAGTTCGGCCCGCCCAGGCGGCTGAGCTGGGTGTCCAGGTACGAGAACAGGCGGCCCTGCAGCAGCGGGTCGTTGGAGAAGTCGATGCCGGGCACGATGTTGGCCGGGCAGTACGCCACTTGCTCGGTCTCGGCGAAGAAGTTGTCCGGCCAGCGGTCCAGCACCATGCGCCCGACGATCTGCAGCGGCACCAGTTCCTCCGGGATCAGCTTGGTGGCGTCCAGGTGGTCGAACGGGAAGGCGTCGGCCTGTTCCTGGGTGAACAACTGCACGCCCAGTTCCCATTCCGGGAAGTCGCCGCGTTCGATCGATTCGAACAGGTCGCGGCGGTGGAAGTCCGGGTCGGCGCCGGCCAGCTTCACCGCCTCGTCCCAGATCGTGGACTGCAGGCCGAGCTTCGGCCGCCAGTGGAACTTGACGAAGGTGCTGCGGCCTTCCTCGTCGAGCAGACGGAAGCTGTGGATGCCGAAGCCTTCCATCATGCGCAGCGAACGTGGAATGGTGCGGTCGCTCATCGCCCACATGATCATGTGCAGCGACTCGGGCATCAGCGAGACGAAGTCCCAGAACGTGTCGTGCGCGCTGGCCGCCTGCGGAAAGCCGCGGTCCGGCTCCATCTTCACCGCGTGGATCAGGTCCGGGAACTTTAGCGCGTCCTGGATGAAGAACACCGGGATGTTGTTGCCCACCAGGTCCCAGTTGCCTTCCTTGGTGTAGAACTTGACCGCGAAGCCGCGCACGTCGCGTGGCGTGTCCACCGAGCCGGCGCCGCCGGCGACGGTGGAGAAGCGGGTGAACACCGGCGTCTTCACCCCGACCTCGGTCAGCAGCGCGGCGGTGGTGTACTTGGCCAGCGACTTGGTCAGTTCGAAGTAGCCGTGTGCGGCGCTGCCGCGCGCGTGCACGATGCGCTCGGGAATGCGCTCGTGATCGAAGTGGGTGATCTTCTCGCGCAGGATGAAGTCTTCCAGCAGCGTCGGCCCGCGCGGCGTGGCGCGCAGCGAGTTCTGGTTGTCGGCAACCGGGATGCCATGGTTGGTGGTCAGCGGCGGATGCGTGCCGCCTGCGTGCTGATGCAGTTCGTCGCCATGCCCGCGCTGGTCGGCGGAGGCGCTGGTATCGACGGGCGTGCTGGATTTGATGGGCTTGCGAGGGCTGGCCATGGATGAGCGCTCCGAGGGGGGGAGGCAGAAACGACAGAAGGGTCACGCTGCAAATGGCTGCTGCTGCGCGGGAGAGAATCGGCAGAGCGTTTGGCCGATGCTGTGCCGGCAGGCGTGAACGGTTCGTGCAACCTGTCAGAGCGTGGCGTGAGATGGTGCGTCGGCATGTGTTCCAGTTCGCACAAAGCGCAGCTGCGCACGCAGCGTATCGCACTGCCGCCTCGTTTTCCCCGCGCTGGCTGCGGCGAACTGCGAACGTACCGTTGCTGCTGGCGGTCGACGCGCCGCGAGCGCCGAAGGGTGGTGCGGCATCGCCGCCAAGCTGGCGCCACGGATGGCGTCGGGCGGTCGCAACCGCTGCGCTGCCTGGAGCATATCGGCGCCAGCTTGGCGTTCGATCCCGGCGTGGCGGGCAACTGAGTGCAGCGGCGTCTGTCGGGAGATATCCGTCCGACCTGCAGGCCTGCAGTTTGGTTATTCTGAAGGCGATGGTGCGACGACGGCGTCCTCCTTGTGCATGTCCACCAGAAGTTTATGATCGGCAACCGGTCGCTCCCTTTGTGGACGAATCATGCCAGCTCTTACCTTTGGGTGATTGGGACGTCGGGTAACACAACGCTAAAGAGTCGAGGGTGGCATGAGTGCTGGCAAGCGTCCAATCCGGGTCGGATTGGTGGAGGATAATGTCGAACTGCGGGAGGAGATCATCGCCAAGGGACTGCGGGATCACGGCTTCGAGGTGGTCGGGCTGGGGGAATCAAAGTTTCTTTTCCTGGAGATGCTGAAACAGCCGTTCGATGTAGTGGTGATCGATATTGGGCTGCCCAGGGAGAATGGACTCGATGTGGCTCGACAGTTGCGTGAGATCTCCGAGGTGGGCATCGTCATCCTGACCTCCAATCGGCGCAAGTCGGCACGCATCAATGCATTGATGGGCAGTGCAGATGCGTTTTTGTCCAAGCCGGTGGAAATGGATGTGCTGGTCGCCACGATCCATAGCCTGATGAGACGTATATGGGAGCGCCAGCGTCAACACGCCCAGTCGCTGTCGCCGCCTGTCTGGAAGTTGGGTGCAGGTCACTGGTCGATCTGTGCGCCCAGCGGCACCACGATCCCGCTGACCGCAAACGAGCGTGCAGTGATGCGTGCGCTGGTCCAGGCCCAAGGAAGCCCGGTAGAGCGCGAGAAACTGCATCTCGCCATCGATCCTGATCCTTGCAACTTCGATGGGCACCGTTTGGACATGATGATTCATCGGTTGCGCAACAAGGCCATGCGGGTCGCTGGCGAGACCTTGCCGCTGCAGACCACGCGTGGCTTGGGTTACGCCATTGTCGTTGGCGACTGGCAGTTGGATACGGATAGCGACGCAGCCTGATCTCGCGGTTCATTGTACGCAGGGTAGGGATAGCGTCACCGCGGTTCCCGCGCCTGGCTCGCTATCCACTCGGACCCGGCCGCCAATGGCACTCACGATGTCCAGGACGCCTGCAAGTCCCAGCCCTGTACCGTGCCCGCTGGGCTTAGTGGTGAAGAATGCGTCGAATATCCGCGGCAAGACCTCTGGGCCGATACCTACCCCGGAGTCGTGGAGTTCCAGTTCTACCTCGTCGTCTGTGCCTACTCGGGTGGTGATAGTAAATGTGCCGTTGGAAAGCTCTTGCATCGCGTCGCATGCGTTCGATGCAATGTTCAGCACCATCACGTCGAACTGGTGGCGGTCCATTTCAATCATACGTGCGCCGGTACCAGCAATCGTATCGATGCGAATGGAGGGGTCGAATAGCTGTCTCAGCATTGGCACGAGTTCGGCGACTGCCCTGTCCAGTTCGAAGCGGACAGGCTTGATATCTTCCAGGCGGCTGAACGACAACAGGCGATCAGTCAGGTCGAGCGCTTGACGGGCTACGCGCTCGATCGAGGCCAGGCCTTTTTGCAATTCTTCGGCGCCGTGTTCTGCCATGCGTCCGCGTTGCATCGCATAGCCAAGAATTACGCTGAGCAGATTGTCAAAGTCGTGCGCGACGCCCGCCGCAGTCCGATTGATGGCATCCAGCTTTTGGGTGTGCAGCAGGCGGCGCTGGGTTTCTCGCCGCTTCTCCATTTCCGCTGCCAGCGCCTGATTGGCGCGCGCGGTCTCCTGCGCGTGCGTGCGCGCGTCTTTGATCCCCTCGCGCAACGCGCGGATAGCGCCATCGAAGATGATGGCCGACATGGTGTAAAGCCCGCCGATCGAGGCCATGCGCTCCATCGCCATGGAGGAAAGTCCGTCGGCGCTGGAAAAGTGGAAGTAATCGCTGGCGATGCCGAGGCCGAGGCTGGCCAGCAGTACAGCGTAGATCCACCACATGTCGCGGCGGCCGATCAGCAATCCGCCGAACGAAAGGATCAATAAAGGGAGCGGCGTGGGGAACAGATGTTGCGCGCCGACAGTGGCATAGTTGTACAGCACAAGCGCCAGCAATACGCCGACGAAGGTGCGCAGCGCAAGGCGATAAAGGCCGCGCCTCACCAGGATAAAGCCAGCCAGCGCCGACAATGCGATCACGCCGTCCACGACCGCGTCGAGTGCGAGCGTCGGCGGTACTGCGTTCGCCAGGCGTACCTCGTAAAAAGTGAAAACGCCCTTCGTCACGAACAAGTAAGCGAAGGAGAAGAGAAAGAATAGCTGCACCAGAGGAGCGTTCTTGCGCTCTATCGGATCCTGGATGGGGGCAGCCTTCAACCATTGCGTGAACGTTTTCATCGGTCATGGCTCGACGGACGATGGTGGCATCGTGGGGGCGTGTGGGATGGGAGTGACATAAGCAAGAAACGGTGAGATTTGAAAGACTCCGTGGATGTCAGTCCTGTGACCAACTGCTAGTAATGCATCCGTCGGCCGAAGGGGGGCTGGCGCGAGGCGCGACGATGCGCCTTCTTTCTTCGATGCCGGACTTGCGCAGGAAGCATGGGCACAGCATCCGCATACACGGGACCATTTTGCATGAACAATTCGTATCAGACGCGAGCCTGCGTCGATCGTGGCCGCTTGTCCTGCCTGGACGCATGGCCGCCATTTTGCCTGCTCGCCGCCGCGCTGTTGGCGTTGCCAGCCTTTGCGCTAGCGCAAAACGCCACCGATGTTACGCCTTATGTGCAGATCGCTCCGGACGCGAACGGCACATTTGCGGCCGCTTCGGCCAGCGGAGATGATGCTGTCGCGGTGGGAACCGGCGCCAGTGCCTCCGGGCAGGGCGCCGCGGCACTCGGGACGCAGGCGTTGGCAGACGGCGATAGCGCACTGGCCAGCGGCTACTTCGCTACCGCCAGCGGCAGCGAGAGTACTGCGCTTGGCGCCAATGCAGGTGCCAGCGGCGAGCAAACGATCGCGGTTGGCGCGCAGGCGCTGGCCAACGCGGACTACGCGGTAGCGCTGGGCGCCGCTAGCTACGCCGGGGCGATCGGCGCCACCGCTGTTGGCAACGGCGCGACGGTGACCGGCGAGCAGGCGACGGCCGTCGGCTATGGCACCACGGCTTCGGCGCAAAATGCGGTGGCGCTCGGCACGCAGGCCAATGCGGCCGAGGCGAATGCCATCGCCATTGGCGCGTCTGCCCAGGCTACGCTGGACGGCGCCATTGCGCTTGGTGCGCAAAGCGTGGCACAGAGGTCTGGCGCGATGGCGCTGGGCAATGCAAGCCAAGCAACGGGCGATCGCAGCATCGCGCTTGGCAATGCCAGCATCGCGTCAGGCAACCACGGCATCGCGATCGGCTCTTCGGTGGACGGTTTGTTTCCCGTCGCGACAACGGCCCAGGCCGACTATGGTGTGGCCATTGGAACCGGCGCAACTGCGCTTGATTACGGTTCCACCGCGATCGGGAGCCTTGCGGTCTCACGTGCCTTCGGTACTACCACAATCGGGTTCATCGCCAGCGCATATGGGGAGGCGAGCACGTCGGTCGGAAATAATGCCTCAAGTTTCGGGGTGGGTGCAGTCGCGCTTGGCGTGAATACTCAGGCGATCGCCGACAACAGTGTGGCTTTGGGCGACAATGCGGTAGCCGATCGTGCCAATACCGTCTCCGTTGGAACGCCGGTGGGCGCCAGCGTGGGTGCTGGCATCAGCTCGGGAAACTATCGGCAGATCGTGAACGTCGCCGACGGCACCGATGTGCACGACGCTGTCACCGTCAATCAGCTGAACACGGGGCTCGCCTCGACCGCGGCCGTCTTTGGCGGCGGCGCTGCCTACGTCAACGGCGCATTGGTCGCGCCGAGCTACATGCTGCAAGGGCAGAGCTATTCCAGTATCGCCTTGGCATTCGGTGCGGTGGACGGGTATCTGAGCGAGTTGCGGTCGGGCACCTCCAGCGTACAAGCGGGAACTGGTAGCGGGCTTTCCCTGGGCGATACCTCACATGCGCAGGACGCAACTGACACCGCGGTGGGGCGCAACGCCACGGTTGGTGCCGACAGTGGTACGGCCGTTGGCAGTGGCGCCACGGTGGCGGCGGCGGCTGTCGGCGGCACGGCGCTGGGGGCGCAGGCCACGGCATCGGCCGTCAACGCGACCGCCATAGGCAGCAGTGCCCAAGCGAGCGCAGAAGGATCGGTGGCCATCGGCGCCGGTGCCGTCGCCGATCGTGCCAATACCGTTTCCGTCGGCAGCAACGGTGGGCAGCGCCAGATCACTCAGGTGGCGGCGGGCACGCAGAGCACCGATGCCGCGAATGTCGGTCAGGTAAATCAAGCGTTGAGCAATGCGCAGACATACGCCGACAACGGCGATGCCCGGACCTTGCAGCGCGCCAACGCCTACACCGACAGCAAGTGGGCCAGCATGGCCACGCAAGACGATTTGACGGCGCTTAGCGATCGCACCGATCGCCGTTTCTCGACGATGGGTACGCGCTTGGATCGATTGGGTTCGATGTCCGCGGCCAATACCCAGATGGCGATCAACGCAGGCGGCGGGCTGTCCTCGCGCGGCCGGATCGCGTTCGGCGTCGGCTTCCAGGCGGGCGAGAAGGCGCTGGCTGTGGGCTACGCGGTTCCGGTTGGCGCGAAGGGACGCTTCAGCCTCGGCGGCGCGTTCTCTGGCGACGAACGCTCGGTTGGACTCGGCTTCGGTCTGGATCTGTGATCGGTAGGAACTTTTTCGCAATCTTTTTGGAGTGATCTCATGTTTCCCCGCAAACACGTGTTGCCACTGACGCTCGCCGCGCTCCTGCTCGGCCCGGATGCCATCGCCGACGAACTTCTATCGAAGCTTCCCGCCAGCATCCCTGCTGCCGCCCCGCAAGCTCGATTCAATCAGTTCATTGTTCGTTACCAGGATGGCACCGTCGCACGCAATCGCGCCGACGTTGAGCGGCAAGCGACACGCGCTCTGGCCGCTGCCCAAGCGCCAGCTGCAAAGTCCGCGGTCAGTGCGTCGCCGAGTGCGCGCTATCTGCGCGCGCTGGGCCGCAATGCTGTGGTATTGCGTACCAGTCGCGGCCTAAGCCAGGCTGATGCGCAAGCGCTGATGACGCAACTGGCTGCAGATCCAAATGTCGTGTATGTCGAGCCTGATCTGATGCTGCACGCGTTCAAGCCGGTGCAGCGAGCCGATGTCGACCCGCCTGTCGTCACCGACGATCCGCGTTCGGTCAGCCTGCAGTGGGACCATGCTGCGCCGGATGGCACTCTGACCACCGTCGGCAGCGATACCAATGCTTATGCCAATTACGGTGGCGCCAACGTGGCGCGCGCCTGGAACCTGGCCGATGGCAACGGCATCACCGTCGCCGTCTTAGATACCGGCATCACTGCGCATCCAGACCTGGACACGTCGCTGGGCGATGCCGGTTACGACTTCATCAGCGACAAATTCATTTCCGGTCGCAGCAGCGATGGCCGTGCCGCTGGCGGTTGGGATCTTGGGGATTGGACCACCGGCGACGAATACCTGTACGACAATGGCGGCTGCGTCGATGCATCGCAGCAGGAACCGAGTTCTTGGCATGGTACGCACGTGTCGGGCATCATCGCCGAGATGGCGAACAACGGCATCGGTCTGGCCGGAGTCGCCTACAAGGCGAAGGTGTTGCCGGTGCGCGTCCTCGGCCATTGTGGCGGTAGCACCTCCGACATCACCGATGCCATCACCTGGGCATCCGGCGGCAGCGTCGCTGGCATTCCCGTCAATACGCATCCCGCGCAAGTCATTAACCTGAGTCTGGGCGGTGGCGGCGCATGCGATGCCAATAGCGCGTTGGGCCAGGCCATCAGCGGCGCGATTGCCCGTGGCACGGTCGTGGTGGTGGCCGCGGGCAACAGCAATGTCGATGTTGCCAATATTTCCCCGGCCAGTTGTCCGGGTGTCATTGCGGTGGCGGCGACCGGCATCACCTCAACGCGCGCCTACTATTCCGACTACGGCAAGGGCGTGGCGATCGCAGCGCCTGGCGGCGGTGTACATCCTAACGATGGTGCATTCGGCGACACCATCTCCGCTGGCGTGATCTGGTCTACGTTGAACCGTGGCACCACAGTACCGCTCGCGGACACCGGATATGCCGGTTATGCGGGGACTTCGCAGGCGACTCCCCACGTGGCCGCAACAGTAGCGATGATGCTGAGCGCTCGACAGGAAGCGCAGTTGTCCGTACCGACGCCGGTACAGATTCGCAGGCTGCTGTCGAGCACCGCCGCACCCCTTGCGGTAACGCCGGACAAGCCAATTGGCGCGGGTCTGCTGGATACGTACGCAGCGGTCCGAGCGGCGTTGACTACGCCGGACCTTAGCAATCCCGAAGTGGCGCTGACCCGCGGCGTCCCGCTGAATTCTCAGAGCGGGTTTGTCGGTGAAACGTTCCTCTACACCCTGAGCGTGCCTGCCGGCGCTCGCAATTTGACACTGCGGACCTATGGTGGCAGCGGCGATGTCGCGTTGTATGTCAAAGCGGGCAGTGCGCCTGCAGTGGATGGCACGGATGCGACATACCGATCGACAAAAGCCGGCAACAACGAATCGGTGACGTTGACGCGTCCGGCGGCGCAGACCTACTACATGCGCGTCGTCGGTGCCGGCAATTTTGCCGATCTGACGGTATTGGGGACTTATACGCAGTAATCAGTCCACTTCGAGGCATGTTTCGGCATCCTCGACGTTTCGCCCTTGCCAATTCGGCAAGGGCGCTTGCGCAGAAGCGCTCAGCACTTTGGTGGCTGGGCCGCCTCCTGCGTCGTCTGGGTCCATGCTCAGACCACCACGTCTTCCTTGTACGCGTCCACCGGGATGCACGCGCACATCACGTTCTTGTCGCCGTACACGTTGTCCACGCGCGCCACCGGCGGCCAGTACTTCTGCTGCTTCAGCGTCGGCAGCGGGAACGCGGCCAGCTCGCGCGGGTAGGCGTGGGTCCACTCGCTGGCGGTGACCTGCGCGGCGGTGTGCGGGGCGTGCTTGAGCGGATTGTCCTCGCGATCCAGGCGGCCGTCCTCGATCGCGGCGATCTCCTCGCGGATCTGGATCATCGCGTCGATGAAGCGGTCCAGCTCGTGCTGCGATTCGCTCTCGGTCGGCTCCACCATCAGCGTGCCGGCGACCGGGAAGCTCAGCGTCGGCGCATGGAAGCCGAAGTCGATCAGGCGCTTGGCGATGTCCTCGGCGCCGATGCCGCTGGTCTTCTCCAGCGGGCGCACGTCGAGGATGCACTCGTGCGCGACCAGGCCGTTGCGGCCGGTGTACAGGGTCTTGTAGTACGGCGCCAGGCGCTTGGCGATGTAGTTGGCGTTGAGCAGCGCGACCTGGGTCGCCTTGCGCAGCCCGCTGTTGCCCATCATGGTGATGTACATCCAGCTGATCGGCAGGATCGAGGCCGAGCCGAAGCTGGCCGCCGAGACCATGCCCACGTCGCCGTCGCCACCGAGCGTGCGCGGCAGGTACGGCGCCAGATGCGCCTTCACCGCGCACGGGCCGACGCCGGGGCCGCCGCCGCCGTGCGGGATGCAGAAGGTCTTGTGCAGGTTCAGGTGCGACACGTCCGAGCCCCACTTGCCGGGCTTGGCCAGGCCGACCAGCGCGTTCATGTTGGCGCCGTCGGTGTAGACCTGGCCGCCGTGCGCGTGCACCGCCTCGCAGATCGCCACCACGTCTTCCTCGAACACGCCGTGGGTGGACGGGTAGGTGATCATCAACGCGGCCAGGCGCTCGGAATACTTCTCGGCCTTGGCGCGGATGTCGGCGACATCGACGTTGCCGTTGCCGTCGCACTTGGTCACCACCACGGTCATGCCGCACATCTGCGCCGAGGCCGGGTTGGTGCCGTGCGCCGATTCTGGGATCAGGCAGATGTCGCGGTGGCCTTCGCCGCGCGCGCGGTGGTAGGCGCGGATCGCCAGCAGGCCGGCGTACTCGCCCTGCGCGCCGGAGTTGGGCTGCAGGCTGACCGCATCGTAGCCGGTGCACTCGACCAGCATCGCTTCCAGCTCGTCGATCAGCTGCTTGTAGCCCACGCTCTGCTCGGCCGGGGCCAGCGGATGGATCGCGCCGAACTGCGGCCAGGTCACCGGAATCATCTCGGCGGTGGCGTTGAGCTTCATGGTGCAGCTGCCCAGCGGGATCATGGTGCGATCCATCGCCAGGTCCTTGTCGGCCAGCGCGCGCATGTAGCGCAGCAGTTCGTGCTCGCTATGGTGGGTGTTGAACACCGGGTGCTGCAGGAACGCGCTGTGGCGCAACAACTGCGGCGGCAGCGCGTCGGCGGTGGCGGCGTCGAGCGCGTCCACGTCGGCCTGGGCGCCGAACAGCTGCGCCAGCGCGACCACGTCGGCGCGGGTGGCGGTCTCGTCCAGGCTGATGCCCAGGGCGGTGCTGTCGATCGCGCGCAGGTTGATGCCGGCCGCACGCGCCTTGGCATGGATGGCCTCGGCGTCGATGCCGGTGACGTGCAGGGTGTCGAAGAAGCGCTCGCCGACGGCGACGCCGGCGCCGCGCAGCGCCGCGGCCAGGATCGCGGCCAGGCGGTGGGTGCGGCGGGCGATGCGCACCAGGCCCTCGGGGCCGTGGTACACCGCGTACATCGAGGCCATCACCGCCAGCAGCACCTGCGCGGTGCAGATGTTGGAGGTGGCCTTCTCGCGGCGGATGTGCTGCTCGCGGGTCTGCAGGGTGAGGCGGTAGGCGGGGTTGCCGGCGGCGTCGATCGACACGCCGATCAGGCGGCCCGGCATCGAGCGCTTGTAGGCGTCGCGGCAGGCCATGAACGCGGCGTGCGGGCCGCCGAAGCCGAACGGCACGCCGAAGCGTTGCGAGTTGCCGACCACGATGTCCGCGCCCCATTCGCCGGGCGCGGCGATCAGGGTCAGCGCGAGCAGGTCGGTGGCGACCGCGACCAGGCCGCCTTGCGCGTGCACCGCGTCGGCCAGCGCCTTGTGGTCCCCGATGTGGCCGAAGCTATCGGGATACTGCAGCAGCACGCCGAAGCACTCGGCCTGCAGCGCTTCCTCCGGCGTGCCCACGCGCAGCACGATGCCCAGCGGCTCGGCGCGGGTGCGCAGCAGCTCCAGGGTCTGCGGCTGCACCGCGTCGTGCACGAAGAAGGTGTCGGATTTGGACTTGGCCGAGCGCTTGGCCAGGGTCATCGCCTCGGCCGCGGCGGTGGCTTCGTCCAGCAGCGAGGCGTTGGCGATCTCCATGCCGGTGAGGTCGGCGCACATGGTCTGGAAGTTGATCAGCGCTTCCATGCGGCCCTGCGAGATCTCCGCCTGGTACGGGGTGTAGGCGGTGTACCAGGCCGGGTTCTCGAGGATGTTGCGCAGGATCACCTTCGGCGTGTGGGTGCCGTAGTAACCCTGGCCGATGAAGCTGCGGAACACGGTGTTCTTGTCGGCGATGGCGCGGATCTTGGCCAGCGCCTCCTCCTCGGTGATGGCGTCGGGCAGCGCCAGCGCGGCGGGCGACTTGATGTTGCCCGGTACGATGGCGTCGGTCATCGCCTCCAGCGAGTCGTGGCCGACGGTGCGCAGCATGTGCGCGATCTCGGCGTCGTTCGGGCCGATGTGGCGCTCGATGAAGGCCGAGTGGTGTTCGAGGTCGCGCAGCGAAGAGGTGTGAGACATGGCAGTCGTCCGGCTGAGGAAGGCACGAGGAGGCGGGGACGCGCGCAAGGCCGTCGTCGGGCCGCAGCGGCGGGCACGATCGACGGGAAGCACGCGTCTTCCCAATGCCCCTCTGTCCTTTTGCCTGAGAGTTTGGAAGCGGCGGCTGGCGCTGCGCTTCGTGCCCCTTCGGCGCCGGGTTTGACCGGTCTCTCCAGAGTCTTGGTGCGGGTGGTATCGGGCCTGAGCGATTACGGGCGTTTGCGCCTTCGGCAGCGGGTCGCCCCGCTTCTCCCACCTTGCTGCGCCGCGATTATAGCGTGGCCGGCGGCGCCCACGGCGGGCCGCGCGCACCCACGCCAGCCTGAATGGGCAAGCCGCGGCGGATGCGCGCCTGCGGCCGCAGCGCGTATCATGGCCGCACTCCCTTTTCTCGCGCCCGTCCATGCCGGACGGCGTCGTCGCGCGTGCGCCCGTCCTGCGGCCGCCGCGGCCGGCTTTTCAGGATGATGTCCCCATGACGCTCCCGTCCGTGTCCACACGCCGCATGGCCCTGTTGCTGGCCGGGCTGGCGATGTTCGGCCCGTTCTCCATCGACACCATCTTCCCGGCGTTCCCGCAGCTGGCGCAGCGCCTGCACGCCGATCCGGTGGCGATCCAGCAGACGGTGAGCGTGTACCTGCTGGCCTACGCGCTGATGGGCCTGGCCCACGGGCCGCTGTCCGACGCGTTGGGGCGGCGGCGGGTGATCGTCGCCGGCCTGATCGTGTTCATCCTGGCCTCGGCCGGCTGTGCGCTGTCGCGCGACCTGCCGACCCTGCTGACGTTCCGCGCGCTGCAGGGCGTGTCGGCCGGGGTCGGCATGATCGTCGGCCGCGCGGTGATCCGCGACCTGTTCCATGGCGACGATGCGCAGCGGCTGATGAGCCAGGTGTCGATGATCTTCGGCATCGCCCCGGCGATCGCGCCGGTCATCGGCGGCTGGATCCTGGGCAGCGGCCGCGGCTGGCCGATGATCTTCTGGTTCCTGGTCGGCTTCTCCTCGCTGCTGCTGGTGGCGACGCTGCGCTGGATGCCGGAGACGCATCCGCCGCAGGCGCGCACGCCGCTGGCGCCGCGTACGCTGCTGCGCGACTACATCGGCATCGCGCTCAATCCGCGCTTCCAGCGCCTGGCTGCGGCCGGCGCGTTCAATTTCGGCGGGGTGTTCCTGTACATCGCCTCGGCGCCGGTGTTCATGATCGACCTGCTGGGCAAGACCGAGCGCGACTTCGCCTGGCTGTTCCTGCCCACCATCGGCGGCATGACCCTGGGCGCGTTCCTGTCCGGGCGCATGGCCGGGCGGCTGGGGCCGATGCGCCAGGTGCGCTTCGGCTTCGTCTGCTGTGGCCTGTCGATGGCCGGTAACATCGCCTACACCGCGCTGACGCCGGCGATCGCGCTGCCGTGGGCGGTGCTGCCGATCTTCTTCGCCGGCCTGGGCACCGCGCTGATCTTCCCGATCCTGGCGCTGGCGGTGCTGGACATGTACCCGCGCCAGCGCGGGCTGGCCTCCTCGCTGCAGGCCTTCACCCAGTTGATGGTGACCGTGCTGGTGGCCGGGGTGCTGTCGCCGCTGCTCAGCGGCCATGCGCTGCACCTAGCGTTGGGTTCGGGCGCATTCTTCCTGCTCGGCTGGGGCTTCTGGCGCTGGGAGCGGCGCAGCGGCAAGCGCCTGCCGCGGCCGGACGCGCAGGTGCCTCGGCTGGAACCGGCGGACCCGCTGTGAGCGGCGTCGCGGTTGGGCTATCGTCGTCGGGTCTTCGTTGAGGAAACCGCATGTCCATCCAGTCCAAGCAGCGCCGCGATCTGCGCAAGAAGCTGGCCGAGCGCCTGCGCCACCGTGCCGAGGACGCCGCGCCGGCCGCGCCCATCGAGCCGCATGCGGAACTGCGCGACCAGCAGCGCACGCTGTTGGCCGGCATCGTGCGCCGCGACGGCGAGTGGGTGCTGGGCATGGACGGGCGCATCGCCGGCCAGAGCGAGAGCGCCGCGCAGGTGCTGTCGCTGATCATGCAGGCGGCGGAGCTGCACGAGCGCGCCGGCACGCCGGTGCGGCTGATGTACTCGGACGCGCTGAAGGACGCCGCGCACGCCGATGCGCAGGCGCAGGGCCTGAGCTTCGACGAGTTCAAGACGCGCCACGCCCAGGTCATGCGCCGCGACGACGGCGCCGCGGCCCCGGCCTGAGGCCATGGGCCAGAGCGCGGGCCAGGTTGCGCAGGAGGCCGTGTCGCTGGCGCGGGTGCGGCGCCGCGACGGCATCGCGCTGATCCAGGCGCACCGCGCCAGCGTCGCCCTGCATCACCCGTGGACCTACCCGTTCACCGACGTGCCCGGCTTCGAGGCCTGGTACGCGCAGACTCTGGACGGTAGCAACATCGCGTTGCTAGCGCGCGAACGCAGCAGCGGCGCGCTCGCCGGCCTGTTCACCTTCAGCCAGGTGGTCGGCGGCTGCTTCCAGAGCGCCTACCTCGGCTACCACGCCATGGCCGGCTGCGAAGGCCGCGGACTGATGACGCATGCGCTGCGCCTGTGCGTGGCCTACGCCTTCGCCGAACTGGGCTTGCACCGGGTGGAGGCCAACATCCAGCCGGACAACACCCGCTCGCTGGCGCTGGCGCAGCGCGCCGGCTTCCGCCGCGAAGGCTATTCGCCACGCTACCTGCGCATCGGCGGGGTATGGCGCGACCACGAGCGCTGGGCGCGGCTGGCCGACGACTGAGCTGGCGCACCGCGGTCGGCCTGGGCGGGCCGGCGCGGACCTGGCTGCGCAAAACGGACGGTGACAGCGTCGCTGGCTGGCTCGGGACATGCCGCGACGAAATGTCGGAGTTTTCCTACCCCGGTCAGCGAAACCATTGGCGTGCCTGGCTTCGCTGAATGCGCTTCCCTACGGAGGCGCATGGAACGGTGGAAATGGAATGCACTTCATGCAAGAGTCCGCCGCACCCTGCCTCATCTGCTCATAAAGGACTATGGCCGCAGCAGGTTCCCCAATCCGACCACCCAGTGGCTCCGCTGCTGCCGCCGACGGCTGTCCGTCGGCCTCTGCCGCCAACGCACAGCAGCTGGAAACCGTCGCTGCGTCCTGTATCGCACGAGACTTGCCGAGATCGCCCATGACCCACTCCTCGACCCGTCGCCCCCGCTGGTCGCGCCTGTTCGCAGGCGTCGCGCTCGCCGCCTTTTTGGCTGCCGGACCCGCCAGCGCCACCTGGATCGTCAACGACCCGATGTCGATGGCCAAGGCGTTGCAGGAATACGCCGAGCAGGCCAAGCGCTGGGGCGAGACGATCAAGCAGTACCAGATGCAGTTGGAGCACTACCAGCAGCAACTCATCAAGCTCCAGCGGCTGCAGTTCGGCGACTCCACCATGGCCGACAACTTTCCCGAGCGTCCCCAGGACTACGGGCTGGAGGACAGCTGCCCCGGCGCGAGCCAGAGCGGCATCGCCGGATTGATGAACCAGTTCAAGGCGCTGGCGCCGGACATGAACGGCAGCGCGGTCGACGAGCAGATGAAGGTCTGCGCGCGCATCGTGATGGCCAAGAACGCCCAGTACAACGAGACGGTGCGCATGCTCAAGCGCCTGATCCAGCGCAACGAACAGTTCAAGCAGGTGCAGTCGCAGCGCGACGGGATTGGGACCAGCCAGGGCGCGCTGGCCGCCAACGACAACGAGGTGCGGCGTTTCGTCGCGCAGAACGCCATGGACCTGGATTACTGGCAGGCGCAGATGAAGGCCTACGACACCTACATCGTGGCGCTCAAGGACGACCAGTCGCGATTGGCGCGGCGGGCGCTGGATGGCAACAAGAACAACATCCTGGGGCAGGTGATCCAGGCGGGTGTGCTCGCTGGGGCGCTGTCCAAGTGATGGCACCGGCAACTCCAACACAGCACGGGACATCGGGTAGGCACGCAGCATGAACGGATTCTTCGACACCGCCACGCACTGGATGCAGCCGTTGGCGGACGCCAATCTGGGCGACTTCCTGTTCTTCCGGTTGGTGAACAACTACTTCACCAACGAGATCGCCGAGTTCGGCCTTGAACTGATGCGCCGCGCGATGCATTGGGTGAGCGTGATCGCGTTGACGGCTACCACGTTCTGGATCCTGATCCAGGGCTACCGCATCGTCACCGGGCAGTCCCGCGAATCGGCGATGGCGACGATGGTCAAGGCGGCCAAGGTGGCGGTGATCCTGATGATCGCATCGACCCTGGGGGCAAACGGTGCGGCGTTGCACAAGGCGATGACGGACAACCTGGACATGGAGATCCACGGGTTGTTCACCGGAGACGACACCAGCAGCGCGGCCGAATCGATCGACGACAACCTGAAGTACACGCAGCTGGCCCTGTCAGCGCTCGACGCGGTGCGTGTGGACGCCAACGATCCAGAATCGATCGAGAAGAAGGGGCGCTCGATGCTGCTGGCCAGCTTCGGCACGGCCAGCCCGCCCATGGCGGCGGGCGCGATGTTGCTGCTGTTCAAGTTCACCATGGCATTCCTGGTGGGCATCGGCCCGATCTTCATCTTCTTCCTGATGTTCGACCAGACCAAGGACCTGTTCCGGAAGTGGCTGTTCTACGTGATCGGCACCCTGTTCTCGATGTCCATGCTGTCGGTGGTGTCGGCGATGGTCTTGAAGTTCACGGCCAAAGTGGCGGCGGCGTACTGGGCGATGAAGTTCATTCCGTTGGCGAATGCCGAAGGCCTGTCGTCCCAGGCGCTGCAGCAGGGCGGGATCGGGTTGCTGATGACGGTGCTGATCGTCACGGTGCCCACGATCGCGGCGGCGGTCTGGCAAGGCAACATGGGCACGTTCATGACCTACACGGCCTTCGGCCCTGCGACTGCGTCTTCGCCTGGGCCGCAGGGGCTGCCGCCGGGGTCTTACACGCCGGAGCGCGTGGCTCCCAATAGTCGGACTAGCAGTGGGTCCGAGTCGCCCGCTGATCTAAGTTCAACAAGGGTGCCACCTTCTTCCAGCATCGCTCCGAATCAGGAAACTGGTATGCGTGGTATTGCCAGTCAGAGGAACGCTGATCGTCTGGGCTAGACTTGAAGTCGTATTTTAATGAAAGTTTCACTTTCTAATTCGAGGTGAAAATGACTGGGGCGCGGATTTTCTTCTTTCTAGCACTACTCTTCATTTCTGCTGCTGCGACTGCTGAAGGAAATTGCCCTCCCGGGCAATACCCTATTGGCGGCCAGGGTACGGCGGGCTGTGCACCGATTCCTCAGCAAAATTCCACTGTTTCACAAGAGGCTCGACCCACTGGGAAGTGGCTCAAGACTTGGGGGGCTATCGCGGTCGGGAGAGTGGACTCCATCCCCTACTACGGCGTGCCAACGGGGGCTATGTCTAAATCCGAAGCCGAGCAACAGGCTTTAGAACGGTGCGCCAAGAAGGGGCCAACTAATTGTAGTGTGGCCATTACGTATCAAAACCAATGTGCTGCCATCGGTGAGCCGCGAGATGGGGACAAGCCAAGCCCCATTGGCTTGGCTCAATTTGTTTCGGCGCCTACAAAGGAAATGGCGAGTGATGGCGTGCTCAAAAGGTGCTTGGCAAAAAACGCCGGCATGCGGTGCGAGGTTATCTATATCGGTTGCTCTGAGCCTGTGTTTCGGAGGTACTGATTTAGATGCTTAAAGATGATCTCCTATGTATATAGGTCTGCTGCGTTTCGGTACTGCGCGCACGATCGCCGCGGCGGTCTGGCAAGGCAACATGGGCACGTTCATGACCTACACGGCCTTCGGCCCTGCGACTGCGTCTTCGCCGGGGCCGCAGGGGCAGCCGCCGGGGTCTTACAGCCCCCCGCAAACCCGACCGGACTCGCAGGCTTCGTCGGGTTCGATGGTGGGCTCGGCTAACCACCGGCTTGGCGGCGCGCCGGCCAACAATTCTCCTTCCGAAGGCAGTGGCGTCATGGGCGCTGCCAACCGCGATACCAGGATCAGGTAACGTGAAAGAGAGAGCTATGTACTTCAAACTTCTAGCGCTTTGCGTCTTGATGGTCGCTGCGTATGGCGCCCACGCGGAAGGCGGATGTCCCCCCGGCCAGTATCCCATCGGTGGCCAGGGGGCGGCTGGTTGCGCTCCGATTCCGCAGAACCAGGCGGCCCCGCAGGAGGCTCTCCGGCCGACTGGGTACTGGGTCAAGACCTGGGGTGCTATTGCCATGGGCTCGGGCGACGGCTGGAACAGCCTGGGGGTGACGACAGGCAAGGCATCGAAATCCGAAGCGGAGGCCGACGCGCTGAGGCGCTGCTCTTCCGATGGAGTGAAGGATTGTCGAATCGGCTTTGTCTATAAAAACCAGTGTGCGGCTGTTGCGGAGCCACAGGTTGGGGGAAGGGCCTACCTCGACGGGCCGACAAGCTTCGCCGCCGCAGGCGACGAAGAAGCAGCCAGCGGCGTCGCGATGGAGCGTTGCGAGCGAGAGAATCGCGCGGTCTCTGGTATGCAATGCAAGGTGATCTACACCGCATGTTCCAAGGCGGTTTTCAAAAGCTACTGATGCCTGGCCTCAAGCGAGGCTGGAAGATTAGCAACCCCTCAAGGAGAAGGGTCGTGAAGAAGCGTGGATTGTTTCCCTTGGCGCTGCTTTCAGTGATGGCGTTGCCATCGTCGGCGCAGACTGACGGCTACTACGAGTTCATTCCGTACTACGACAACGATCCGTTTCTCTTCTGCACGATCGGCGTGCCCAGCGACTGCTGGGCGCCGATCAATCCCGCCACGGGCGCGTTCACCGTCACCAACCCGTACTGCTACAACGCGTACTCGTCGGCGATGTATGCGCGTGTCTGCCCCCATGCGTTCACGAGCGGGAAGGTAGGGTCAGCGGCGGCGACGCCGCGCTCTTCCGTGGTGCGGGACAGCGCTGCCGTTCCCTGACTTGGTCGATGCAGGAGCCGTGACATGTCCCACATGCTGTGGTCGAAGGAGTGGCAGATTTGCGTGCGGCGCACGTGTGCGCTGCTGACCACGGCGCTACTCGCACTGCTGCTCACCGCCGGGATGGCCGCGCTGGCCTACCGTCATGCGGGTGGCACGGCACTGCTGATGGCCCAGACACTGGCGGTATTGGGTGCTCTGCTGCAACTGGGCATGGTGGGCATGCTGGCGCTGCTGGTCGTGCGCGCGTCGCGCGCCTGGTGGCGTCTGCGCTCCGGTGGCAAGCGCACGGTGCAGTCCAGGCAGTTGTGCCATGCCATCCTGCAGGTAGCCGGGATGACCTTGCTGATGTGGTTGTCTGCCCTGGCGGCCGTCGCGCTCCCCGGTTCCCTGCCGCTCTTCATCCAGGTGCCGGAACTGGGCCTGTCGCTGCCGATCTTGATCGCCTTGCTGCTGATGCAACGTCTGCACGTGCGCCATGGCTGCCGCCGGCTCACCGAAGCCCTCGCTGCCGCCGAGCATGCAGCGCGGCGCACCATCGTGGCCTGAGACCCTTTCCATGAACGCCAAGATCCTCTGCGCTTTTTCCCTTCTGCTGTTGTTGACAGGATGCAACCCGATGAACACTGCCTCGGAGAATGCCGCCAGTCCTCATGCCGACGCCCATGGTGACCCGGTGTACCGCAAGAATCCGCATCCGACGCAGGCGTATCGGATCACGATGATGATTGAGGATGCGCCTGGGCCATTTGGATTCGTGGATGCTGCCGCTGTCTATCAGATGAGCAACTACGAACAATGCACGCCAGGAGAGCCGCTTGAAGGAGTGTGGACAAAACGCAAGGACGACCATATCCCTGCGGCTTTTGCGAAGGTCGATGCCAACACCTATGTCACTACGATCTATACCGATGGGATGGTGGATGCTGACTACTACGGTCAGGGTATCTGCCACTGGAGGATCAACGGCATCGTCATCGGATTGAAGGCAACAGGCAAGCAGCAGGAGACGAATTTTTCTCCCAGTCTTGAGAGGCCAGAGATCATCGAGTCCCGGTCGAAGGTCACCTACTTCTGGAAGGGCCGCTATCCCAAAGAGGATATGGATGATTTCCAGGATGTCGGTCAGCGCGATGCGGAAGATTTCGACGAAGAGGCTCGCAAGAACCTGTTCAAGGTCACGCTCAAAGCAGAGCGGGTGGTCCCATGACGTTGACCAGTCAACAGTACGCAACCCTCGCATACGACGTTTATTCGAAGCCGAATGAGTTCGGGCCGAAGAGCGCCACCATTGAAATCGGCGGAGAGTTCTACCGGCGCCTAGCGTACGTGGATCGACCTTCCGGCTATCAGGGCATCCTGTACCAGCGAGTGAATACCGGCGAGTTGGTTGTCGCGCATCGCGGGACCGAATTCGATCGTCAGCCGTTGCAAGATGGCCTTGCGGCCGATGGCGGCATGGTCGCTACCAGGCACAACAGGCAGGTGAAAGACGCCATCGCGTTCACGCGCGAAGCTGTGCAATATGCCGAGAAGATAGGCGAGCATGGAAGGGTCCCGCCTGTCGTTGTCACCGGCCACTCCCTGGGCGGCGACCTCGCGCAGGTCGCCGCCCACCACTTCGGCCTGAAGGGCGAGACCTTCAACGCCTACGGCGCGGTCAGCCTGGATCGCCGGATCCCCGAAGGTGGCACCGACGTCGTCAACCACGTCATGGCCGGCGACCCCGTCAGCGCTGCCAGCCGTCACTACAGCCAGGTCCGCATCTACGCCACGCCCGAGGAAGTCGCCACGCTGCAGCGCGCCGGCTACGACAACAGCAGCGGCGGCTGGGATGCGCGCAATCCGTTCAGCGCGGTCGGCGGGTTGCTCGTCGAGTCGCACCGCATGCACAACTTCCTGCCGGTGGACGGCAACGGGCGGCCCGACCGCTCCGTGTTGGAAGACCCGGCGGCGCACCAGCGCGCCGCCCAGTACGCGCCGATGATCGGCAGGTACCGCGAGGATGTGGAATCCATGCGCATCGGCACCACGCTTCTGGCACGCGGCGTGCGCGGGCTGGCCGGTGACGCCGTCAACGAACTGCGCGGGCCGTTGCCGCCGGGCGAGGGTCGGCAGGGCATCGGTGCGCCGGAATGGTCGGAGCACATGCGGCGGCTGCATCTGCCGAAGCAGGAAGCCCACGCGCCGCAGGGTTGGCACGTGCCGCTGAAGGTGCCGGAGCAGGGGGCGGCAGTGCGGGACGAAGACCCGCTGTTTCGTGCCATCAAGGAGCGATTCCCGGCCGCTATGCCGGATGCGACGCTGAGGCATGCCGCGGCGCAGGCCCAGCGCGATGGCATGACGCGGCCCGAGCAGATCAAACACGTCATGGTCGATGGCGGCAACGCCTGGATCGAAGGGTATACGCCGGGGTTCCGGGTGAAGGTCGATCTCTCTGCGGTGCCATCGCGACCGGAAGAGGCGATCGCGTCACCCGCCAAGGACGGGGCGGCGCTCGCGTTGCAGCAGGCCGACAGCGAGGCGCAGCACGTGTCTGCACGGACGCGATAAGCACTTCAGGCATGTCGCGGCTTCTTTTCCCGCCTGACTGATCCGCACGGCGCGCATTTCCTCTACGCGCTTACCTCCACGGTCTGTCCTGACGACTGCGCTTCGGCTTTGCGCCCGCCGCGCCGCGTCAACCTTGCTTCTGCGCCGGGACTGCAGTGGGGTGCGCTGCGGCAGATGCCGCCTCCCACCCGCACATCCGCCCCTGGTTCTGTTGCTTGAGCCACTCCTGCATCGGCGCGAAGTATTCCAGCAGCGGGCCGGCGTCGATGCGCTCACTGCCGGTCAGTTCCTTGAGCGTGGCCTGCCAGGGCTGGCTGGCGCCGCGTTGCAGCATCGACCAGAACTTCTGCCCGGCTTCCTTGTTGCCGTAGAAGGTGCACTCGTACAGCGGGCCCTTGTAGCCGGCGGCGTCGCACAGGCTCTTGTAGAACTGGAACTGCAGGATGTGCGAGAGGAAGTAGCGGGTGTAGGGGGTGTTGGCCGGCACGTGGTACTTGGCGCCGGGGTCGAAGAAGTCCTCGCCCCGCGGCGTCGCCGACGCCACGCCCTGGTACCTGGCCTTCAGCTCCCACCAGGCCTGGTTGTAGCGGTCCGGGGCGATCGAGCCGTCGAACACGCCCCAGCGCCAGCGGTCGATCATCAGCCCGAACGGCAGGAACGCGACCTTGCTCAGGGCCATGCGCATCTGCGCGTTGATCAACGCTTCGCGGCCGACCTGCGGCGCATCGACCAGGCCGATCGAATGCAGGTACTGCGGGGTCATCGCCAGCACCACGGTGTCGCCGATGGCTTCGTGGAAGCCGTCGTTGGCACCCGCCTGGAACAGCGGCGGCAGCGGGTTGTAGGCCAGGTCGTAATAGACGTGGCCGAGTTCGTGGTAGATGGTGGTGAAGTCCTCTTCGTTCGGCTTGACGCACATCTTGGTGCGCACGTCGCCGGCCATGTCCATGTCCCAGGCGCTGGCGTGGCAGACCACGTCGCGGTCCAGCGGCTTGATGAACTGGCTGCGCGTCCAGTAGCTGTCCGGCAGCTTGGGCATCGCCAGCGAGGTGTAGAAGTCCTGTGCACGCTCGGTCATCTGCCGCGCGCTGAGCAACTGCGCCTCGCGCTGGGCCATAAACCGCGCGTCCACCGAGGTGTCGCCGTTGCGCCGCGCCAGCGCCGCGCTCAGGTTGCCCTGGTACTGCCGCTCCAGTGCGTCGGTGATGTCCAGGCTGCCGGCGCCGGGGTAGGGCTGCAGCAGGTCCCACAGGTTGCTCCAGTCCTGCTGCCACATGTTGCCGAGCAGATGCGCCGGCAGCAGGCCGCCGGCGAGTTCGCCCTTGTCCTTGCCGTATTCGGCGTCGAGCTTGCCGCGCGCGTAGCAGTGCAGTTGTTCGTACAGCGGCTTGACCTGCGTCCACAGCCGGTCGGTCTCGGCGGCGAGCTGTGCCGGCGGCATGTCGTAGCCGCTGCGCCACAGTGCGCCGGTGTCGGCGTAGCCCATGTCGCGCGCGCCTTCGTTGACCAGTTCGACGAAGCGCTGGTAGTCCTTGCGCATCGGTTGCACGGCGGCGTGCCAGCCCTGCCAGGCATCCAGTTGCTGGTCGTAGTCGCGGCTGCGGCGCAGCACGTCCTCCAGTTCGCCCAACTGCCGGCAGCGGCGCGCGTCGCCTTCGCCGGTGCAGTAGGAGGCGGCACCGTAGGCGCCTTCCATCTTCGTCGCCAGCGCGGCCAGTTCGCCCAGCCGCGTCGGATCGCGTGGCGCCGGCATCGCGGTCATCTGCTGCAGCAGGCGCAGTGCGCGGGCGCTGTCGGGCGACATCGGCTTGCCGTCGTAGCGTCGCGCCTGCGCGATCCAGCCGTTGAGCGTGGTCAGCCAGCGCGCGTTGGCTTTGGCCGCCAGCCGCTCGCTGTCGCCGTTGATGTAGGTCGCCGACAGCCACTGCGCCGCGGTCAGTTCCGGCAGCAGCGCGCGGTACTCCTCGTTGATACGGGCGACGAACTGGTCGGCGCTCTCGCCCTGGGGCTGGGCCGCGGCGGGGGCGGCGGTCTCGGCCGCGGGTTCCTTGCGGCAGGCGGACAGCGTCAGCAGGCTCGCGCCGAGGCACAGCGCGAGCAGCGGAGAGCGGTGGGTCACGGCGAATCCTTGCAGGGCGATTGCCCGGAAGGCTAGTGGCCCGCCCGCAACGCCGCAAGTTCGGGCGGCGCGCCCTGGGCCTCGCCGCCGCGCCCGCTTACGCCATGAGTGCGCGTGGACGGGCGGTCACTGCGGCCTGGCGCACTGCGCGAACAGGTCGCGCGTGTGGTCGTAGACGCCGGTCCTGACCTGCATCAGGCCCAGCACCGACGGGAACAGGTTGTCCTGGTCGGCGTAGCGGCGCGACCGCGCCTGCAGGCAGGCCAGGTCCAGGCCGCGCGCACTGGCGAAGCCGGGCGAGAACCACATCACCATCGGCACATGGGTCTGCTCCTGCGGCGCGATCGCGTAGGGCACGCCGTGCAGATACAGGCCCTTCTCGCCCAGCGACTCGCCGTGGTCGGAGAGGTAGATCATCGCCGTGTCGTAGTCGGGCATCGCCTGCAGGGCGTCGATGGTGCGCGCCAGCAGGTGGTCGGTGTACAGCAGCGAGTTGTCGTAAGCGTTGGTGATCAACTCGCGGCTGCAGTTGCCCAGGTCGGCGGTGTCGCAGGTCGGGGTGAAGCGGCGGAACGCGGCCGGGTAGCGCTCGAAGTAGCTGGGGCCGTGGCTGCCGAGCTGGTGCAGCACCACCACGCGGTCGCCGGGCTTGGCGCGCACCTGCGCGGCCAGATCCTGCAGCAGGATCTCGTCCATGCAGCGCCCGTCCTTGCACAGCTGCGGATCCTTGGCGTCGTCCAGGTGCTGGATCTGCAGGCCGTCGCACACGCCCTTGCAGCCGGACTGGTTGTCGCGCCACAGCGTGCTGATGCCGGCGTGCTCGAGCACGTGCAGCAGCGACTGGTGCTTGCGGATGTTGCTCTCGTTGTAGTCGTGGCGGCCGAACGGGGAGAACATGCACGGCACCGAGACTTCGGTGCTGGTGCCGCAGGAGTGCATGTCGGGGAAGTTGATCACGTCGCGCTTGGCCAGTTCCGGCGTGGTCTGCCGCGCATAGCCGTTGAGGCCCCAGTTCTGCGCGCGGGCGGTTTCGCCCAGCACCACCACCAGCAGCCGCGGCTTGCTGCCCGGCGCACGTGCGGTCGCCTTGGCGTCGTGTTCCAGCGGCAGCTTCGGCGCCTTGCGCGTGGGGCTGTCGGACTTGAAGTTCTGCCGCAGCGCGACCAGGTAATTGATCGGCGTGGCCAGGTAGCGGATCTCGCGATGGTTGCGCATCATCGCCGACAGGTCCTGGAACGACAGCATCGCAGCGACGCCGCCCAGCGCCAGCATGCCGACCAGGAAGCCGGCGCGGATCGCCAGCGCCTTCAGCGGCGAACGCCGGATCAGCCGCACCCGCCACAGCACCAGGATCGGCAGCGCCGCGTAGAACAGCAGCGGCGCGATCAGCGCCGGGGTCATCAGCTCGCGCGATTCCTTGTGGTCGGTGGCCAGCACGTTGCGCAGCATGTCCGCGTCCAGGTAGACGCTGTAGCTGTTCATGTAGTGCGCGGCGAACGCGGTGGTGATCAGCAGTACCGTCAGCACCGGCTTGGCGATGCCGCGCCACAGCAGCAGGCCCAGCAGCAGGCCGTGCACCGCCAGCAGCAGCAGGAACAGCGACAGCGCCAGCTTCACGTCGCCGCCGTGGCCGCTCATCGCGCTGCGCCAGAACATGCCGTTGCAGGCCAGGGCGAAGAACGCGCTAGCCGCCAGCGCCAGCATCTCGTTGCTCAACTGCGGACGCCATGCCCACCAGCGGGCGCGGGAGGCGGTGGACGGCGAGGGCGGGGCGACGGAATGGCTCATGCGGCGGAATCGTTGGTGGTGGAAGGGCGTCGATCGGCCTGCGACAGGGTCGCACGCGGCCACAGCATCGCCCGGTACAGGCCCAGTGCCACGCCCCAGCACAGGGCCAGCGTCCACAGGTCGTGCGACATGAAATGCGCGCCGCGCAGCTGTTGGCCGAGACCGAACAGCAGGCCTCCCCCGAGGCCGATCGCCAGCGCCGGCCAACGCCAGGCCGGCTTGAGCGCCAGCGCGACGAAGTACAGCCCCACCCAGGCATAGCCGGCACTGGAATGACCGGCGGGGAAGCATACCCCGCGCGGCATGCCCGCCGGGCGGGTCTCGAACAGGCCCACGAAGATCCGCTCGCCGCCGTAGCGGGTCAGGTCCCAGGGGCAGTCCATGTGGGTCACCGACTTCAGCAGCGACACCACGCCGGTGCTCAGCGCCACCGCCAGCAGCAGGTACAGCAGCGGCAGCCGGTAGCGGCGGGCATCCGGACGGCGCCAGGCCCACACCGCCAGCGCGGCGGTCACCGCCCATGCCGCCGCGCTCAGCATCTTGCCGTCGTGGTGGATCAGGCTACGGGTCAGCGCCGCATCCTTCAGCGCCCACTGCCCGCCTTCCCAGCGATACAGCAGGTCGGCGATCCAGAAATCCCCGCCCAGGCCCATCAGCAGGCCACTGGCCAGCAGCACCAGGACCAGCGGCACCCAGAGGTGGGACAGATAGAAGTGTCGGCGTGCGCCGAGGTGGGGCGCCGCCGCAGCGGACAATCGCAGGGGCGTACTGAACATGGTCGACGAAGGCGGCCAGGGACGGCGGGAAAGTGGGGGCATGGTCGGGTTGCAGGTGTCGGATAGCTGTCGGAACTGCGGGTGAGAGGGCCGAGGCTTCAGCGAAGGTTGCGCACGGCCGCACTGATGCAAGCGCCGGGCCACGCGTACCGGTGGCCGGCGCGGAAGGCAGCCTGACGGCGCCGTGTTGGGATCCTTTCCAGGTTTTATTGAGATTCGATCAAGGCGCGCGGCCGTTCTGACGGCGTTCCGACACGCTTCCGCTAGCATGGGCGGGTCAGTCCCCCGAATTCGAGCGCCCCCATGCGGCTGCTGGTCATAGAAGACAACCGGAACCTGGTCGCCAACCTGTTCGACTACTTCGAGGTGCGCGGCCACACCCTGGACGCGGCGCCCGATGGCGTGACCGGCCTGCACCTGGCCACCACCCAGCGCTACGACGCGCTGATCCTGGACTGGATGCTGCCGCGCCTGGACGGGCAGCAGGTGCTGCGTGCGCTGCGCGAGGAGCACCATGCCGACGTGCCGGTGATCATGCTGACCGCGCGCGACGAACTGCCGGACAAGATCGCCGGCTTCCGCGCTGGCGCCGACGACTACCTGACCAAGCCGTTCGCGCTGCCGGAGCTGGAAGTGCGGCTGGAAGCACTGCTGGTACGCGCCAGTGGCCGCGGCCGCAGCAAGCTGCTGCGCGTGGGCGACCTGCAGCTGGACCTGTCCACGCTGGAAGTGACCCGCGGCGGGCGTACCCTGCATCTGTACCCGGCCTGTCGCAAGTTGCTGGAGGTGCTGATGCAGGCCAGCCCGGCCGCGGTCACCCGCGATCGCCTGGAGCAGGCGCTGTGGGGCGACGAGCCGCCGGACGGGGACATGCTGCGCTCGCACATCTACGACCTGCGCCGCAGTGTCGACGGCCCGTTCGCGGCCAAGCTGATCCATACCCTGCCGCGCATCGGCTACCGCCTGGCGGTGGTCGGCCCCCACGAGGGCGAGCATGCCGACTAGGGCCGGGCTGCGGCAGCGGCTGACCCTGTGGCTGGTGGGCTACGCGGCGCTGCTGTCGCTGGCGGTGTTCGTGCATGGCTACATCGTCAACGACCAGGCCGAGCAGCTCACCTGGCGCTCGCTGCTGACCTCCGAGTTGGACCACTTCCTGGCGCGCAGCGCGGCCGACCCGGACTATCGCTGGATCGACACCCGCACCGTGAGCCTGTACGGCGACGAGGGCGGCGCGCCGCTGCCGCCGGCAGTGGCGGCGCTGGGCCCGGGCCTGCACGACGAAGTGCAACTGGAAGGCAGCGAGAAGGTGGTGCTGGTGCAGGACGTGCGCGGCCGTCGCCTGGCGCTGGCGCTGGACATCACCGAACTGCACGACCACGAGGACAACCTGGCGCTGTGGATGCTGGTGTCCAACGCGGTGGCGGTGCTGCTGCTCGGCGCGCTGGTGGCCTGGGGCATGGGTCGGGTGGTGCAGCCGTTGATCGACATGGCCCAGCGCATCGGCAGCCTGCGTCCGGACCGGCCCGGGCAGCGCATCGAGGTGCATCCGCGCGCCAGCGCCGAGCAGGTGGTGATCGCCGAAGCGCTGAACGACTACCTGGCGCGCAACGACCTGTTCGTGGAGCGCGAGCGCGCCTTCATCGACAGCACCAGCCACGAACTGCGCACGCCGGTGGCGGTGATCGGCGGCGCCGCCGAGCTGGCGCTGGAGCAGCACGACGTGCCGCCCAGCGTGCGCAACCAGTTGCTGCGCATCCGCCGCACCGCCAGCGGCGTCGGCCAGCTCATCTCGCTGCTGCTGGTACTGGCCAAGGACCCGGCGCGGCTCGCGCGCGGCAGCGATCTGGTGCGGCTGGACCAGTTGCTGCCGGAGATCGTCGAGGATCACCGCCACCTGTGCGCGGACAAGCGCCTGGAACTGGCCCTGGCGCCGATGCCGCCGTGCGAGGTGGAGACGCCGCTGGCGATCCTGCAGGTGGCCATCGGCAACCTGCTGCGCAACGCCATCGAGAACAGCGACAAGGGCCGGATCGAGATCACCATGCCGTCGCCGGGCGTGGTGTGCATCGACGATCCCGGCCACGGCATGAGCCCGGAAGAGATCAGCGCGATCTACATGCGCATGGCACGCGGCGGCGGCAGCCGCGAGGGCAGCGGCATCGGCCTGGACCTGATCGCGCGGCTGTGCGAGCACCTGGGCTGGGCGCTGCACCTGGATTCGCTGGCCGGCAGCGGGACCCGCGCGACACTGGACCTGAGCAGCGCGCTGAAGCGCCCCGGGGCGTCGCCGCCGTCGCCTGCGCCGTAAGGACGACGGGCTAGGCCGGCAGCAGCCCGCGTTGCGCCAGCCAGGCGCGCGCGTCGTCGGCGTCCTGTTCGAACCAGGCGCGGGTGGAACCCAGCCGGTAGGTGTAGCCCCAGGCGTCCATGTCCGCCATCAGCCGCGCACGGCCCACGCCGGGCAGGGCGTCGGCCAGCACGATCTGCAGGTAGCAGGTGGCGTCTTCCTCTTCCACTGAATCGGTAGCGTCGGTATGTACCTGCGCGCGCCGCTGCGGCGGCAATACGATCAGATGGCAAGCCTCGTGCAGCAGCGAATGCACCGGCGTGTCGTCGCGCACGTAGACGTCGCTGGCGATCACCCCCGCCTCCGGCTCGCCCCAGTAGCTGCCGGGAATGGCGGCGCCGTCGGCGACGCGATGCAGGGCCAGGCCGTAGCCGGCCAGCAGCGCGCGCGGCGCGTCCAGGCCGATCGCGCCCACGGTCAGCACCTGGGCGGCGGCAGCGGGAAGGGCGGTATCGGTCTGCATCGGGTGAACTTCGTCGGGACGGAAAGGGCGCGGCCGACGCGCCCGGGAACGGCAGGCACGGCCCATCGCGGCGCCGGCCCACCGATGCGTCAGCCGCGGCGTCGGCCACGGCCGACGCGCCGCCTCAGGGCGTCGGCCCTTCCGGCAGGGCGACGGAGATGTCGAGCACGTCGTGCTCGCCGTCCTTGACCAAGTCCACCTTGACCGCGTCGGCGTCGATGTTGACGTACTTCTTGATCACTTCCAGTAGCTCGCGCTGCAGCAGCGGCAGGTAGTCCGGGCCGCCGCGGTGGTTGCGTTCCTGCGCGATGATGATCTGCAGGCGGTTCTTCGCGGTTTCGGCGGTGTTCTTCTTGGTCTTGAGGAAATCGAATAGTCCCATGCTCACCCTCCGAACAACTTGGTGAAGAAGCCCTTCTTCTCCACGGAGATGAAACGCATCGGACGTTCCTCGCCGAGGATGCGCGCCACGGCGTCCTCGTAGGCCTGGCCGGCCGGGGATTCGGCGTCCAGGATCACCGGCTCGCCCTTGTTGGAGGCGTTGAGCACGTCGCCGGATTCGGGGATCACGCCGATCGCCTTCAGGCCGAGCACTTCCTCCACGTCGGTGATGCTGAGCATCTCGCCGGTTTCCACGCGCGCCGGGCTGTAGCGGGTCAGCAGCAGGAACGCGGGCAGGCTCTTGCCGCTCTCGGCCTTGTGGGTCTTGGAGTCGAGCAGGCCGAGGATGCGGTCGGAGTCGCGCACCGAGGACACTTCCGGATTGACCACCACCACCGCGCGGTCGGCGAAGTACATCGCCAGGAACGCGCCCTTCTCGATGCCGGCCGGCGAATCGCAGACGATGTAGTCGAAGCCGTCGGCGGCCAGGTCCTTGAGCACCTTCTCCACGCCTTCCTGGGTCAGCGCGTCCTTGTCGCGGGTCTGCGAGGCGGCCAGCACGAACAGGTTGTCGAAGCGCTTGTCCTTGATCAGCGCCTGCTTCAGCGTGGCTTCGTTGTGCACCACGTTGACGAAGTCGTACACCACGCGGCGCTCGCAGCCCATGATCAGGTCGAGGTTGCGCAGGCCCACGTCGAAGTCGATCACGGCGACCTTCTTGCCGCGTCGCGCCAGCCCGCAGGCCAGGCTCGCGCTGGTGGTGGTCTTGCCGACGCCGCCCTTGCCGGAGGTGACAACGATAATTTCAGCCAAAGGACTATCTCCTGATACGTTCGTAGTTGGGCCGCGTCAGTCTTGCGCGGCGATCATGATCTGGTCCTGCTCCAGCCAGACCTGGACGGCCTTGCCACGCAGTTCCTTGGGAATATCGTCCAGCACCTTGTAGTGGCCGGCAATGGCGACCAGTTCGGCGTGGAAGTCGCGGCAGAAGATCCGCGCCTCGGTGTTGCCCTGCGCACCGGCCAGGGCGCGGCCGCGCAGGCTGCCATAGATGTGGATGCTGCCGTCGGAGATCACCTCGGCGCCGGCGCCGACGGTGGCCACCACGGTCAGGTCGCAATTCTCCGCATACAGCTGTTGTCCGGAGCGCACCGCGCTCTTCTGCATGCGCCCGGGTTGCGGCCGCGCCGTCGGAGCGGGCGGTGGCGGAGGCGGGGGCGGCGGCGAGACCGGGGCGGGCGCCGCAGCGGGCGCGCCGCCATCGAAGCGCTCGTACTGCGCGCGGAACTTGGCCAGCAGCGGCAGCCCCAGCGCCACCGACAGCTCCTCGATCTCGCGGGTGCCGTAGGCCAGCGCCACCGGCAGCACGCCGGCGTCGCGCAGGCCATCCAGCAACGCCTGCGCGGTAGCCACGTCCGGGGTCTGCGCCAGGCCGCCGAAATCGATGATCACCGCGGCCCGGCCGAACAGCTTGGGCGCGCGCTGCACGCGCTCGCGCATCTCCTGGCTCAGCCGCGCCACGTCCAGCGTGCGCACGCGCAGGTTGGCGATGCCGACCTGGCCGATCTTCAGTTCGCCGGCCTGCTCGAAGTCCAGATTCACCGACGACACGCTCAGGTCCCGGTCGGGCGCTGCGCCCGCTGCAGACGATGGGCGTGGCCGGCCCAGGGCAGTTCGGGCAGGGTGTCGCCGTAGGTTTCGCGCACCCAGGCGTAACTGCACAGATCCTTCAACAGCATGCTCGCACGCACCTCCACTTCGTTCATCGTGTTCTGGCCCACTTCGCGGAAACCGAAGCTGCCGTGGAACAGCAGCGCCGCATCGGCGCCGTGATCCAGGAAAACCTCGCACGCCAGTTGCGGGTAGCGCAACTCGGCGTAGCTCTGCACGTCGGCGTAGAACGCCCGGCCGACGCCGCCGCCGCGGCGGCGGCTGGCCACCACGATGCGGTCGATATAGAAAAACTGCGGGTAGCGCTCGCGGAACCAGGCGAAGTTGCTGCTGTCGTGGTCGCTGTCGCTGCCGAAGCCGACCAGGAAGCCGGCCAGGTTGCCGTCGCGCTCGGCGACGCGGAAGTACTCTGCGGTTTCGTAGAAGCGGTGCAGCTTGGCCGAATCCAGCGGCAGGATCGCCAGTCCGGCGTTGTTGTTCAGGGCCAGGACCGAATCGAGCTCGTGCTCGCGCACGTCGCGGATGACGATCGACATTGAGACTCCATTGCTGATGCGCGCGCGGCCCCGTGCGGGCCGCAGGGGCGGATTATCGCACGCGCGACCCGGGGCGGCGAGCCGCGCCGGCATGACTTCCGTGGGAGTGCAATGCGCGCCGTTCATCCTAAGATGGCTGCATGTTGGGATATCTCAGCCATACCCGCGTCCTGCGCTATGCCGGCCTGTTCACCTGGGCGGTCATCTGCATGCCGTTGCTGTACCTGTACTGGGAGCCGGTCGAGGAATCGGGACGGATGCCCAGCGGCGAGGTGTGGCTGCTGCTGACCAGCTACCTGGGCTTCGGCGTGGTCTATTTCCTGCTGACCCGGCGCCTGCACAGCGGCGACGGCGTGCGCTGGTACGACCGCGGCATGCTGGTGCTGCTGACCATCTGCGCGCTGGCGGTCGGCTACCTGCACCGCTCCGGGCTGGGCAGCATCCTGATGATGGTGGCGGCCGGGGTGATCCCCTGGCTGCTGCCGGTGCGCGCCGGCGTGGCCTGGCTGCTGCTGAGCCAGCTGGCGGTGCTGCCGGTGTACCTGACCATCGGCTTCCCGCCGTTCGAGGCGCTGATGCAGTCGCTGCTGTACGGCGGCTTCTCCATGTTCATCTTCGTCACCAGCCTGGTCGCACGGCAGCAGACCCAGGCGCGGGAGGAGCAGCGCCAGCTCAATGCCGAACTGCGCGCCACCCGCGCGCTGCTGGCCGAGAGCGCCCGGGTCAACGAGCGCACCCGCATCTCGCGCGAACTGCACGACCTGCTCGGCCACCACCTGACCGCGCTGAGCCTGAACCTGGAAGTGGCCGGGCACATCACCGAGGGCCGCGCGCAGGAGCACGTGCAGCAGGCGCATACCCTGGCCAAGCTGCTGCTGACCGACGTGCGCGAGGCGGTCAGCCAGTTGCGCGACAGCGGCGCGATCGACCTGGCGGCGGCGCTGCGGCCGCTGGCCGAGCGGGTCCCGTCGCTGCAGATTCATCTGCAGGTGGAGGAGCCGCTGACCGTGGAGGATCCCGAGCGTGCGCACGTGTTGCTGCGCTGCACCCAGGAGATCATCACCAACGCGGTGCGCCACGCCCAGGCCGACAATCTGTGGATCGAGGTGCGCCGCGACGGCCCGCAGGTGGTGATCCAGGCGCGCGACGACGGCCGCGGTTGCGAGACCCTGGCTCCCGGCAACGGGCTGCGCGGCATGCGCGAGCGCCTGAGCCAGTATGGCGGCAGCCTGGACGTGGCGGCCGCGCCGGGCGCCGGCTTCCGCCTGCGCGCCGCGGTCCCCGGCGCCGCCACCCTGCTGCCGCCCGCCGTTCCCCAAGGAGTGTTGTGATGATCCGTGTGTGTCTGGTCGACGATCAAACCCTGGTGCGGCAGGGCATCCGCTCGCTGCTGGCGCTGGACGGCGGCATCGAGGTGGTGGCCGAGGCCAGCGACGGCCGCCAGGCGGTGGAGCTGATCCCGCAGGTGCTGCCCGACGTGGTGCTGATGGACATGCGCATGCCGTCGATGTCCGGGCTGGAGGCGCTGCAGACGCTGTCGCGCGCCGCCGCGCTGCCGCCGACCATCATCCTGACCACCTTCGACGACGACCAGTTGGTGCTGGCCGGGCTCAAGGCCGGGGCCAAGGGCTATCTGCTCAAGGACGTGTCGCTGGAGCAACTGGTCGGCGCGATCCGCACCGTGGCCGCGGGCGGCTCGCTGGTGCAGCCGGCAGTGACCCAGCGCCTGCTGTCCGGCCTGGAGCACATGCGCAACGACTTCGTCAGCCTGGACCGGCCCGACCCGTTGACCGACCGCGAGACCGAGATCCTGCGGCTGATGGCCAGCGGCTTCTCCAACAAGGAGATCGCCAACTCGCTGGGCGTGGCCGAGGGCACGATCAAGAACCACGTCTCCAACATTCTCTCCAAGCTCGGCGTGCGCGATCGCACCCGGGCGGTGCTGAAGGCGTTCGAGCTGCAGCTGGTCTGACCGAGCAGGATGCTCCGCCCGGGGCCGCAGGTGGTCTGAACCAGACAGGATGACGGCCGGCGGGGGCGGGTCGCGCGCACGCCGGCCGGGTCCCGTGTCGCCGGAGGCCATGCAGACCGTGCCGGCATGGCGCTGTCGCGCCTGTCGCGCGCAGGCAAGTGGTCTGGCCTTGGCTTGGCATGGCGCGGACACGCCCGGCTGTCCGAGAGTGCCGTCATTGCTCGATTCGATGCGGGCCGGTCTTGGGTGCGCCCGCCTGTCCGCCGCCGTCGTTGGGACAATGGTCTGGTCGTCCCCGGCGCCGCGCGCACCGCCGCTGCCGGCACCGCGCAAGGCCGTTGCGGCGCGGGGCGAAGCGGCATTCCGTGATGTGCTGACCACGGACAGCGAAGCCTGCTAGGATGGGCGCTTCGCTTCATCAACCCGGCCGTGGGATCGGCCCCGGAGACCTCCTGAATGACCCGTATTATCGAGTTCCTGATCGCCCTGGGGATCGTGGCTGGCCTGTTCGTCATTGTCGGCGTGGTGCTGCCCTCGGAGCGTCACATGTCCGAAAGCGTCGAGACCAATCGGCGCATGACCATCGTCTATGACACGGTCAACAGCCTGCGTCGGTTCAAGGACTGGAACCCCCTGGTGCTGCGCGACCCGCGCATCGAGCTGAAGCTCTCCGGCCCGGAATCCGGTGTCGGCGCGCGCCTGGACTACAGCTCCAAGGAGGGCTACATCGGCAAGGGTAGCTGGACCATCACCTCGACCGAGAAGAACAAGGACGTGGTCATCGCCATCGAGGACGAGACCAAGGGCAAGGACAAGACCACCAGCTTCAAGCTGGAGCCGACCGGCAAGAACGGCCGCAACGTGAAGATCACCCAGGACTACACCGTCAAGTACGGTTGGGACCTGCTGGGTCGTTACGCCGGCCTGTACGTCAGCCGCCATGTCGGCGACGACATCAAGCTGGGTCTGTCGCGCCTGAGCAACGTGCTGGCCACCGTGCCGAACGTGGACTACCGCTCCGACGACACCCCGCTGAAGGACCTGAAGGTCGTCGACGTCCCGGCCGAGGACCTGCTGGTGGTCAACGCCGGCAACATCGACCGCGACAACGACTCCATCAAGAAGTCCATCAAGGACAACCAGGAGTGGATCAAGCGGGTGATGGACGCCAACGGCCTGGAAGCGGCCGGCCCGGTGCGCATCGTCACCACCGACTTCGGCGCCGACAAGTACGCGTTCGACGTCGCCCAGCCGGTGCGCAAGCGTGCCGGTGGCGCGCCGAAGGACGACGCCAAGAAGGATGAGAAGAAGGACGACAAGAAGGACGACGTGGCCGCCGCGCCGGTCGATGCCACCCCGGTTGCCGCCTCCGGCGAGCCGCTGAAGGTGACCATCCCGCAGGGCGCCCCGGTGACCTACCTGCGTACCGAAGCGCACCGTTCCGCCTTCGCCAGCTACACCGGCCACATGGCGGGCCTGGATGCGGCGCGCAATGCGCTGCGTGCCTGGGCCGCGACCAGCGGCTACGACGTGACCGACCGTCCGTACGAAGCCTGGAAGGGCGGAGTGGACAAGTCGTTCACGCCGGAAGGCACCTACGACATCTACTGGGCGATCAAGTAAGTCCGTCCTGCCCTGGTGGACGAGTGAACCGGAACGCGCCGCATCTTGCGGCGCGTTCTGTTTATGGGGCCGGCAAACGTTGCCGCGCTCCCGGAGGAAACCCTCATGCTGACGTTCGATCGCCGTACGCGCGGACCGTTCTGGCTGTGCAGTGCCGGCGCGCTGCTGGCGGCCGTGTCCATCGGCCTGTCCGCCTATGCCTCGCACGGCGTGGCCGAGCCCCTGGCGCAATCGCACCTGCAGACCGCGGCGCTGTACGCCTTCGGCCACGGCGTGGCGCTGGCGGCGCTGGGCCGCCGCAGCGAACGCTTGCTCGCCCGGAGTGCGCTGTGCCTGTTGCTGCTCGGCACCGTGCTGTTTTCCGGCAGCCTGGCCGGCAACGCGCTGGCGCAGTGGCCGACGCGCCTGGCGCCGATCGGCGGCACCACGCTGATGCTGGGCTGGCTGCTGTGGGCGGTGGACGCGCTTCGGCGCTGAGTGGCGTTGCATTCTGCTGCGTGTCGCTCGATGCACGCCAGCCAGGCGCCTTGTGTGCGCTGCCCTATGCGCGCGGCAGATATTTGTCCCATAGGTGGTTGCGGAAGCGTCCTTGCGGATCCACCTGGCGCTTGATCCGCGCGAACGCCTCGGCCTCCGGATAGGCTGCGGCGAACTGGTCGGTGCTGGCATGCAGGCGGTACGGCAGGTAATAGCGTCCGCCGTGTGCAAGTGCGGCATCGATCAGCTGCCGCGTCCACACCGCCGAGGCGCGGTCCGCGGCCATCCCGCTGCGCTGCTTGTGGTACAGCACGAACGAGAACACCGGTTGCGTCGCCCAGCGCAGCAACGCCACCGTATCGGCGGGCGAGTGGCGGATGGAGACGTTGAGCGCATTGACCTCATGGCGACGCAGGATCGCGGCCATTTCCTTCGCGAATGCGGCGAACGCGGACACTGGCACGAAGTATTCCTGCAGCAGGAAGGTGGACAGGCGCCGGGTGCGTGGTTCCAGCGCCTTCGCATCCAAGCTGGCCTGGCAGTTGCGGCGCATGACCGCCGGCGTGTGCAGCAGCGGTTCGGTCTGGTAGTGCTCGCGCAGCCATGGGCCCAGCGGTAACTCCGAGGCAGCCCAGATCATCGCTTGGTCGCGCGCGTGGTTCTGTCCGCGGGGCAGCAACCGGCGGGGCTCGGTCAGTGTCCCGGTGCTGCGGCGCCAGGTCACCGCCAACGGCTGGTCGAAGCGTGGCGGCATCAGATCGGCGTTGTGCATGATCGCCAGCGGATCGCTGGCGATGCGTTCGGCGAAGAAGGCCGGGTACTCGACCAGCGTCAGCTGCTGGACGTGGCGTTCGAGTACATCGTTGCGGGCCAACGACAGCTCGGCCTCGGTGATCACGCCGAGCCCGCCGTAGCCGCCGATCGCCGCGGCGAACAGCGCCGGTTCACGCTGGCGATCGAGTTCGTGCACGCTGCCTTGCGCATCGACCAGTTGCAGGGCCTGCACCGTGTGCGCGATGGGGCCGGCGTGCAGGTAGCGGCCGTGGCAATTGACCGAGATCGAGCCGCCGACGCTGAAGTTGCTGTAGCTCTGCATCACCGCAATCGAAAGATCGTGCGGATCGATCCGGTCCTGCACGTCGCGCCAGCGCATGCCGCTGCGCACGCGGATCCGCTGCGCGCCCGGATCCAGATGAACCACGCCGACCAGCTCACGCAGGTCCAGATGCAGCGAGCCGGCGGCGCTGACCTGGCCACCCATGCTGTAACACGCGCCGCCGACCGACACCGCGCCGCGGCTGTCGCGCAGCAGGGCAGCGACCTCGGCCGTGCTGCGCGGTCGCGCGATGCGCGCGACGCGGGTCCGATCGATGGCAGCGATGTCGCCGATCTCCAGTGGATCAGGGGCACTGCGCCCGCATCCTGATAGCGCCAAGCCGGCGCCAGCGCCGAGCAGCGTAGCGCTGGCGGCACGGCGCCGATGATCGATGTGCTCGTTCATCAACATTCCCGGTCTTCGTGGCCGATACGGCCTGTACTCAGCGGTCGCCGACCAGTTCCACCTGCGCCTTCAACCGCACCCACGCGTCCTGGCTGGGATCGTTGACCGTGACCTGCACGGTATAGGTGCCGAGCGGGTCGCTGTCCTCGAAACGCAGTTGCACCGACAGCGGCGCCAGTTCCAGCAGGCCGGCGGCGGCCGGTGGGCCGCCCATGCCCAGTGGCCGCATCGGATCCTGCAGGGTGGTGCTGCCGTCGGGGCCGAGCACGCGCAGGCTCATCTGCGCATCGCAGGCGCCGCCGTTGTTGGGGCTGGGCGCGCAGCCGGAATACAGCAGCGCCACGCGCAGCAACTGGCCGCGCTTCACGCGCGCGATCGTCCGCAGGTTGGGCGCATGTGCGGCCTCGGTCTGCCCCCACTCCTGCGCGAACGCGCTGAAGTCTGCATCGTCGGCGATCTGCAGTGCGGCGGCGAAGGCCTTGTCATGGCCGCGCTCGGCACTGTCCGGCAGCGTTTGGCCCTGCCGGTCGTGCCATTGCGCGGTGGCGCAGGTGGGCAGGGCCAGGGCCAGCAGGGTCAAGGCCCGCCAGGCGGCGGTGCCGGCGCGCGGCCGGCGGGTGTCGGAACGGGTCATGCGCAAGTGGCCTCCTGCCAGCACCAATGCCAGGGTTCGTAGACGATGCCATGCGGGTTGTCGCGCGGATAGCTCATGCGGTAGCCGAAGGCGCCGGCGTGGTCGCGCAGCCAGGCGAAGGCCGGCGTGCGCTCGAAACTTTCCTCGGCCGGCGGCTCGCCGGGCGTGCCGATGTCCAGGGCGTGCCCGCTGTGGTGCTCGCTGAAGCCCGGCGCGGCATTGACCGCGAGGATCTGCTCCAGGGTCTGCCCGCGGGCGAACTTGCGCGCAAAGATGCCCAGTTGATACGCATGACTGCGATAGCCGGAGATCGCCTCCAGCACCACGCCATCGCGCGCGGCGGCTTGGCGCAGCGCGTGCCAGGCGCGTGCGGCGCCCGCGCTCAGCCACAGCGGGCGGCGGTAGCGATCTGCGCCGGCCGCGTGCAGGGTGGCCGGTTCCGGCTGCAGCGGCAGGCCGGTGCGCTGCGCGTAGGCGTCGGCGGCCAGGCCCAGCTGGTCCAGTTGCTCCTCCAGCGCGTGCAGCGGCAACCAGATCTCATCAGCCGCCATCGCGCCGCGTGCGGGCAGCGCGTCGAGCCGATCCAGGGCCGCGTCGATGCCGGGTTCGTGCATCAGCCGCGGGACCAGCGCGTGCAGCCCGTGTGCGTTCGCGGTCGCCAGGTAGCGCCCGTCGTGCTTGCGCCGCAGCAGCCAGGTCGCCTGCGCGAGCTGGCGCGCGTCGGCGTTGCTGCGGGCGCGTAGCCGCGCGGCCGGCAGCAGTTCGATGGTCTCGGTGTTGAGCAGCAGGCTGGGGACGGTGCGCATCGGCACAGGGTAGAGCCAAGCAACGCGGGCGGCCAGTCGTGGGGCGATCCTGCCGCGCTGCACACGACGCGGCAGACGCGGCTCAGAAGAACTCGTCGAGCAACTGGTGGAACTGCAGCCGCGTGAGGTCCGGCGTGGCGATGCCGTACGCGGCGAAGAAATGGTCGGCGAGCTGCGGGCCGAATTCGTCCAGGCAGTTGGCCAGGATCGCCAGGTCCTGGTACGGGTCGGCGACGCCGGCGCGGCCGAGGTCGATCACCCCGATCATGTGGTCCGGCGCGTCGAGCAGGATGTTGTCCAGCGAATAGTCGCCGTGGCACAGCACGCGCTCGCTGGCCAGCGGCAGCAGCGCGGTCATCGCTTGCCACACCGCGTCCGCTGACCAGCCGGCACGCGCGGCGTCGAAGTCCTCGGTGTCGACCAGGCCCGCCAACAGCCGGCGTTGCGCCGCGGCCAGGCGCAGCGGGTGAGTGGCGTCGAACGGACAGGTATCGATCGGCAAGGCGTGGAAGCGGCGCAGGAAGTCGGCCAGCGTCTGCACGATGCGCTCGGCCTGCGCGGGCGCCTCCTGCAGCCACTGGTAGGCGGTCTTGCCCGGCAGCGCTTCGCTCAGCAGCCACGCGCCGGCGGCGTCGGCCTCGAAATGCAGCACGCGCGGCACGCAGCCGGTTCCGCGCAGCCAGTGCAGGCGCGCGAATTCGTCCACCACGTCGTCGTGCGAGGCGCCGGTGCCGCGCTTGAGGTACAGGGCTGGCGTGCTGGTGCCGCTTAGCCGATAGACCAGGGCGCCGGCCTCGCCGACCAGATTGCGGTGCCAATGCAGGCCGTGCAGCCGCGCCGACAGTGTCGGCGGCAGCGCCGGTGCGGTGGCGGGAGTCTCGCGGGGCGCGGTGTCGTCCATCGGGCCGATCCTGGAGAGTTGTTTGATGGTTGAGGCGAGGTCGCGTCCCTGTGCATGCCGCTGGTGACGAGGGCGAGCGTTGCTGCTGGTCCAGCGTATCGCCTCGGATACGCCGGAACCCTCGGTTTGGCGTCCTCGGCGCATTGGGTGCATGAGAGCCGCGAGAACTTACCGCACTGCGCGCGGCATGTCCTGCCCTGTGCGAGGGCCGCTCGCAGCGGCGATCGACGCGGCGCTGCGCTGCGCGCCGGACTCACGCCATGCGGCGGGTCGCGCCGCGTGTGTCTTCGCCGCCACGCGCCGGCGCCGCCAGCGCCTGCCATTCCTGCAGCACCTGCCGAGGGTGTTCGACGCTGAGCAGCAGCCAGCCGCCGTCGTGCAGCGGAACGGCCAGCACGCGATCGCTAGTGATCAGGCAGAACGCCTTGTGCCCGTCGCGGGTCCAGTAGTGGCCGGCATGGAAGCCGGGGTAGCCGAAGCCGAGCAGCTTCAAGGCCGGCTTGAAGCCGGTGTGCTCGGACAGCGCGACCACGCGCGCGTCCCCCAGGCGCAGCGCGGCCAGCGGAACGCGCTTGGTCAGGAACGTCGCACGCACCTCCACCAGGCCATCGTGCAGCAGCACGCGCTGCCGCGCGAAAGTGGCGGTGCCGGCCACGCCGATCAGCGCCAGCAGCCCGAAATGCCACCACAGCGCACCGGGCCGCGCGGCGTGCAGCGCGAAGGCACCGATCACGGCGGCGACGAGCAGCAGCGGCAGCCACAGCCACAAGGCCAGACCCAACCCATGCGCCGGCGCCACCGGATACCGCCGTGCCGGCGAGGGCGCTGTGGATCGCAGCCGGCTCATGGCGCGGCGCCGTGGTTGGCGGGCAGGGCGCGCACCCAGGCGGCCACATCGGCGATCAGGGCCGGGTCGACATGGCCAGGCGTCGCGTACTCGGCCGGTCCGGGTGCAACGCTGCGCGCGATACGCAGGTGGTTCAGGGCGGGATCGCGGTGCTGGTCGGCTTCGACAGCGGCGAGGCCGACAGCCTGCAGGCGATCCGGCAGCGCGCCGGCGGTCTGTTGCGGCGTCGCGGCCAGCACCGTGAGCGGAGCGAGCAGCGTCGTCAGTGCAAGCGCAAGAACCCGATGCGGGCGCATGTTAGACCTCCCGCTTGAACATCATCAGCGGCTTGGTGCCAGGCAGGGTCAGGACGTTGACCAGTTCCCAGCCGAGCTTGCCGTGCTTGTTCAGATCGGCCTGCAGTTCGTCCAGTTTCAGGCCCAGCATCAGGTTGGTCTTGGCCTCGACGGTGAGGTACTCCCAGCGCTTGCTCATGAGGTGCGTTCCTTGTCGTCACCGGGCTTGGGCAGCCGGCCCGCCTTGCGCAGCGCGTCGCGCAACACGTATTCGATCTGCGCGTTGAGGCTGCGCAGTTCGTCGTCGGCCCAGCGCTGCGCCGCCGCCAGCACGTCGGCGTTGATGCGCAGCGGATAGGCCTTCTTCTCGCTCATGACCGCTCCTGCCGCGCGGCGTCGCTGCGCCGCAGGTGCAGCAGCATCGACACGATCAGCGCGTTCACCACCAGCAGCAGTGCGATCGCCACCGCATAGACGCCGGCGCGCTGGCCACCGGTCCAGTACAGCGCCGCGGCGCCGACCAGGATCGCCAGGCCGATCAGCGCCCAGCGCAGGCCCAGCCCGCGCGCGCGGTCGTCGCCCTTGCCGCCGACCCAGGCGGCGATGACCAGGGCCGGCAGGCCGGAGAGGGCGAGCGCCAGCGGCGCGATGGCGGCGTGCATGGACATCGGCACCTCAGTACAGCGAGCCGGCGTTGACGATCGGCTGGGTGCCGCGGTCCGAACACAGCACGGTCAGCAGGTTGCTGACCATGTGCGCCTTGCGCTCCTCGTCCAGCGCGACCACGCCGTTTTTCTGCAGTTCGGCGAGGGCCATCTCGACCATGCCCACCGCGCCGGCGACGATGCGGGTGCGCGCGGCGATCACCGCGTTGGCCTGCTGCCGCTGCAGCATGGCCTGGGCGATTTCCGGGGCGTAGGCGAGGTGGCTGATGCGTGCCTCGATGACGTCCACGCCGGCCTGGGTTAGCCGTTCGTCGAGGTGGCGCTTGAGCTGTTCGCTGATCTCGTTGGGATGGCTGCGCAGCGAGATCTGCCCGTCCTCGTGCTGGTCGTAGGGATAGCTGGTGGCCATCGCGCGCAGTGCCGCCTCGGACTGGATGTGCACGAAGCTCTCGTAGTCGTCGACGTTGTAGACCGCCTCGGACGCGTCCATGACCTGCCACACGATCACCGCGGCGATCTCGATCGGGCTGCCGTCCAGTTCGTTGACCTTGAGCCGGCCGCTCTCGAAGTTGCGCACGCGCTGGCTGACCTTGCGCTTGCTGAAGAAGGGGTTGTTCCAGCGCAGGCCCGGGTCCTTGACCGTGCCCACGTAGCGGCCGAACAGGCTCAGCACCGCGGCCTGGTTCGGTTCCAGCGCATACAGGCCGACCACCAGGAACAGCGCGACGGTCAGCACCGGGATCGCGACCAGCAGGGTCCACGGCATCGCCGACGGCTGCAGCACGCCGGTGGCAATGATCGCGCCGGCGCCGGCCACGAACACCAGGACCAGGCCCAAGATCATCGGAATGCCGGGCAGGGAGGAACGGGGCTGCTCTTTCATGGTGGACGTCCTTGGGTGGTTGGATGAAAAGATATCAAATTGATATCAGGTTGCAAGGGACGGGGATTGGGGAATCGGGAATGGGGAATCGTGGGAGCGGGTTCATCGGGGCGGACGGGTCCAGGGAGCCTTATGAATCTCCGCTTCCCGCCCGCGCGCGGCATCCGCTTTTGAGGATCGGTATGGCGCTGAAGTCGCGAGGTATGAAGGGGCAGTTGCTGCGGTGGCAGCCCGGGTGTCGACTTGGCGGGCGTCGGCGGTGTGCATCCATCGGCCGCGTGCTGTCACGCCGGGGCAGACCCAGCGCTTTTACGAATCCCCAATCCCGACTCCCCAATCCCGTCGCCGCGAGCGGCGACAACTCACCCGCCGAGAATCAGCACCGGCGTGCGAAAGCCGCTGAGGTGGTGGGTGCCGGTGGCGATGTCGCTGCGGTAGCGGCCGGGGATCTCGATCTGGCAGCGTTTGCCGATGCGCACGCCGGGGCCGACGTCGACCTGCCGGCCGAGCGTGGCCTGGGGGCCGATCTGCGCTTCGGCACCGAGTGTCACGCCGGCCTCGATCCACGCCGATGCGCCGACCTTGACCGCCGATTCCAGCACCGCCGCCGCGCCGATCCAGGCGTTGAAGCCGATGTCGCAGTGCGCATCGACGATGGCACCGGTGCCGATCGCGCAGTTCTCGCCCACGCGCGCGCTGGCGGCCACCTGCGCGCCGCGGCAGATCAGCGGCGGCATCCTGAAACCGCGCGCCTTCAGTTCGCCCATCAGTTCCTGGCGGCGGAAGTTGAGGAACTGCGCGCCCCAGGCGACGAAGGCGGTGGCGCCGGTATCGGCCAGCGCGTGCAGGGCATCCAGGTCGAAGCGGTAGTCCTTGCCCTGGGCCACGTCCACCGGGTGCAGCACGCACTCCGGCGCCGCCTCGGCCCAGGCCGCCAGCGCCCAGCGCAGCAGCGCACCGCTGCCGACCACGTACTTGTCAGAGGACATGGCGGCCCTCCATGACGTCCATGTACCAGCGTTCGATCTGCATGTTGGCGTGCTCGTAGTCGCCCAGCACCGCGCGCGGGGCGCCGGCGCGCAATCCCGACTGCACCTGCTCCATGATCTCGATGTCCTCGCGCAGTACCTTCTCGGCGCCGTGCAGGTGCCCGAGCAGCACCGCGTCGGAACCCGGGTAGCGATGCTTCTTGCGTGCGGTGACGTAGTAGACCAGCAGGTCGGTGCGCTGCGCCGATACCGGCTGGTGGTGCTCGATGATGAAGGAATAGCCGCCCGAGCCCGAGGCGATGTGCAGGTTCGGGTACAGCAGCCAGTTCAGATACCAGTCGTCGTTGCCGAAGCGTTCGACGTGCGCGTGCCAGGGGTAGTGCGCCATCGCCAGCAACGGCTCGTTGAGCCCGCCGCCGCTGAACGCGCGCAGCCGCGCCAGATGTGCCTCGCGCGAGGCGCTGCCCTCTGCGTGATAGCGGCGCGCCTCGGCAATGCCGGCGTCGTCCATCTGCACCTGGAACTTCACCTGCTGCGCCAGGGTGCGTGCATGCACGAAGCGCGGGTGCAGCGCGTCGCGCAGGTTCTCGTAGGCCAGCTTCCAGTTGAAGTCGGCCTCGAAGGTCGCCACCAGCACTTCGTCGTCGAACTGTTCGGAAGCGGCGCGCAGCATCTCCAGCGCCTCCAGCGAGAACTGCGCCTCCAGCGGCATCGGCTCGGGCGACAGGTTCACGAACACCAGCTTGCCGATGCAGGCCACCGCGAAGCGGCGCAGCCGCAGGCAGGCGCGTGCTTCCGGGGCCAGGCGGTAGGCATCGTCCTGGAACGGGATGTTGTCCACGCCGCCGTCGGCGCCGTAGCGCCAGCCGTGGTAGCTGCAGACCAGCGGGCGCACGCCCTGCGCTTGCTGTTGCAGCGGGTTCTGCCGGTGCAGGCACAGGTTGTCGAAGGCGCGCAGTTCGCCGTCGATGTGCTGCACCACCACGTCCACGCCGCAGATCGAGCGGCGCACGAAGGCGTTGGGCTTGTCCAGCAGCATGCGCGGCGCCACGAACTGCCACAGCGGCATCATCAACTTTTCGCGCTCGCGGGCGAACCAGGCCTCGTCGATGTAGGTTTCGGCCGGCATCAGCGAGTGCATGGACGCGCCTCGGCGGTGCGGCAGGGCGTGCCGCGGCGGTGTTCGGCGCTGTGTGCGTGCATGGCGACATCCCCAGTGACGTTGCGGAAGATAGCACCTCGCTGCGCGCCGACGATGGCGCGGCCGGTCCTGTGCCGGCGCGGGGTGCTGGCCCGGTAGAATACGGCTCCCCTCTTCGCGCAGGCGCCGCCGCCATGGTCACTCTGGGAACCCCGTTGTCCGCTTCCGCCACCCGTGTGCTGCTGCTTGGCTCCGGCGAGCTGGGCAAGGAAGTGGCGATCGAACTGCAGCGCTTCGGCGTGGAAGTGATTGCGGTGGACCGCTATGCCGACGCCCCGGCGATGCAGGTCGCGCACCGCAGCCACGTGGTCGACATGCTCGATGCGATGGCGCTGCGCGAACTGATCGCGCGCGAGCAGCCGCACCTGATCGTGCCGGAGATCGAGGCGATCCACACCGAGATCCTGGTGGCGCTGGAGCGCGACCTCGGCCAGCGGGTGATCCCCACCGCGCGTGCGGCGCGGCTGACCATGGACCGCGAAGGCATCCGCCGCCTGGCCGCCGAAACCCTGGGCCTGCCGACCTCGCCGTACCGCTTCGTGGACACGCCAGAGGAATACCGCGAAGCGATCGCCGCGGTCGGCCTGCCGTGCGTGGTCAAGCCGGTGATGTCGTCCTCCGGCAAGGGCCAGAGCACGCTGCGCAGCGCCGCCGACATCGACGCGGCGTGGGAGTACGCGCAGACCGGCGGCCGCGCCGGCGCCGGCCGCTGCATCGTCGAAGGCTTCATCGACTTCGAGTACGAGATCACCCTGCTGACGGTGCGCCACGCCGGCGGCACCGCGTTCTGCGACCCGATCGGGCACTGGCAGAAGGACGGCGACTACCGCGAGAGCTGGCAGCCGCAGCCGATGTCGGCGCTGGCCCTGCAGCGCGCGCAGGACATCGCCCGCGCGGTCACCGACGATCTCGGTGGCTGGGGCCTGTTCGGCGTGGAGCTGTTCGTCAAGGGCGACGAGGTCTGGTTCAGCGAAGTGTCGCCGCGACCGCACGACACCGGCCTGGTCACCCTGGTGTCGCAGGAACTGAGCGAGTTCGCCCTGCATGCGCGCGCGATCCTCGGCCTGCCGATTCCCGTGATCCGGCAGAACGGCCCGTCGGCCTCGTGCGCGCTGCTGGCGCACGGCGAAGGCGTGCCGCGCTTCGGCAACATCGACGCCGCCCTGCAGGCGCCGGACACCGCCCTGCGTCTGTTCGGCAAGCCCAGCGTGCACGGCCACCGCCGCGTCGGCGTGACCCTGGCCCGCGGCGCCGACATCGAGCAGGCACGCCAGACCGCCCGCGACGCTGCCGCTGCCCTGAGCATCGACCTCGACGCCTGAGTCCGCACACAGGAAAAGCGGGCCGCAACGCGAACCCGCTTTTCATCCCCACTCCCGAATCCCCAATCCCGATCGCTCAAGCCGGCGGCGCAAACCGTGCCGCCGCCAGGCGGATGCTCCACACCAGTTCCACCATCGCCAGGTTGTTGAGCAGGGCCTCGCCGCCCAGCACCAGCCAATAGCCGGCGCCGTCGACCCAAAACGGCACGAACGACCAGTCCGGCAGCAGCAGTTGCGGCTCGCTGTAGAACGCCACGTAGCGGTGCGCGCCGTGCCAGCCGCGCGCGCTCTGGCGCTGGGCGAAGCCGGAGAAGTCGGCCGCGGCCACGCTCAGCGTGTCGGCCTGTTCCTGGTCCAGGCCGGCATGGCCCAGGCAGAAGCCGCTGTCGGAGGCCAGCACCGCGCGGCGTTCGGCCGACAGCGGGGCGATCACGTGCTGGGCGAAATCGTCCAGGCGGATTTCCGGGCCCGGCACTGCGCGCCGTAGCAACTGCACCCATTGCTGTTCGCGCGCCTCCTGCAGTAGCCGCTGTGCGTCGCCGCCCACGCGCTGGCGCCATTCCTGCAGCGACAGCGCGCCGTGCGCGCCAAGCAGCAGTTGTAGCGCGCGCTGCAGGCGGTCGGGCGTGGCGCTGGCGAAGCCGTGCAGCACGCCGTGCGGGGTCGGCATCAGCCAGGTCGGTTCGGAGTTGGTCGGGTCGGGGGCGGTCATCGCGACGCACTCGCGCTGGAAAAGGACAGGGCGTCGACGCTGCGGCCACCCAGCGGCTCGCGCTGCTGCAGCCAGCGCGCGGTGCTGTCCCAGCGGTCGCCCAGGGCCAGCGCATGGCGGCGCAGTTCGCGCGTGGCGAGCATGAAGGCGAGCTTGTCCTGGCAACTGATGCAGTAGTCCAGGAACTCGCGCTCGCAGCGCGCCGCGGCGATCGGTGCGCCGTCGCACAGCGCGTCCACCACCTCGCGCACCATCCGCCGCGAATGGTCCGGGCTGGCCCGGCGCACTCGCGCCGGCACGTCGGCGGACGGCCGCGCCAGCACGCTCCAGCGCGTGGCCAGGGCGTTGATCGGCAGCAGCGCGTGGCCCTGGCTGTGGCGCTGGAAGGCCTCGGCCACGTGCGGCGCCAGATGCGCCGCGGCCATCTGCAGCGCCAACTGGCGCAGGGCGACGTCGTGCCGCGGCAAGGCCACGAACAGGTCGGCAAGCACGCCCTGGGTCGGTTCGTTGTCGTGCAATTGCAGCGCCGCGTGCAGCCGCGCCAGGTGCGCGGCGGCGTCGCGCGGGTCGCGCAGCAGGGCGCGGGCATGGGTGCGCATCACCAGGCGTGCGGGATCGCGAGCGGGAAGCGTGGGCATGGGCGCCTCAGTCCAGCAAGGTGTCGATCAGGTCGATCATGAATTCGGCGTCCTCCGTGGCCATCGCCTCGAAGCCGCGCTCCAGGCCCAGCGCGTCGAGCACTGCCTGGTCGTCGCGATGCGCGGCATCGCCCAGCGCCAGCAGGGCGTCGCGCAGCGCCGGCAGTTGCGGGCCCAGGCGCGGATGCGCCAGCAGCACGTGGCCGATGTCGCACAGCGCGCTCTCCACCAGCGGGCGCAATCGCTCGCGGGTCAGCCGCGACAGGCCGTGGTAGGCGGTGGCCAGGAACAGGCCGGCATCGGCTTCGCCTTCCAGCAGCAGTCGCGCCACCGCGGCGTAGCCGCTGGCCGGGCGCCAGGCGATGCGTTCCGGCTCCAGGTCGGCCGGTTCCAGCAGGCGCAGGCCGATCAGGCGCACGTCGTGGTTGGCGGTCAGCGCGATGCGGCAGCCGTAGGGCAGGTCTTCCACGCAGCGCGCCGGCGCCTCGGCCGCGGTCGCGATCACCACCTCGTCGGCGTGCCCGCGCGGCCTGGCCAGCGGCAGGTAGCCGCGGTCGCGGATCAACGCGCTGGCGTCGAACGGGCTGGCGTACACCAGGTCGACGACGCTGTCGTCCAGCAATTGCCGCTGTTCGGCGGCGTCGGCCGGCATCAGCAGGCGCAGGCCGAGGCCGGCGCGGCGCTGCAGCACCGTGCTGAGCAGGTACCAGCCGCCGAAGTACTCGGGCGCGAAGTCCGGCGCGACCAGGAACGTGCAGCTCATGCCAGCGGCTCCGCGCGTTCGTCCTGCAGCCATTGCGCGTACAGCGGCTGCAACGCGTCGATGCGCCGTCGCGACGGCTTGCGCCGCACCGAGGTGAAGCCGACCACGCGGCCGCCGCGGACGTTCGGCAACGCGGTGGCGTAGACCCAATAGCAGGCGCCGTCGCGGCGCAGGTTCTTGACGTAGCCGTGCCACTTCTCGCCTGCCAGCACTGTGTCCCAGAGTTCGCGGAATGCGCGCCGCGGCATCTCCGGGTGGCGCAGGATGCAGTGCGGCGCGCCGATCAGCAGTTCGCGCGGCCAGCCGCTGAGTTCGACGAAAGCGTCGTTGGCGTGGGTGATGATGCCGTCCAGGTCGGTGCGCGAGACGATCAGGCGCCCGTCCGGATAGGCCACCTCGCGTTCGCTCCAGTACACCGTGCGGCGGCTGCCGTCGTGGTAGCGCAGCTCGGCGCTGCGGTGCGGCTCGTGCGGCGCTTGCATCGGCGGCAGCGGCATGGCGGCGCCCCCTACAGGATCTGTTGCAGCGCCTGCGCGGCGCGCTTGATGTCCAGGAACACCAGGCCGAGCTTGGCGCTGGGCTTGGCCAGCACGGTGAGCACCGCCTCGCGGCCGGCCGCACTCATGATCACGTAGCCGAGTTCGCCCTGGATCAGCACCCGCTCCAGCGCGCCGCGTGCCAGTTCGCGCGCGCTGCGCTCGCCCAGCGCGAGCAGCGCCGCGGACATCGCGCCGACGCGGTCCTCGTCCATGCCCTGCGGCATCGCCGAGGCGATCATCAGCCCGTCCAGGGAGATCAGCGCCGAGGCCTCGATATCGGCGGTGGCGCCATTGAGGCCTTCCAGCGCCTGTTGCAACTGTTGCGTTCGCATGCTCGCCATCCGCTTGCGCATCCTGACCGGGTGCGGGAGGCATTGGACCGCGTCGGCGCGATCTTGCCCTTGATCTGGATCAAGGCCGATGGCGACGCCCGGCGCAGGTGCCTGCGCAGGAGGGGCGATCCGACGGGCGGCACCGCTGCCGCGAAGGCGTCGGGCCCTGCTCACACCGGCGCCGCCTCGCGGCCAGCGGTCAACGCGGACGCGCGGGTGCAGGCCGCTCGCCAGGCGCCTGGCGCGCCGGCCAGACAAGCAAAAGGCGGCCGTCAGGCCGCCTGTGGGGTGCAGCAAGGCGGCGCCATGCTGCGCGCCGCCCCCCGGTCCGCCTGCGCTTACGGACCCGCGGCGACGTCGACCCAGATCAGGTGATGGTCGCTGCCGTCGGCAATGGCGGCGGAGGCATCATTGGAGGCCGGCCAGAACACGCCGCTGTCCAGGTAGCGGAAGTTGCGCGACGGCAGCACGTAGTCCAGGCGCATGGTGCCGGCCTTGGGGCCGAAATCGCCGGTGACCTGCTGCGGTGGGCCGCGATGGTCGATGCCGGTGGCCGCGTAGGCGCGCGTGGTCTCCTCGCCGCCAGCGCTGTGCGGGGTGGGATATTGCAGGACGCGCGGATGCGTCACCAGCGCGCGGATCGCGTCGTGGTGGCCGTCGCCGTCGATCACGTCGTTGTTGAGGTCGCCGAGCATCACGAACTGCGCATCGGCGGCCAGCCCGCCGCAGCGGCCGGCGTCGTCGCACAGCCAGCGCGCCTTGCCGCTGCCGGCATCGTCCAGGTACTCGCGCCACAGCCGCAGTTCGTCGTGGTTGCGTGCGGCGTTGCGCTTCTCCGCGCCATCGAACACCGGCGGGGTCGGGTGCGCCACCAGCGCATGCAGCACGCCCAGCGGGGTGCGCACCGGCACGTCCCAGTGCGACTTGGACGACAGCCGCAACTGCGCCCACACCGCGTCGCTGTGGAAGAAGCGGCCGGTGGCCGGGTCGACCGGGCGCAGCGCGTCGGGCATCGCGCTCCATTTCAGCAGGCGGAAGCTGCGCACCGCCGCGGTGTCGATCGGGTACTTTGACAGCAGCAGCATGCCGTACTGGCCGGGATGCAGGCCGTAGCCCCAGGCATCGTTGCCGCGCGCGCGGCCTTCGCCGCCGACATGGCCGTCGTTGTCCAGGTCCAGGCCGCTGGGCACGCCGGTGTTGACCGGGGCCAGGTAGCGGTAGGGATAGCGCAACGCCGCGCCGCCGTGCGGTTGCGGCACCGCGAGGTAGCGCTGCTCGAACAGGTCGGCGGCGCGGTGCGCATCGTCGTAGTCGAACTCGTTGAGCAGCACGATGTCCGGGCGCACCTGCTGCAGCACCGCGGCGATCTTGCGCGCCTGCGCGCTGTCGCCCTGCAGGGCGGCGATCAGCGCGCCGGGGTCGTCGGCATTGAGCGAGGTGTTGTAGGTGGCCAGGCGCAGTGTCGTGGCGGCGGGCGCTGCGGCGTCGGTCATCGGGGCGGAAGTGGGAGCGGTGTGCGCGCAGGCGCCGCACAGCAGGGTCAGGGCGAGCAGGAGGAGGCGTGATGTCATGCGCCGATTTTCGCATGCGTGGCATGTCCGCACGATGGCGCGGCGACGTGCGGCGACGTGCGGCGACGTGCGGCGGCATCGGCTGGGCAGCGCGGTATCGGTTGCCGTCGGCTAGCCGCCGAGCTGGCGCAGATAGTCGTCGAAGTCGCGCCAGTGGCGGCCATCGTAGGCCTGCAGCGGCCGGAAGCGGCGCTTGTAGTCCATCTTCTGGTGGCCGCGGATCCAGTAGCCCAGATACAGGTGGCGCAGGCCTTCGCGTCGCGCCCAGGCGATCTGCTGCAGGATCGCCAGGGTGCCCAGGCCGCGCGCGCCGGCGTCCGGGTCGTAGAAGGTGTAGACCGCCGACAGCGCCTGCGCGGCGATATCGGTGACCGCTACCGCCAGCAGCGGCCCACGCCGTCCGTCCGGCATGCGTTGCCGTAGCTCCAGGAAGCGCCCATGCGACCAGCGGCCGATCAGGAACTGGTCGAACTCGTGCGCGCCGTGATCGTCCATGCCGCCGCCGGGATGGCGGTGGCGCAGGTAGCGCTGGTACAGCGCCAGCTGTTCCTCGCTGCGCTCGGCGGCGACGATGCGGACCTCGACATCGGCATTGCGCGCCAGGCAGCGGCGCTGGCTGCGATCGGGCACGAACGCGTCGATCGGGATGCGCACCGCAACGCAAGCGCGGCAATGGTCGCAGTGCGGGCGATAGACCAGATCGCCGGAGCGGCGGAAGCCCCAGCTCAGTGCCAGCGGATACAGCGCCCCCAGGCGTGGATCGTGCGGGTCCAGTACCAGGTCGCGGGCCTGTCGCTCGGGCCAGTAGCCACACGCGTGCTGGCCGGTCTGGAACAGCCGCAGGTCGTCGCTGGCGTCGGAATGGATAGCCATGCGTCGAGCATAGCGCTTCGCCATCGCAGGGGCCGCGACTGTCCCGTCGATGAATGCGCCCGGCGGCGGGTCAACCGCGGCGGCGACGGGGCGTTGTCAGAAGGGAAGGCACCGCGGTGCCGGCCCGCGATGCGGGCCGCTTGCGGCGCCGGACGCCTGCCGTCTTCGGCAGGTTCCTCATCATCCTCAGGGAGTGACCCATGAAGTCTCGCAACCCGCTGCTCGCCCTGGCCGTGCTGGCCGTGCTGTCCGGTACCGCCTACGCCGTTCCCCCGCCGCCGGCCGATCCCGCCGCGCCCGCCGATGCCGGCGGCATCGCCGCGCTCGACAAGAACGGCGACGGTGTCATCGACCGCAGCGAGGCCGCCGCCGATCCGCGCCTGGCCGAGCATTTCGACGCCATGGACAAGAACCGCGACGGCAAGCTCAGCCGCGACGAGTGGCCGCGCCACGGCCGTCACGGAGGCCCGGGCGACCACGGCGTGCCCGGCGCGATGATGGCCAAGCTGGATACCAACAAGGACGGCCGCATCAGCCGCGCCGAAGCGCAGGCCGATCCCAAGCTCGCCGCGCGCTTCGACAAGATGGACGTGAACAAGGACGGCTACATCGACCGTGCCGACTTCGAACTGCGCGCCAAGCAGCATCGCGATGCCTGGTTCACCGCGGCCGATACCAACAAGGACGGCATGCTCAGCCGCGCCGAGTTCGATGCGGCGCAGGCCAAGCGCTGGGCGCATCGCCCGGGCGGGCAGCGCCGCGGCGATGCGCCGGCACCGATGCCGGCGCCGGACAGCAACTGATCCATCCGCCGCGGCGGTGGCCGCGGCGTCACTGCACCAAGGCGCCGATCGACAGCGCCCCTGCGCCCCTCGCGCAGGGGCGTTTTTTTATGGACCGAAACCTGCTGTCGCGCATCGTGCAGTGTGGCGGCAGGTGCAGCGCGGAACGCGCGTGGCCGTGCGCCACGCGTCGACAGCGTCGCGGCAGGTTGCGATGCCGGCATTTGCTACAGCGAACACCGCGTGCAGGACGCGATCGCCGTGCCGATCGGATTGCCGTCGCAGCGCCTGGTGTCGCGCCGTCGCGCAAGGACGATCATCGGCAGGACGTCATCGCATACGCGATGTCCACCGCATGCGTGGACCTGCGCTCGGCGCGGCTCAGTTGCCGCGCGCTGCCGGCTGCACGCGCACGCGCACTTCGTCGCTGCCGGTGTCCTGCGCCGGGGGCGTGGCCGGTTGCGTCGCGGGTGCCTGTGCCGGTGCGGTGGTCGGCGCGCGGTTGTCGCGATGGCGCAGCGCCGTGATCAGCGCCACCGCACCGATCGCCAGCAGCAGGGCGATGCGGATGCGCCAGGCCCAGCGCTTGCCGGTGTCGGCTTCCACCTGCGAGCGGAACTCGTTCAGATAGGGCGCACGGCCCTGTTCCGGGTCGCGGCGGGTGCTGTCGAGCAGGCCGGCGTCGCGCAGCAGTTCGCGTGCGCGCGGCTGGTCGTCGGCGTGCACCACCCACACCGTGGGCTGGGCCTGCGCCGCGACCGGGTCGAGATAGCTGAACTGGCCGCTGCGCCGGGTCCGGTAGGAGCGGCCGTTGCTCAGGCGCACGTCGATGCCGGCATCGCGCAGCAGGGCGGCGACACCTTCGGCGGTTTCCACGCGTTGGCTGCTGAAGATCTGACGCATGTTCGTGTCCTCAGCGTTTTGCCGGCACCTGCGCCGCGGCGTCGGCGTCGGGAACCACGCGGATCAGGCCTTCCTGTGCGGTGCTGGCCACCAGGGTGCCGTCGCGGGTGAAGAACTGCCCGCGCGCCAGGCCGCGCGCGCCCTGCGCGCTGGGGCTGTCCAGCGAGTACAGCAGCCAGTCGTCGGCGCGGAACGGGCGATGGAACCACAGCGCGTGGTCGAGCGAGGCCATCTGCACGTTCGGCGTGTAGTAGCTGATGCCGTGCGGGAAGGTGGCGGTGCCGAGCAGGTGGAAGTCGGAGGCGTAGGCGAGCAGCGCCTGGTGCAGTTCCGGCGCATCGCCGACCGGCTCGCTCAGACGCAGCCACATCTGCTGGAACGGCGGACGCTTGGGCGGATTCAGTTCGTCGCGCGGATACACGTGGCGGAACTCGAACGGGCCGCCGCGCGAGAGCCAGCGCTGCACCTTGGTCGGCAGCGTCGCCAGCACTTCCGGGCGCGCCGCCGGGGTCGGCTCGATGTCTTCCGGCTGCGGCACTTCCGGCATCTTCAGCTGGTGGGTGGCGCCGTCTTCCTGTTCCTGGAACGAGGCCGCGCAGAAGAAGATCACCTTGCCGTGCTGGATCGCGGTGACCCGGCGCACCGAAAAGCTGCCGCCGTCGCGGGTGCGGTCCACGTCGTAGACGATGGGATGCTCGATGTCGCCGGCGCGCAGGAAGTAGGCGTGCAGCGAGTGCACGCGGCGCGCGTTCTCGACCGTGGCCTGCGCCGCCGACAGCGCCTGGCCCAGCACCTGGCCGCCGAACACGTACTTGGTGCCGATGTCGCGGCTCTGGCCGCGGAACAGGTTGTCCTCCAGCCGCTCCAGCGACAGCAGCTCGATCAGTTCGGAGACGACGGGGGCGGGCTTGGCGGACAAGAGGCGGGGCCTGGCGACGGACGTGCGCCGATTATAGCGGGCCGTCCGCGCCCGCCCGCGTGCCCGCTCCGCTCAGCCCTTGCCCAGCCGCGCCACCAGCGCGCGCAGCGCGGCCTGGGTGTCCGGTGCCTGCCAGTCGTCGATCAGCCGTTCCAGCCCGATGTGTTCGTCGGCCAGCGCCGCGCGCAGGTCGGCGCGGGCGATGGCGCGGGTCTGCAGCATCGGCTGCCGCGGGCGCTTGAGCAGGTCCAGCAGCCAGGCCAGCGCGCGCGCCACCACCAGGTCGGCGTCGACCAGTTCGTCGACCAGGCCGATCTCCAGCGCGCGCTCGGCGCTGACCAGGTCGCCGCCGACCAGCAGGCGCTCGGCGCGGTGCGCGCCGACCACCCGCCGCAGCAGGCGCTGGATGCCTTCCGGGGCGACCAGGCCGATCTGGGTCTCGTTGAGGCCGATGTGCAGCGGATGCGCCGCATCTGGGCTGCGCGCCATCACCCGGTAGTCGCAGCACAGCGCCAGCACGCAGCCACCGGCCGGCGCGTGTCCGGTCAGCGCCGCCACCACCGGGATCGGGCTGGCGGCCAGGGCACGCGCTGCGCCGAAGAACTGCTGCCAGCTGCCGAGCAGCTTGGCGCGGTCGTCGCCGTGGCCGAGCAGGTGCGGCACGTCCATGCCGGCGGAGAACAGCCGTTCGTTGCCCGACAGCACGATGCCGTGCGTGCCCTCGGCGCCGGCCTGCTCGATCGCCTGGATCAGGTGCCGGCACAGGTCGGTGTCCAGCGCATTGACCGGCGGCCGCGCCAGGCGCAGTTCGCGGAGGGGGCCGTGGTTGATCACGTCGATGAGCGTCGTCATGCTGCGGTCTGCTTTCGAAGAAGGAACCTCGGCGATGATAACCAAACCATTCGCTGGCGTATTGTTCGTGCTGTGCGCGGTTGCCGCCACTGCGTTGGCCGCGGAACCGGCGTGCGTCACTCTGGAGCAGGGCTGGGCGCGCTTGCCGCCGAACCCGGCGATGCTGATGACCGCCGGCTACGGCGTGCTCCACAACGGCTGCGGCACGCCGGTCACGATCGTCGGGGCCAGCAGCCCCGCTTTCGGCGATGTGTCGCTGCACGAGACCACGCTGGTGGCCGGCGTCAGCCGGATGCGCGCGGTCGAGCGCGTGCCGCTGGCCCCTGGCGCCCGCGTCGAGCTCAAGCCGGGCGGCATGCACCTGATGCTGATGCAGGGCAAGGGTGCGCTGACGGAGGGCCAGGCCGTGCCGCTGCAGTTGCAACTGGAAGATGGCGGCAAGGCCGACGCGACGCTGACGGTGCGCAAGCAGGCGATGTAGGGGAGCCTCCTCGCGAGAGGGCGCCTCTCCTACGAAAGCAAGCAGCGCCAATGCAAATGCGAAGGGGCTGTTGGAGATGCCTATGCCGCACCACGCGAAATCGTGCGCAGGTGCTCGACTAGGTGAGCGGTCGCACGCTGCGCCCGCGATTCAAGCGACAACGCCGCCGGTATTTCGATGGTGTGTCTTGCGCCGGGCCTCGCCCGGCGCAAGCCCAGGCGTCAGCTCGTTGCCTTGCGCACGGCGTCGGGCAGCGGCGCGCTCTTGCCGGTCTGGGTGTCCATCCACACCACCACCACGTTGCCGTCGGAGTACAGCCGGCTTTCGTCCTGCTGGTCGACGATGCGGTGGCCGATGGTCACGCTGCTGGTGCCCAGGCGCTCGACGAACAGTTCGACCAGGATGTCGTTGGGCCACACGATCGGCGCGCGGTAGTTGACGTTGGTCGCCGCCACCACCGGGGCGATGCGATCGCTCATCGACACGCCTTCCACGCCCAGCATCCAGCGCACGCGCGCCTCTTCCAGGTAGGAGATGTACTTGGCGTTGTTGACGTGGCCCATGCTGTCCATGTCGCGCCAGCGCACGCTGATCGGGATGCGCGCCAGGATCTTGTGTTCGCTGCTCATCAAACGTCCTTCTTCTTCTTGGTGCCGGTGCTGGTGGTGCTCTTGCTGGCCTTGCCGCTCTTGGCGGCTACCGCCTGCTTCTTCGCCGGCTTTTCCGGCTTGACCTTGCGCGGCGGGCGCGCATCGGGCTTGTTGGCCATCGCCGCCGGCTGCTCCGGGCGCGCACTGGTGGAGGGCAGCATCCGCGCCAGGAACTGGCCGGTGTACGACTGCGGGCAGGCCGCCACGTCTTCCGGCGTGCCGGTGACCAGGATGGTGCCGCCGCGGTGGCCGCCTTCCGGTCCCAGGTCGACGATCCAGTCCGCGGTCTTGATCACGTCCAGGTTGTGCTCGATCACCACCACGGTGTTGCCTTCGTCGCGCAGCTTGTGCAGCACGCCCAGCAGCGCCTCGATGTCATGGAAGTGCAGGCCGGTGGTCGGCTCGTCGAGGATGTACAGGGTGCGGCCGGTATCGCGCCGCGACAGTTCCTTGGACAGCTTCACGCGTTGCGCCTCGCCGCCGGACAGGGTGGTCGCGCTCTGGCCGAGCTTGATGTAGCTCAGGCCCACGTCGACCAGGGTCTCCAGCTTGCGCGCGATCGACGGCACCGGCTCGAACAGCTTCAGCGCATCCTCGACGGTCATTTCCAGCACGTCGTTGATGTTGAAGCCCTTGTACAGGATCTCCAGCGTCTCGCGGTTGTAGCGCTTGCCGTGGCAGACGTCGCAGGGCACGTACACGTCCGGCAGGAAGTGCATTTCCACCTTGATCAGACCATCGCCCTGGCAGGCCTCGCAGCGGCCGCCGCGCACGTTGAAGCTGAAGCGCCCCGGCGAGTAGCCACGCGAGCGCGCTTCCGGCACCTGCGCGAACAGTTCGCGCAGCGGCGTGAACAGGCCGGTGTAGGTGGCCGGGTTGGAGCGCGGGGTGCGCCCGATCGGCGACTGGTCGATGTCCACGACCTTGTCGAACAGGTCCAGGTGCTCGATCTCGCGGTACGGCGCCACGCTGTGCGAGGCGCCGTTGATCTCGTTCGCCGCCAGGGTGAACAGGGTGTCGTTGATCAGCGTCGACTTGCCCGAGCCGGACACGCCGGTGATGCAGGTCAGCAGGCCGGCCGGGATGTCCAGGTCGACGTTCTTGAGGTTGTTGCCGGTGGCCCCGCGCAGGTGCAGGGTCATCTTCGGATTGGCCTTGTGGCGCTTGGCCGGGATCTCGATGCGGCGCTTGCCGGACAGGTATTGCCCGGTCAGCGAGCGCGGCGCCTTCAACAGGTCCTGCACGCTGCCGTGGCCGACCACCTCGCCGCCGTGCACGCCGGCGCCGGGGCCGATGTCCAGCACATAGTCGGCCAGGCGGATCGCGTCCTCGTCGTGCTCGACCACGATCACCGTGTTGCCGAGGTCGCGCAGGCGGGTGAGGGTGCCGAGCAGGCGTTCGTTGTCGCGCTGGTGCAGGCCGATCGACGGCTCGTCGAGCACGTACATCACGCCGACCAGGCCGGCGCCGATCTGGCTGGCCAGGCGGATGCGCTGCGCCTCGCCGCCGGACAGGGTGTCGGCCTTGCGCTCGAGGGTCAGGTAATCCAGGCCGACGTCGACCAGGAAGCCCAGCCGCTCGGCGATCTCCTTGACGATCTTGCTGGCGATCTCGCCGCGCCAGCCGGGCAGGTCGAGCTGGCGGAAGAAGGTCAGTGCATCGTCGATCGGCAGCACCACCAGGTCCGGCAGCGGACGGTCGGCGACGAACACGTTGCGCGCGGCCTTGTTCAGGCGCGCGCCCTTGCAGTCCGGGCACGGCCGTTCGCTGATGTACTTGGCCAGTTCCTCGCGCACCGCCGGCGATTCGGTCTCGCGGTAGCGGCGTTCCAGGTTGGGGATGATGCCTTCGAAGCGATGCTTGCGCTGGGTGCGGCCGCCGGCATCGGTGAAGTAGGTGAAGGTGATGGTCTCGTCGCCGCTGCCGTACAGCACCGCCTGGCGCACGCTCGCCGGCAGCGACTGCCAGGGCGCGTCGACGTCGAACTTGTAGTGCTTGGCCAGCGAGGCGATCAGCTGGAAGTAATACGCGTTGCGCCGGTCCCAGCCGCGCACCGCGCCGGCCGACAGCGACAGCTCCGGATGCACCACCACCCGCTCGGGATCGAAGAACTCGGCCACGCCCAGGCCGTCGCAGCTCGGGCAGGCGCCCATCGGCGCGTTGAACGAGAACAGGCGCGGTTCCAGTTCCGGCAGCGAGTAGTCGCAGACCGGGCAGCTGTACTTGGAGGAGAACAGGTGCGGCGCGGCCGCGGTGTCGTCCAGCGACTGCACCGACACCATGCCGTCGGCCAGCTTCAGCGCGGTCTCGAAGCTCTCGGCCAGGCGCTGCTTGATGTCCTCGCGCGGGCGGAAGCGGTCGATCACCGCCTCGATGGTGTGCTTCTGGCGCAGCGCCAGCGCCGGCACCGCGTCGATCTCGTACAGCTCCCCGTCCACGCGCACGCGCACGAAGCCCTGCGCGCGCAGTTGTTCGAACACCTGCGCATGCTCGCCCTTGCGCTCGCGGATCACCGGCGCCAGCAGCATGTAGCGCTGCTCCGGATCCAGGGTCAGCACCTGGTCGACCATCTGGCTGACCGTCTGCGCCTCCAGCGGATAGCCGTGGTCGGGGCAGCGCGGCTGGCCGACGCGTGCGTACAGCAGGCGCAGGTAGTCGTAGATCTCGGTGATGGTGCCGACGGTGGAGCGCGGGTTGTGCGAGGTCGACTTCTGCTCGATCGCGATCGCTGGCGACAGGCCTTCGATGTGATCGATGTCGGGCTTCTCCATCACGCTGAGGAACTGCCGCGCGTACGCCGACAGCGACTCCACGTAGCGGCGCTGGCCCTCGGCGTAGATGGTGTCGAACGCCAGCGAGGACTTGCCGGACCCGGACAGGCCGGTGATCACGATCAGCTTGTCGCGCGGCAGGTCGAGGTCGAGGTTCTTGAGGTTGTGCGTCCGCGCGCCGCGGATGCGGATGTAATCCATCGCCATGAAGAGATTCCGGAATGTGCCGGCCGTGGCGGTGCCGCTGGCCAGTGTGGGGGCGGAAAGGGGACGGCAATCGATCAGCGTACCCAGCTTGTCAGGTGGGGGCAATTGCCGCAGATCCCAGCGCCGCCGGGCGCCGGCGGCTGGCTGGTTCAGGCAGCCGTGCCGGCCCGCGGGGCTTGACAGTCCGGGGCTGGGTGGGCTTGACCCTGCCGCGCACGGCGGCTTACAATCCCGCTCCTGTCTGCCCGAAACGGCACGACGGGAACGACCACAATAACTACAGAGGAAGTCTGGTCATGTACGCAGTACTGGTCACTGGCGGTAAGCAATACCGCGTCGCGCAGGGCGAAACGCTCCGCGTGGAAAAGCTCGAAGTCGAAGCCGGCAACGAGATCACGTTCGACAACATCCTGATGCTGGGCGACAGCGACGGCATCAAGATCGGCGACGCGCTGAAGGGCGCCGCCGTCACCGCCAAGGTCGTGGCCCATGGCCGCGCCGACAAGGTGCGCATCATCAAGTTCCGCCGCCGCAAGCACCACATGAAGCGTCAGGGTCATCGGCAGCACTACACCGAAATCGAGATCACCGGCATCGCCGGTGGCGACAAGAAGTAAGGAGCAGCAGTCATGGCACACAAAAAAGGCGTAGGTTCCTCGCGCAACGGCCGCGACTCCAACCCGAAGTACCTGGGCGTGAAGATGTTCGGCGGCCAGGCCATCGAAGCCGGCAACATCATCGTGCGTCAGCGCGGCACCCAGTTCCACCCGGGCGCCGGCGTCGGCCTGGGCCGCGACCACACCCTGTTCGCGCTGGTCGACGGCAAGGTCGAGTTCTCGGTGAAGGGCGCCAAGAAGCGCCGCACCGTGAGCGTGGTCACCGAGGCGTAAGTCGCCGGTGTCCAGGGCCTGCGCCGTGGCGCAGGCTTGCTGACGAAAGCCCCGCTTCGGCGGGGTTTTTCGTTTGGTGGCCGGGATGGCGGGATTGGGGATTGGGGATTCGCAACTGCGGATTCCGCCAGAGCCCTCGATTGCTGGCCTCCGTTCCGTTGCCTCCGTTCTTTTGCTGGCGCCGCTAAACTGTGGCGTCCGGTGTTTTCCCAATCCCGAATCACGAATCCCGAATCCCATGAAACTCGTAGACGAAGCGGAAATCCAGGTCACGGCCGGCAATGGCGGCAATGGCTGCATCGGCTTTCGCCGCGAGAAGTTCATCCCGCTGGGTGGGCCGGACGGCGGCGACGGCGGCAATGGCGGCAGCGTGTGGCTGGTCGCCGACGAGAATCTCAATACCCTGGTCGACTTCCGCCATCAGCGCGCGTTCCGTGCGCAGCGCGGCGAGAACGGCATGGGCCGGCAGATGTACGGCAAGGCCGGCGAGGATCTGACCATCACCGTGCCGGTCGGCACCGTGGTGATCAACGTCGAGACCGACGAGGTCATCGGCGATCTGATCGCGCACGGCGACCGCCTGCTGGTCGCGCAGGGCGGCAAGGGCGGCCTGGGCAACATGCACTTCAAGAGTTCGGTGACGCGCGCGCCGCGCAAGGCGACGCCGGGCGAGGAGGGCGAGGAGCGCACGCTCAAGCTGGAGTTGAAGCTGCTGGCCGACGTCGGCCTGCTGGGCTTCCCCAATGCCGGCAAGAGCACCTTCATCCGCGCCGTGTCCGCGGCGACGCCGAAGGTCGCCGACTACCCGTTCACCACGCTGTATCCGAACCTGGGCGTGGTCAGCGTCGAGGCCTATCGCAGCTTCGTGATCGCTGACATTCCCGGGCTGATCGAGGGTGCCGCCGACGGCGCCGGCCTTGGCGCGCAGTTCCTGCGCCACCTGCAGCGCACCCGCCTGCTGCTGCACCTGGTGGATCTGGCGCCGATGGAGGGTGGCGTGGATGGCGTGTCGCCGACCGAGCAGGTGCGGGCGATCGAGCGCGAGCTGCAGAAGCATGATCCGGAGCTGCTGGCCAAGCCGCGCTGGCTGGTGCTGAACAAGGCCGACCTGATGTTCGAGGACGAGGCGCGTGCGCTGGCCGAGCAGGTTGTCGCCGAGTTGGGCTGGACCCAGCCCTGGTACCTGGTGTCGGCACTGGGCCGCGAAGGCACCTGGCCGATCATGAAGGACGTGATGGCGTTCTTCGACCGCCAGCGCGAGGAGGCGCTGGAGGCGGCCGCCAATGCCTCCTGAGCGTCGCGCCGTCCCGCGGCGCGCGGGGCAGGGTGACGCGCACACGAAAAACCCGGCCGAGGCCGGGCTTTTTCGTGGTGCTGCCGGAAGCGTGCGCGCTTCCGGCGTCGACTGCGGCCGATCAGGCGGCGGTCTTGATCGCCTTGATGCGGGCGCTCAGGCGGCTCTTGTGACGGGCAGCCTTGTTCTTGTGGATCAGGCCACGCGAGCTGAAACGGTCGAGGATCGGCTGGGCGATGGCGAAAGCGGCTTCGGCGCCGGCTGCGTCGTTGGCGTCCAGGGCCTTGATGACCTTCTTGACGGCGGTGCGCAGCATCGAACGCTGAGCCGTGTTGCGCGCGTTGCGCACGACGGTCTGCTTGGCGCGCTTCTTGGCGGACTTGATATTGGCCACGGTGGTGGTTTCCTGGAAAGCTGTGTGGTGGATAAAAACAAGCGGGAGAGTATGAAGCGTCCGAATATTTGCGTCAAGTCAATTGTCAAGAGGGCCGCCGCATGAGCACGCCGCGCATGTTTCGCGGGCTGCTCTCCTTCAGCAGCATGACCATGGTTTCGCGCCTGCTGGGTCTGGTACGCGACCAGGCCATCAACTATTCCTTCGGCTCGAACGCCACCAGCGATGCGTTCTGGGTGGCCTTCCGCATTCCCAACTTCCTGCGCCGGCTGTTCGCCGAGGGCTCGTTCGCCACGGCCTTCGTGCCGGTGTTCACCGAGGTGAAGGAAACCCGCCCGCACGCCGACCTGCGTGCGCTGATGTCGCGCGTGTCCGGCACCCTGGGCGGCGTGCTGCTGCTGGTCACCGCGCTGGGGCTGATCTTTACCCCGCAGATGGCGATGCTGTTCAATCCCGGCGCGATCGACAATCCGGCCAAGTTCGGGCTGATCGTCGACCTGCTGCGTCTGACCTTCCCGTTCCTGCTGTTCGTGTCGCTGACCGCACTGGCCGGCGGCGCGCTCAACAGCTTCCATCGCTTCGGCCTGCCGGCGCTGACCCCGGTGATCCTCAATCTGTGCATGATCGCCGGCGCGCTGTGGCTGGCGCCGCGGTTGCAGGTGCCGATCCTGGCGATGGGCTGGGCGGTGCTGGTGGCGGGTGTGCTGCAGTTGCTGTTCCAGTTGCCGGCCCTGCGCGGTATCGACCTGCTGACCCTGCCGCGCTGGGGCTGGCGGCATCCGGACGTGCGCCGGGTGCTGACCCTGATGGTGCCGACCCTGTTCGGCTCCTCGATCGCGCAGATCAACCTGCTGCTGGACACGGTGATCGCCTCGTTCCTGTACGCCGGCTCGCAGAGCTGGCTATCGCAGGCCGACCGCTTCCTGGAGCTGCCGCTGGGGGTGTTCGGCGTGGCCCTGGGCACGGTGATCCTGCCGGCGCTGTCGCGACACCACGTCAAGACCGATCGCGCCGGGTTCTCCAACGCGCTGGACTGGGGGCTGCGTACCACCTTGCTGATCGCGGTGCCGGCGATGCTGGGCTTGATGTTGCTGAGCCAGCCGCTGGTGGCGACCCTGTTCCAGTACGGCAAGTTCACCGCCTTCGATACGCGCATGGCGGCGATGTCGGTGTTCGGGCTGAGCTTCGGCCTGCCGGCGTTCGCCCTGCTCAAGGTGCTGCTGCCGGCGTTCTATTCGCGCCAGGACACGCGTACGCCGGTGCGTGCTGGCGTCGCCGCGCTGGTCGCCAACATGGCGCTGAACCTGTTGTTCCTGGCGATCCTGTACCAGCTGTGGGTGCCGGCGGAGCTGCGCGCGCAGGGCGTGCGCGCGGCGCTGGAGGCGGTGCCGGGGCTGCACCTGGCGCTGGGCCTGGCCAGCGCGGTGGCCAGCTACCTCAACCTCTCCCTGCTGTGGCGCTGGCTGCGCCGCGACCAGGTCTACCAGCCCAAGCCGGGTTGGAGCGGCTATCTGCTGCGGCTGGGCGTGGCCTGTGCGGCGATGGCCGCGGTGCTGGCGCTGGGCCTGCACTGGCTGCCGGCGTTCACCACCATGGACAAGTGGCACCGCATCGGCAGCCTGTTGCTGCTGGTCGGCGGCGGCGGCGCGGTATACCTGCTTGCCTTGCTGGCGCTGGGGTTCCGGCCGCGGGATCTGCGCGAGCAGTAGTGGGGCTGGGAGTGGGGATTCGGGATTGGGGATTCGTAGGAGCGGCTTCAGCCGCGACCTGCGGGGTGGCGGTGGAATCCCCGGTCGCGGCTGAAGCCGCTCCTACGACGGGAGGCTGCGCCCGGGCCGTGGCCCCACCCGCTATACTCGACGGTTACGCATCATCGACCGGCGCCTCCTGCGCCGGCGCTTCGGACCGAGGAATGAGCAGGCTGTTTAGAGACGTCGAGGGCGGGACCCTGTTCCCGCAGGGAAGCGTGGTCTGCATCGGCGCCTTCGATGGCCTGCACCTGGGCCACCGCGCGCTGGTGCGGCAGGCGATCGCGCGCGCGCGCGGGGCGGACGTGCCGGCGGTGGCGCTGAGCTTCGAGCCGCTGCCGCGGGAGTTCTTCGCCCCGGCCGCGCCGCCGCCGCGGCTGACCCTGGCCCGGGCCAAGGTGCAGGGCCTGCTCCAACTCGGCGTCGACAGCGTCGGCCTGCTGCGCTTCGACCGGCGCATGGCGTCGATGAGTGCGGAAGACTTCGTGCAGCGCGTGCTGGTCGAGCGCCTGCGTGCGCGCGAGGTCTGGATCGGCCCGGCGTTCCGCTTCGGCCACAAGCGCGGCGGCGACATCGCGCTGCTGCGTGCGTTGGGCGCCCAGCATGGCTTCGCCGCCGACGAGATCGCGCCGGTGCACCTGCGCGAGGAACGCATTTCCAGCACCCGCATCCGTGAGTTGCTGGTGGCCGGCGAGTTCGCCCATGCGGCGGAGCTGCTCGGCCGCCCGTACGCGATCGGCGGGCGCGTGGTGCGCGGCAAGCAGCTCGGGCGCACGCTCGGCTACCCCACCGCCAACCTGCGGTTCGCCCGCACCCCGGCGCTGTCCGGCATCTACGCCACCTGGGTGCATGGGGTGGCGGCACAGCCGTGGCCGTCGGTGTCCAGCTTCGGCACCCGCCCGACGGTGCAGGGCGTGGAGCCGCTGCTGGAAGCGCACCTGTTCGATTTCCAGGGCGACCTGTACGGTCGCCACATCGAGGTGGAGTTCGTCGCCAAGTTGCGCGACGAGGAAACCTTCGCCGATCTGCCGGCGCTGACCGCGCAGATGCACCGCGACGCCGCGCTGGCGCGGCAACTGCTCGCTGCGCCCGCTGGCGCGGGCCTGCCGCCCGTGTCCGCCGCCCCGCGCGCGGACCTCACCCTGAAGACCACCGACCGGTAACTGCCCGTGACCCAGGACTACAAAGCCACCCTCCATCTGCCGGCGACCGAGTTCCCGATGCGCGGCGACCTGCCCAAGCGCGAGCCGGACATCCTGGCGCGCTGGGAGAGCGAGGGCCTGTATACGCGGCTGCGCGACAACGCGCAGGGCCGGCCGCTGTTCGTGCTGCACGACGGCCCGCCGTACGCCAATGGCGCGATCCACCTGGGGCATGCGGTCAACAAGATCCTCAAGGACATCATCGTCAAGTCCAAGTACCTGTCCGGCTACGACGCGCCGTACATCCCGGGCTGGGACTGCCATGGCCTGCCGATCGAGATCGCGATCGAGAAGAAGTTCGGCAAGGTCGGGGTCAAGCTGGATGCGGTGCAGTTCCGGCAGAAGTGCCGCGAGTACGCCAACGCGCAGATCGACATCCAACGCCGCGACTTCAAGCGCCTGGGCGTGATTGGCGACTGGGACAACCCGTACCGCACGCTGGACTTCCATTTCGAGGCCAACGAGATCCGCGCGCTGGCCAGGATCGTCGAGAACGGCCACCTGACCCGCGGCGTGAAGCCGGTGCACTGGTGCTTCGACTGCGGCTCGGCGCTGGCCGAGGCCGAGATCGAGTACGCCGACAAGCAGTCGCCGACGGTGGACGTGGCCTACACGGCCCGCGACGGCGCGGCGCTGGCCGCCGCGTTCGGCGCGACCCTGCCGGAGGGGGCGGACGTGGCGGTGCCGATCTGGACCACCACGCCGTGGACGCTGCCGGCCTCGCTGGCGGTGTCGCTGGGGCCGGAGCTGGTCTATGCGCTGGTGGAAGGCCCGGCCCGCGACGGCCGCCGCCGCTGGCTGGTGTTGGCCGACGCGCTGGCCGAGCGCGCGCTGCAGCGCTACGGGGTGGATGAGGTCGTGGTGCACGGCCGCGTCGCCGGTGCGGCGCTGGAACACCAGGTGCTGGCGCATCCGTTCTACGACGAGCGCGACGTGCCGGTGATCCTCGGCACCCACGTGTCCGACACCGACGGTACCGGCGCGGTGCACACCGCCCCCGGCCACGGCCAGGAGGACTACGTGGCGGTGAAGCCGTACGGGCTGCTGGAGCGCTACGGCGCCGCGCAGATCAACCCGGTGGATGCGCGCGGCGTGTACCTGCCGTCGACCCCCGCGGTCGATGGCACGGAACTGGCCGGGCTGCACATCTGGAAGGCCAACGACGTCATCGCCGACCTGCTGGCCGCGCGCGGGCTGCTGCTGGCGCGTGCCAGCATGGTCCACAGCTATCCGCATTGCTGGCGCCACAAGACGCCGATCGCGTTCCGCGCCACGCCGCAGTGGTTCATCTCGATGGAGCAGGCCAGCCTGCGCGCCGAGGCGCTGCAGGCCATCGAGGGCGTGCACTGGTACCCGGCCTGGGGCCAGGCGCGCATCGCCGGCATGGTCGCCGGGCGCCCGGACTGGACGATCTCGCGCCAGCGCACCTGGGGCGTGCCGATCGCGCTGTTCGTGCACCGCGAGACCGGCGAGCCGCATCCGCGCAGCACCGAACTGATGCGCCAGGTCGCCGACCGCGTCGAGGAGGGCGGGGTGGACGTGTGGTACGCGCTGGACGCCGCCGAGCTGCTCGGCGACGAAGCGGGCGACTACGACAAGATCACCGACATCCTCGATGTCTGGTTCGATTCCGGCGTCACCCACGAGGCGGTGCTGACCGAACGCGGCCTGCCCAAGCCGGCCGACCTGTACCTGGAAGGCTCCGACCAGCACCGCGGCTGGTTCCAGTCCTCGCTGCTGACCGGCGTGGCGCTGGACCACGCGGCGCCGTACCGGCAGTGCCTGACCCACGGCTTCACCGTGGACGAGCACGGCCGCAAGATGTCCAAGTCGCTGGGCAACGGCATCGAGCCGCAGGACATCATGAAGACGCTGGGCGCGGACATCCTGCGCCTGTGGATCGCCTCGGCCGACTACAGCAACGAGATGTCGCTGTCGCAGGAGATCCTCAAGCGCAACGCCGACGCCTACCGGCGCCTGCGCAACACCGCGCGCTTCCTGCTCGGCAACCTGCACGGCTTCAACCCGGCCGTGCACCTGCGGCCGCTGCCGGAACTGGTGGCGCTGGACCGCTGGATCGTGCACCGCGCCTACGAGGTGCAGGAGCAGATCAAGGCCGCCTACGCGCGCTACGACTTCGCCGCCATCGTGCAGGCGCTGCTGAACTTCTGCAGCGTGGACCTGGGGTCGCTGTACCTGGACGTGACCAAGGACCGGCTGTACACCATGGCCGAGGACTCGCTCGGCCGGCGTTCGGCGCAGACCGCGATGTTCCATGTGGCCGAGGCCTTCGTGCGCTGGATCGCGCCGATCCTGAGCTTCACCGCCGACGAGCTGTGGGGCTACCTGCCGGGCGCGCACCTGGGCAACGTGCTGTTCGCGACCTGGTACGAAGGCCTGGCGCCGTTGCCGGAGGACGCGGCGCTGAGCGCGGCCGACTTCGAGCAGTTGCTGGCGCTGCGCGAGCAGGTGGCCAAGGTGCTGGAGCCGATGCGCAGCAATGGCGTGATCGGCGCGGCGCTGGAGGCGGAGATCACCGTCGCCGCCGACGCCGCCACCGCGGCGAAGCTGCAGCCGCTGCAGGAAGAGCTGCGCTTCCTGTTCATCAGCGGCGACGTGGTGGTGCGCGAGGCCAGCACCGACGAGATCTTCGTCAGCGCCCAGGCCACCGAGAAGCCCAAGTGCGTGCGTTGCTGGCACTACCGCGCCGACGTCGGCGCCGATCCGGCGCACCCGGAATTGTGCGGCCGCTGCGTCAGCAACATCGAAGGACCGGGGGAGGAGCGCCGCTGGTTCTGAGTCCCGTCCCCGGCCACGCGACCTGCGCGCTGCCGGGGCCAGCGGCGGCGCCGTGGTTGCGGCGCCGGCCGTCCTTCCTTTCCTTATTCGCCCAAGGCGGACTTCCCGCATGACCGCACGACCCAACCCCTCCGCCCTGATCTGGCTGCTGCTGTCGGCCGTGGTGATCGGCCTGGACCAGTGGAGCAAGGCCTGGGTGCTGTCCAGCCTGCCCGAGTTCACCGCGGTGCCGGTGATTCCCGGCTTCTGGAACTGGTACCGGACCTACAACACCGGTGCGGCGTTCAGTTTCCTGAGTCAGGCCGGCGGCTGGCAGCTCTGGTTCTTCACCGCGCTGGCGGTGGGCATCAGCGGCCTGCTGGCCTGGTGGCTGGCGCGCACCCCGCGCGGCGAGTGGCGCAGCGCGCTGCCGTACGCGCTGGTGATCGGCGGGGCGATCGGCAACGTGATCGACCGGCTGATGCACGGCCACGTGGTCGATTTCATCCAGTGGTACGTGGGCGAGCACTACTGGCCCTCGTTCAACATCGCCGACTCGGCGATCGTCGCCGGCGCCATCGGCATCGCCCTGTTCGGCCTGTTCGACGGCAAGGCGAAGCGAAAAGCGGGATAATCGGTGCCACTCTCCCTGTCGAAGCGCCTGGCCCCTGTGGCCGGCGGATCTAGCTAATGGATGTCCTGCTCGCCAACCCCCGCGGCTTCTGCGCCGGCGTCGACCGCGCGATCGAGATCGTCAAGCGCGCCATCGAAACCCTGGGCGCGCCGATCTACGTGCGCCACGAGGTGGTGCACAACCGCTTCGTGGTCGACGACCTCAAGCAGCGCGGCGCGATCTTCGTCGAGGAACTGGACGAGGTGCCCGACGGCAACACGGTGATCTTCAGCGCCCACGGCGTGGCCCAGGCGGTGCGCCAGGAGGCCGAGCGGCGTGGCTTGAAGGTGTTTGACGCGACCTGCCCGCTGGTGACCAAGGTGCATTTCGAGGTGGCCCGGCACTGCCGCGCCGGCCGCGACGTGGTGCTGATCGGCCATGCCGGCCATCCGGAGGTGGAGGGCACGATGGGGCAGTGGGACCGCGAATGCGGCACCGGCCGCATCTATCTGGTCGAGGACATCGAGCAGGTCGCCACGCTGGATGTGAAACAGCCGGAGAACCTGGCCTACACCACCCAGACCACGCTGTCGGTGGACGACACCCGCGGCATCATCGAGGCGCTGCGCGCGCGCTACCCGGCGATGCAGGGTCCGAAGAACGACGACATCTGCTACGCCACCCAGAACCGCCAGGACGCGGTACGTGACCTGGCCAAGGAGTGCGACCTGGTGTTGGTGGTCGGCTCGCCGAACAGCTCCAATTCCAACCGGCTCAGCGAGCTGGCGCGGCGCGACGGGGTGGAGTCCTACCTGATCGACGGCGCCGACGAGATCGACCCCGCCTGGATCGCCGGCAAGCGCCGTGTCGGCCTGACCGCCGGCGCCTCGGCGCCGCAGGTGCTGGTGGACGGGGTGATCGCGCGGCTGCGCGAACTCGGCGCCGATGGCGTGTCGGAACTGGCGGGCGAGCCGGAGTCGATGGTGTTCGCCCTGCCCAAGGAACTGCGCCTGCGTCTGGTCGACTAGCGGGCGCGTTCGGTCGCGTGTTCGTGCGCTGGATGGGCGCATCTGTCGTGAAGCGCGTAGGAGCGGCTTCAGCCGCGACTGCCATTCGTAGCGCCCGGCGCTGCTGACGAGTGCTGCGACCAACTTGCTTTCGCCGCAATCAAGCCGGAGGCAGGTTTTCTCGTAGGAGCGGGGGGGGGGGCGCCCGGGGGGGGGGGGGGGGGGGCGGGGGGGGGGGGGGCGGGGCCCCCGGGGGGGGGGGGGGGGGGGG
>NZ_JAQJCQ010000016.1:0-103878 GCF_038442435.1 Xanthomonas protegens | reverse complement strand
GCTTCAGCCGCGACGGGCGTCACCGGTAACGCCCGTCGCGGCTGAAGCCGCTCCTACAAGCCAAGCACACGACAGGCTTGGCCGAAGCACGTTCTTCGAAACGTCCGGAAGGCCCCGCGGCGGTGACACACCCGGACCTCGGCTGAACGCCGAACATCGCGGTGCGCGCGGCGTCAGCGGCGAGGGTTCATTTGGTCGCGAATCGGGCACGCATGCTGCGCTGCGGCACGACATGGCGCAAACGGGGATGCGAACAAGGGGGGAATGAGCAGGCAGGTGGGCGCACCGATGCGGTCGCATCGCGGTGTGTTGGCCCAGCGCTGCGGAAGCAGAACTCCATGCAGCGCCCGGCAGGCCCCCTCTCCTCCCGCCTACCGCGAATCAGGCGCGACCTCCGGCGCCAGCGAGGCGGTACGGTCCGTGCGGCACTACGCCGGCATGTCAGGACGCCGGGATCGAGCCGCGTACACAGGACGTATCGCGTCTACGCCTGTTGACGGCAGGCGTGGGCGCAACTTAAGCGAAAATTTTTCTACACACAAGCTTCACGATGGGTGTGTAGGGAACACACCGACAGGCCTGTCCGCATGCCCCTGACGTGGGTGCGTCCGGCCTGGCGATCGACGCCATATCGGTCGTCAACCGCACTGCGCGCGGCGCGCCGCTCAAGGGAACGCTTCCGCATCAGGCGCTGCGCGCATAGTCGAAGCCGGCTGGCGCAGGCTGGATCGCCAGCACCGGCAACGCCTGCTCCGGCAGCGGGACCGACGGTGCCGCGTCGGCCAGCCGGAACACCGCCACCGCCTCGCTCAGACTGCCGGCCTGCTGCTCCAACGCGCGCGACGCGGCCGTGGCCTGCTCCACCAACGCCAGGTTCTGCTGGGTGCTGCGGTCCATCTGCGCCATCGCCTGTCCGACTTCGTCGATGCCGGCGGCCTGCTCCTGCGAGGCCGCCGCAATGCCCGCCATGAGTGCATTGACCTCGTCCACCGAGGCCAGCACGCGCCCCATGGTGCGGCCGGCGTCGTGCACCTGCGCCGAGGCCACCGCGACCTGGTCCACCGAGGCCTCGATCAGGCGCTTGATCTCCTTGGCCGCATCGGCCGAGCGCTGCGCCAGCGCGCGCACCTCGCTGGCGACCACCGCGAAGCCTCGGCCCTGCTCGCCGGCACGCGCTGCCTCCACCGCGGCATTGAGCGCCAGGATATTGGTCTGGAAGGCGATGCCGTCGATCACCGCGATGATCTCGCCGATCTTGCGCGAGGCCGCTTCCACGCCCTGCATCGCACCGACCGCCGCGTCGATCGAAGCGCCGCCCTGCCCGGCCACGGTCGCCGCCGCGTCGGCCAGCTGGTTGGCATGGTGCGCATGGGTGGCGTTCTGGCGCACGGTGTCGGTCAGGCGCGCCGCCGCACGGGCGGTGCGCTCCAGCGTGCCGGCCTGTTCGGCGCTGCGCAGCGACAGGTCCTGGTGGCCGCCGGCGATGGCGCCGGCCTCGGCGTCGATCGCCGCGGCCGCGTGCTGGATGCCGGCCACGATCGCCGCGAGCTGGTCGGCGCTGGCGTTGGCGTCGTCGCGCATGTCGGCGAACACGCCATGGAAGTCGCCGTGCATGCGCACGCCGAGGTCGCCGCTGGCGATGGCGCGCAACAACCCGGACAATTCGCCCAGGTTGCCGTCCACCGTCGCCATCAGTTGGTTGAGGCTCTCGAGCATGATGCGGAAATCGTGCTGGTGCGCGCCGAGATCGGCACGCGCGCTGAAGTCGCCGGCCGCGGCGGCCTCGGCCAGATGCCAGATGTCGCGGCTGAGCGTACCGAGGTTGGCCTTGATCGCATCCATCGCCTCGGAGATCGCGGCCTGCTCGCCCGGCAGGCGCGGCATGTCCTCGCTGAGATCGCCGATGGCGTAGCGCCGCATCAGCGCCACCATCGACTGCGCGGTGCCCACGTGCAGGTCGACCAGCGCGTTGGCGTCGCGCAGCAATTGGCCGTAGTCGCCGGGGAACGCCGCCGCATCGCCGCGGCAGGCGATGGCGCCGTCCGCATGCCGTTGCGCCATCCGCCGCTGCTCGGCCAGCACCGCGCGCAGCTGCGTTTGCATGGTCTGCATGCTGCGCAGCAGCTCGGCGGCCTCGTCGTTGCCCTGTGCCTGCACCACCGCGTCGAGCTGGCCGGCGGCGATCGCCGCGGCGACGCGGGTACCTTCGCGCAGCGGCCGCACCAGGCTCTGGGTGATGCACCAGCCCAGCCACGCACTGACCGCCAGCAGCAGGCCGCCGCCGAGCAGCAGCAACCAGCGCGCGCGGGCCATCGTGGTCACCGCCTGCGCATAGGAGCCGTCGCTGAGCGTGCGCAGGTGCGCGGCGTTGCGCTGGATCGCCTGCTGCCACTGCGCCAGCAGCGGCTGCAAGGTGTACAGGTGCAAGGTCTGCGCATCCAGGTTCTGGTTGTCGGCGGCCATCGCCAGTACCTGCGACTGGAACGGCTGCACCTGCACATAGGCCTTGTCGATTGCCGCGCGCAGCTGCGCGCCGGTGCGGTCGGCCGGGTCCAGGCGCAGCGCGAACAGCTTGCGACGTGCCTGCGCGTAGTCGCGCTGGGCCTGGTCGATGGCGCGCACCACCGCCTGCTTCTCGTCGGGGTTGGTGAGGATGACGTCGTTGAGCAGGCCGATCTCCAGCCGCGCCTGCGCCGCGACCATGGCGTTGGACAGGCGGATCTTCTCCATCTTGTCCAGGGCGATGTCGTCGAGCTGCTGGCGCGCAAGCGCCATCGACGCGAGGCTGGCCACGATCAGGGCGCCGCAGATCAACAGCAGGGCAGCGAAGGCGAAGGTCAGGCGTGGGCCGACCCGGTAGCGGCGAAGGAGGCGGATCATGGAAGCGCGGCGTCAGGGCGAAAGGTGCGCGCTACGCTGTGCGTCGAAGTTTTCCGAACCGCGACGGCATGGCGACAACATGGCGAACTGTGACGCCGCGAAAGGAACGACTGCGGCGGCCTGCGCAGCGCCGGCGCACACTGCGTCGCAGTGTGCGTGCGCGATGCCCGGAGTTCGATGGTCGCGGCGGCGCAGGCGCATGACGACGCGGTCAGCGCCGCGTCTGCCTCAGAGGAAGCCGTGCAGCAACGCGGCCACCGCCGCCGGTTGCTCCATGTGCAGATGGTGGGTGCCGGGCAGCGTGTGCACCCGGCCGTCGCGCAGGCACGCCGCGCGCGTCAGGCGCAGCGACTCGGGCAGGATGTCCTGCGCCGGATCGGCGAACACCACCGCGGTCGGGCACTCGATGCCGGCCAACAGCGCCTGCATCTGCGGCTCGGTCGGGCGGATCGCGGTGGGCAGGGTCAGCCGGCGGTCGCTACGCCACACGTAACCGCCGTCCACCGCGCGCACGCCGCGTTCCACCAGCAGCCGCGCCGCCGGCTCGCTGAGCTGGTTGGCCAGCATCCGCGCCCGCACCGGGGCGGCCAGATCGGGAAACACGCGCAATGGCGTGGCATTGACGCGGCGGGTGCTGGCGACGCTGTTGCGCAACCGTTCCACCGCGCCCGCCTCGCTCTCGGCCAGGCCGCCCAGCATCTCGATCGCCACGAACTTCTCGATGCGCTGCGGCGCCGCGGCGGCCAGCAGGCTGGCGATGGCCGCGCCCATCGAGTGGCCGATCAGCACGAAGCGCTCCCAGCCCAGCGCATCGGCCGCGTCCAGCACCGGGTGCAGGGCGCTGGCCAGCAGGTACTCGGCGCCATCGGGCAGGTCGCTGCTGTGGCCATGGCCGGGCAGGTCCAGCATCACCAGGTCCAGCTGCGGCAGGTGCCGGCTCAGCGGCACGAAGCTGGCGGCGTTGTCGAGCCAGCCGTGCAAGGCCAGCGCCTTGGGGCCCTCCGGGTCACCGCTGCGCAGCCCGGCCAGCGCGCCCACCCGCGACGGGCAGGCAAAAGCACGCAAACTCATGCCGCGCGGGCCGCCAGCTGCGCCAGGGCACGGGCGTGCGCCGGGGCGTCGTTGAGGCAGGGGATGTAGCGCACCTGCATGCCGCGTTCGGCGCAGGTCTCGACGAAGCCCATCGCCACTTCTTCCAGGGTTTCCAGGCAGTCGGTGGCGAAGCCGGGACAGATCACGTCCACCTGCTTGACCCCCTGCCCGGCAAGCTCCCACAGCCGCGGCTCGGCATACGGGCGCAGCCAGCGCTCGGCGCCGAAGCGCGACTGGTAGCCGAGCTCCCACTGGCCCGCCTCCAGGCCCAGTGCGGTGGCGATCGCCTGCGCACTGGCTTCGCAGCGCTGCGGGTAGGGATCGCCGTTGTTGGCCACGCGCTGCGGCAGGCCGTGGAAGGAGAAGAACAGGCGCTCGCCGCGGCCATGCTGCGCCCAGTGCGCACGCACGCTGTCGGCCACCGCCGCGACCCAGGCCGGATCGGTCGGGTAGTCCTCGATCAGGTGTACCGGCAACTGCGGATGGCGCGCCTGCCAGGCCTGCACCACGTCCTCGATCGAGGCGGTGGTGGTGGTCGAATACTGCGGGTACAGCGGCAGCACCACGATCCGGCGCACGCCCGCCTCGCGCAGCGCGTCCAGGGCCGGCGCCAGCGCCGGCGCGCCGTAGCGCATCGCCCAGGCCACGCGGTGCCCGGGCAGCTCGCGCTGCATGCCCTCGGCCAGGCGGCGGGTGTACACCGCCAGCGGCGACCCGTCCGCCAGCCACACCTGGGCGTACTTCTCCGCCGATTTCGGCGAGCGCCGCGGCAGGATCACCCAGTGCAGCAGCGGCCACCAGAACAGGCGCGGGATCGCGACCACGCGCTTGTCGCCAAGGAACTCGGCCAGGTAACGGGCGACCGCAGGCGCGGTCGGCGCCTCGGGCGTGCCTAGATTCACCACCAGGATGGCGGTCTCGGGTGCGTCGGACATGCGCGCATTGTGGCAGAGCGCGCGCGCCGCGGCGTGTCGATACGCTCGATCGCGGCGATCGACGGCGCCTGCATGCGGTGCCGGCACCACTCATTGCCGATTCATTGCCCTGTGACTAAGTTCAAGGACTTGCAGTATCTTGCTGCGGACCTATTTCGGAGCCCGCCATGCCCCTCCTGCCGCGCCTCGCCCTGTTGTTGAGCACCCTGTTGTTCGTCGGCCACGCCGTGGCCGGACCGGAAGAGGACGAGCGCGCCCGCAACGCGCTGCGCGTGCTGACCGACATCCAGAAGATTCCCGAGCAGGCCATCCCCGACAAGCTGCTCGACGAGGGCCGCGCCATCGTGGTGATCCCGGACACCCTCAAGGCCGGCCTGGTGATCGGCGGGCGTCGCGGCCATGGCCTGATGTCGGTCAAGCGCCCGGACGGCACCTGGTCGAACCCGGTGTTCGTCAAGCTCACCGGCGGCAGCATCGGCTTCCAGGTCGGCGTGCAGTCCTCCGACGTGGTGCTGGTGTTCCGCAACGACCGCAGCCTGGACAACATCGTCAACGGCAAGTTCACCCTCGGCGCCGATGCCGGCGTCGCCGCCGGCCCGGTCGGGCGCAACGCCGCCGCCGCCACCGACGGCCAGCTCAAGGCCGAGATCTGGTCGTGGTCGCGCGCCCGCGGCCTGTTCGCCGGTGTCGCCCTGGATGGCGCCGCGCTGCAGATCGACGATGCCGCCGACCTCAACGCCTACGGCAGCAATACCACCCCGCGGATGATCTTCGAGGGCCGCACCACCAACCGGCCGTCCAACGACATCGTCGCCTTCCGCGACAAGCTCGAGGAAGCCACCTACGCCGCACGGCAGAGCCGCGGCACCGATAGCAACGGCAGCCCGGGCGCCGCCCCGGCGCCGGCCATGCCGGCGCCGCAGCCCACGCCGGAACCGACCGCCGCGCCCGACGCCGCCGCCAGCACCGTGCCCCTGCAGGGCCAGGCGCCACCGGCGCAGCAGGGCTTCCAGCCGGTGTCCGACGGCGAGATCCGCACCGAGAAGCTCGACGGCGATCGCTGAGCGCGGTTCCCAACGCCACCTGTCCATCGCACCGTGCAGGCCTGCCTGCACGGCCGGGAGAGGTAACGCGGCGCGGCGCGGTGCGTTATCCTGCGGGTTCCTTACGACTTTTCTGCGAGCGGATCATGGGCAGTCTTAGCATCTGGCACTGGCTGGTGGTGCTGGTGATCGTGCTGCTGGTGTTCGGCACCAAGCGGCTGACGAGCGGCGCCAAGGATCTGGGCAACGCGGTCAAGGAATTCAAGAAAGGCATGCGCGACGAGGACAAGCCCGCCGGCCAGCTCGGCGACGAGACGCGCAGCAGCAGCGAGCCGTCCCGCCAGACCCAGGCCGAGCGCGACCGCGACGCGCACTGACGGGACCCCGCCGGCGTGTTCGATATCGGATTCAGCGAACTGCTGGTGATCGCGGTGGTGGCCCTGGTGGTGCTCGGTCCCGAGCGCCTGCCCAAGGCGGCACGCTTCGCCGGGTTGTGGGTGCGCCGCGCCCGCGCGCAATGGGACTCGGTGAAGCAGGAACTGGAGCGCGAACTGGAAGCCGAGGAACTCAAGCGCAGCCTGCACGACGTGCAGAGCTCGCTGCGCCAGGCCGAGACCCAGTTTCGCGACGGCAGCGAGGAACTGCAGCGGCAGACCGAGGCGCTGCGCCGCGAGATCGATCCGAACCCGCCGGTGCCGCCTGCCGACAGCGCGCAAGTAGTTGTGCCGCCAGTGGCCGCCGCCACACCCGAAGTCTCGACCGACGTTTCGACTGCGCACGCTCCCGCCTCGGCTACGCCCCTGCCGACGCCGCAGGCGCCCGCAGCTTCCGTACTGCCCCCTGCCGCGCGCGGTGCAGCCGCACCGCATCCGACGTCCACCGCCACGGCGCACACCGGCCAGCCGCCCTCCATTGATCCGGAGGCGCCGCGATGAACGTGGAAGCCGAGAGCAGCCTGATCGAACACCTGATCGAACTGCGCGCGCGGCTGATGCGCGCGCTGATCGGCCTGGGCGTGGTGGTGGTGGCGCTGCTGCCCTTCTCCAAGCGCCTGTACTCCTGGCTGGCCGAGCCGATGCTGGCGCAGTTGCCGGTGGGCCAGAGCGTGATCGCCACGCACCCGGCCGGCGCGGTCATCGCGCCGCTGAAGCTGGCGTTCTTCCTGGCCCTGTTCGTGTCCGCCCCCTGGTTGCTGTACCAGGCCTGGGCCTTCGTCGCCCCCGGCCTGTATCAGCGCGAGAAGCGCCTGGCGTTGCCGCTGCTGGCCTCGGCAGTGCTGTTGTTCTACCTCGGCTGCGGCTTCGCCTACTTCCTGGTGCTGCCGGCGGTATTCCACTTCCTGACCACGTTCAAGCCGGACGTGATCCAGCTCACCCCCGATGCCGGTGCCTACCTGGACTTCGTGCTGGCGATCTTCTTCGCCTTCGGCGCCAGCTTCGAACTGCCGGTGGCGCTGGTGATCCTGGCCCTGCTCGGTTGGGTGACCCCGCAGCAGCTGCGCGAGGGCCGCGGCTACGCGGTGGTCGGCATCTTCGTGCTGGCGGCGGTGCTGACCCCGCCGGACGTGGTCTCGCAGCTGATGCTGGCGATCCCGATGTGCCTGCTTTACGAACTGGGCATCATCGCCGCCGCGGCAGTGACGAAGAAGCCGGGAGTGGAGATTCGGGAGTAGGGATTGGTAAGAGCGGTTCGCTGCGCCTGACGCATCCTCTGGCTCCGGCCAGATAGGCGCCGTCGCACTTGCGCACCTGTACAAAGCAAAACGGCCCCGAGGGGCCGTTTTGCTGTTGCTGTTGCTCTTACGATTCCCCAATCCCGACTCCCCAATCCCCGCCCTACGCCACAAAGACGTTGGAGGGCGGCGGCGGCACCGCCGGCGCTGCATCGCCGGCGTGCACGAACATCTGCTTCCAGGCCACGTACACAATGCCGGCGATCGCCGGCGGTAGCACCGCCATCAGCAGCACCTGCGCAATCAGCGCCGCCATCGTAGTGCCCAAGAGCAGTTGCACCACCAGCGTCACCACGGTCAGTGCGAAGTAGAACGCGAACATGGCCAGGAAGGCGAGCACGAAGAACACCAGCATCGCCGGCAGGTTGTGCAGGCAGGCGCGCAGCCCGTGACCGATGGCGGCCACGCCATTGCGGCCGTCGAACATCACCTGCGGCGCGAACAGGAACAGGGTCAGCGCCACCCCCACGACACCCACCGCCACCAGCATCAGCCACAGCACGATGCGCAGCGCCGGCAGGGTCGCGATCAGATCCTCCACCTGCTTCGGATCCGGCTGCGCGCCGGACTGGCCCAGTTCGTTGAGCTTGAGCATCACCGTGTTCAGCTGCATCAACCCCTCCGGACGGATCACCACAACGGCGAGGAACGACAGCGCCAACAAGGCGATCGCCTGCGGCAACACCGCCACCAGGAGGTTCGGCGCGCGGCTGCCGTGCAGGCCCTGCAGCAGGTGGGCCGGCTCGGCACTGCGGCCCTGATCGACCTCGCGCACGGCCCACACCAGCCCGCCGAACAACAGCGGCCCGGCCAGCCCGATGAGCATTTGCGCCAACATGCCCAGGATCGGATGGAGCGCGCTGAGGAACACCGCAAGCAGTGTCGCCAGGCCCCAGATCACCCCGAGCCGGCCCAGCGCCCACGGCGCGCGCCGCAGCAGGGACACACCGCCCAACAGCCATTCCGCGCCGGCCGAGGCCGGCAGCTTGCGAATCTCGATCATTGCCAATCCGAAGTGGGGGACGCCGTACAGCGGCGGCGACTGCACAGATTATCGCGGTTTTGCCTGGCCGCTGCTGTGCTGCCCGCGTGCGTGCTGAACGAAGCGCCGCAACAGTTTGCGTGCCAGCGGTGCGGCGCTGACCTCGCGGGCGATGGTACGGGCGCAGCGTCCGGCGCTGCGTAGACAGTCGGCACGCGCCTGCACGTAGCCGCGCATGTGGTGGGTGGCGAACTCCGGATGGAACTGCAGACCCCAGGTCGCCTCGCCCCAGCGGAACGCGTGGCACTGGTCCTGCGCCGAGCGCGCCAGCACCGTGGCGCCGGACGGCGCGCGCAGCACCGTCTGCAGATGCGTGGCATGCGCGGGGAAGCGAGGCGGCAGGCCGGCGAACAGCGGATCCTCGGCGGCAGGCGGATGCAGTTCGATGTGCACCGTGCCCGATTCGCGCCCGGCCGGGTTGTAGGCGACCTCCCCGCCCAGCGCGTGCGCCAGCAACTGGTGGCCGTAGCAGATGCCCAGCAGCGGCGTGCCGTCCTCGGCGGCCTCGCGCAGCCAGACCGCCGAGCGCTCGCTCCAGTCGGCCCGGTCGGTGACGAACGCCGCCGAGCCGGTGACGATCACTCCGGCGAAGTCGCCCCGCGCCGGCAAGGCCTCGCCGGCGGCGACATTGGCCACCACCGTCTCGCGCTCGGCCAGGCCTGCGGCGACGCGGATCCAGTGCGGGAAGCGTCCGTAGCGGCGCATCGTCGCCACCGGTTCACCGGTTTCGAGGATCAGGAAGGGCGCAGCACGGCGACGGACGGGAGAAGCGAACGGCATGGTGGGATTCTAGACGCCGTCGCCGTGGATTGTTCAAGGCCGCGCGGCGGTGGCGGCATAGCCATATAACTGGCGATCATGAGGCGGGGAAGCGCCCCGCGCTTCACTCCCGCGGCGGCAGCACCGACAGCACTTCTTCGATCGTGGTCAGCCCGGCGGCCACCTTTTCCAGGCCGGCGCGGCGCAGCGTGCGCACGCCCTCGTCCTGGGCGGCCCGGCTGAAGCCGGCCAGGTCCATGTCGGCGCGGATCAGGGTGCGCAGGCGTGGCGTCACCGGCAGCAGTTCGTACAGGCCCACGCGGCCCAGGTAGCCGGTGCGGCGGCATTCCAGGCAGCCGACCGGGGCGTAGGGTTGCAGTGTCTCGGGCAAGGCCTCGCCCGGTTCGCGCAACGCGTCCCACTCGAGCGGCTCCAGCGTGTGCGGGCGCTTGCAGTGGCTGCACAGGGTGCGCACCAGGCGCTGCGCCAGCACGCCGTTGAGGGTGGAGGCGACCAGGTAGTGCGGCACGCCCAGGTCGAGCAGGCGGGTGATCGCCGAGGGCGCATCGTTGGTGTGCAGGGTCGACAGCACCAGGTGCCCGGTCAGCGAGGCCTGCACCGCCATCTGGGCGGTTTCCAGGTCGCGGATCTCGCCGATCATGATGATGTCGGGGTCCTGCCGCAGCAGGGTGCGCACGCCGCTGGCGAAGTCCAGGTCGATGTTGGTCTGCACCTGCATCTGGTTGAATTCGGTGGCGATCATCTCGATCGGGTCCTCCACGCTGCACACGTTCACGTCCGGCGTGGCCAGGCGCTTGAGCGTGGAGTACAACGTGGTGGTCTTGCCCGAGCCGGTGGGGCCGGTGACCAGCACGATGCCGTGCGGGCGTTCCACCAGCGCGTTCCAGCCGGCCGCTTCCTGCGCGCTGAAGCCGAGCTGGTCCACGCTCTTGAACGCCGCATCCGGGTCGAAGATGCGCATCACGCACTTCTCGCCGAACGCGGTGGGCATCGTCGACAGGCGCATCTCGGTCTCGCGCCCGCCCGGCGAGCGGGTCTTGATGCGCCCGTCCTGCGGGCGCCGCCGCTCGGCCAGGTCCATGCGCCCGAGCACCTTGATGCGGCTGACGATGGCGGTCATCACCGCCGGCGGCACTTCCAGCACCTTGTGCAGCACGCCGTCGATGCGGAAGCGCATGCGCCCGGCCTCGCGCCGCGGCTCCAGATGAATGTCGCTGGCGCGCTGTTCGTAGGCGTACTGCAGCAGCCAGTCGACGATGTGCACGATGTGGTGGTCGTCGGCGTTGACGTCGCCGCCGCGGCCCAGTTCCACCAGTTGCTCGAAGCTGGGCAGGCCGCTGCTCTGTTCGGTGCGCCCGTCCTTGGCGCCGCGCACCGAGCGGGTCACGCCGAAGAACTCCATCGTGTAGCGATGCAGGTCCAGCGGGTTGACCACCACCACGTCGATGCGGCGCCGCGCCAGGTGCTGCACGTCGCCGAGCCAGTCCAGCGCCAGCGGTTCGCTGGTCGCCACCAGCAGACGCTCGGGCTGCAGGGCAAGCGGCAGGATGCGGTGGCGGCGCGCATAGGCGTGCGAGACCACGCCGGTAACCGCGGCCACGTCGACCCGGGTCGGGTCGATGCGCAGGTAGGGCAGGCCGCAGCGCTGCGCCAGCCATTCGGTCAGCCGCTCCAGGCTCAGCTCGCTGCCCGGCGGACGGGTCGCGGCGAGTTTCAGGTTGGACAACAGCACCAGCGGATGCACGTCGCTGACGGTGCGTGCGGTCTGCGCCGAGAACTGCACGCGGCCGCGTTCGGCCGGCGCGACCAGGCCATCGGCGAGCAGCGCGGCGGCCACACGTTCGAAGCTCAGCCGGCCCGGCGGCAACGCCACGGCGGGCTCGGCGGGCAACGACGCGGGCGGCGCGGCAGGGCGCGAATCCATGGTCCAGGTCCGGTGCGCGGAAGTCCCCGCGAGTCGGTCGCTATACTAGCGCACCCCTCAACCGGCCCCTGCTAGATGTCCGTCACCCGGTCCGTACCGATCACGTTCCAGGGTCTGATCCAGACCCTCAACCAGTTCTGGGCGCAGCACGGCTGCGTGCTGATCCAATCGCTGGACCTGGAAGTGGGCGCCGGCACCTTCCATCCGTCCACGTTCCTGCGGGCGCTCGGACCGGAGCCGTGGAACGCGGCCTACGTGCAGCCGAGCCGCCGCCCCACCGACGGCCGCTACGGCGAAAATCCGAACCGCCTGCAGCGCTACTACCAGTACCAGGTGGCGATGAAGCCGAACCCGGACAACATCCAGCAGCTGTACCTGGATTCGCTCAAGGCGCTGGGCATCGATCCGCTGGTGCACGACCTGCGCTTCGTCGAGGACAACTGGGAATCGCCCACGCTGGGCGCCTGGGGCCTGGGCTGGGAGGTGTGGCTCAACGGCATGGAAGTCACCCAGTTCACCTACTTCCAGCAGGCCGGCGGCCTGGAGTGCAAGCCGGTGCTGGGCGAGATCACCTACGGTCTCGAGCGCCTGTGCATGTACCTGCAGAACTGCGACAACGTCTACGACCTGGTGTGGACCTACGGCCCCGACGGCACCCCGGTCACCTACGGCGACGTCTACCACCAGAACGAGGTGGAGCAGAGCGCGTACAACTTCGAACACGCCAACGTGGCCGAGCTGTTCCACCGCTTCGACGCGTGCGAGCAGGAAGCGCAGGCGCTGGTCGAGGTCGGGCTGCCGCTGCCGGCGTACGAGCAGGTGACCAAGGCCAGCCACGCCTTCAACCTGCTCGACGCACGCCGCGCGATCTCGGTGACCGAACGCCAGCGCTACATCCTGCGCGTGCGCGCGCTGGCGCAGGCGGTGGCCAAGGCCTACTACGCGCAGCGCGAGAAGCTCGGCTTCCCCGGCGTGAAGCGCTGAGGCGCGGCCGATGCGGCCTGATCGGGAGCTGTTCGTGATGCTCGGCCTGCTGTGGTCGGCGCCGTTGGCGTTCGGCTACTTCTGCGCCTGGTGGGCGCAGCAGCGCGGGCGCAGCGCCTTCGGCTGGTTCCTGTTCGGCTGCTTCCTGCTACCGGTGGCCGGCTTGTGGCTGCTGGCGATCAACGGCGACGACCGCGATGGTCGTGGCAAGCCTAAAGACAAATCGATTGGGCGCAGCGACCTGCTGGCGACCCGGAAGGACGTGATATGAGCATGCATCCCCTGCTGATCGAACTGGGCACCGAGGAACTGCCGGTCAAGGCATTGCCGGGCCTGGCCCAGGCGCTGTTCGACGGCGTGATCGCCGGGCTGGAGAAGCGCGGCATCGCGGTCGAGCGCGGCGACGCCAAGCCGCTGTCCACGCCGCGCCGGCTGGCGGTGCTGCTGCCGGGCGTGGCGGTCGAGCAACCGGAGCAGCGCGCGGAAGTGCTCGGCCCCTACCTCAACATCGCGCTGGACGCGGATGGCCAGCCGACCAAGGCCCTACAGGGTTTCGCCGCCAAGGCCGGGATCGACTGGACCGCGCTGGAGCGCACCAGCGACGCCAAGGGCGAGCGCTTCGTGCACCGCGCGGTGAATCCGGGCGCGCGCACCGCGACGCTGCTGCCGGAGATCCTGCGCGAGGCGATCGCGGCGATGCCGATCCCCAAGCCGATGCGCTGGGGCGATCACGACTACGGCTTCGCGCGGCCGGTGCAGTGGCTGGTGCTGCTGTTCGGCAGCGAGGTGGTACCAATGCCGCTGTTCGGCGTGGAGGCCGGGCGCGACAGCCGCGGCCACCGCTTCCTGCACGACGCGCCGGTGCCGCTGGCGCAACCGGGTGACTACGTGGCCGCGCTGCAGGCCGCGCAGGTGCTGGTGGACCCGGACGTGCGCCGCGCGCGCATCGTCGCCGAGGTCGAACAGGCCGCGCGCGAGGCCGGCGGCAGCGCGCGCATCGCCGAAGACAACCTGGAGCAGGTGGTGAACCTGGTCGAATGGCCGTCGGCAGTGCTGTGCAAGTTCGAGCCGGCGTTCCTGGCGGTGCCGCAGGAAGCGCTGATCGAGACCATGGAGAGCAACCAGAAGTTCTTCCCGGTACTGGACGACGGCGGCAAGCTCACCGAGCATTTCATCGGCATCGCCAACATCGTTTCGCGCGACGTCGCCGAAGTGGCCAAGGGCTACGAGCGGGTGATCCGCCCGCGCTTCGCCGACGCCAAGTTCTTCTTCGACGAAGACCTCAAGCAGGGCCTGCAAGCGATGGGCGCCGGCCTGGCCAGCGTCACCTACCAGGCCAAGCTCGGCAGCATCGCCGACAAGGTGCAGCGCGTGGCCGCGCTGGCCGAAGCGATCGCCGCACAGGTCGGCGTGGACCCGGCGCAGGCGCGCCGCGCCGCCGAACTGAGCAAGAACGACCTGCAGTCGCGCATGGTCAACGAGTTCCCGGAACTGCAGGGCATTGCCGGCCGCCATTACGCCGTCGCCGCCGGCGAACCCAGCGAGATCGCCCTGGCGATCGACGAGGCCTACCAGCCGCGCTTCGCCGGCGACGACATCGCGCTGTCGCCGCTGGGCAAGGTGCTGGCGATCGCCGAACGCCTGGATACGCTGGCTGGCGGGTTTGCCGCGGGGTTGAAGCCCACGGGCAACAAGGATCCGTTCGCGCTGCGGCGCAATGCGCTGGGGTTGGCGCGGACGGTGATTGAGAGTGGGTTTGAGTTGGACGTGCGCAAATTGCTTGGAGTGTCGGCATTGCAGGCGCTTACAGCAGTTGCAGCGAGTAATCCGAAGAAAGACAAGACGGCCAGTCAGTCCAACGCAGTCGCGGCCACTCCCAAGGCATCCGACGACAAGGGTTCTGTCGCAGACTTCCTGACTTCTCACTTCGCCCAGCAAGGTCAGACACTCACGACCGTCGATACAGTGGCGACGGTCTCGGAGTTGTTCGACTTCATCCTCGACCGCCTGCGCGGCTACTACGCCGACAAGGGCGTGCCGGCGACGCAGTTCAATGCGGTGGCTGCGTTGTTCTCGGTCGCGGCTGAAGCCGCTCCTACGACGGCGCCGGCAACCGCGGCGCTGGGTTCGCTGTACGACTTCGACCGCCGCATCGACGCGATCGGTACCTTCGCCGCGTTGCCGGAGGCCGAGGCCCTGGCCGCGGCCAACAAGCGCATCCGCAACATCCTACGCAAGGCCGAGGGCGAGATTCCGACGCAGATCGAGGTGGGCCTGCTGCGCGAGCCGGCCGAGCGCGCGCTGGCCGAGGCGGTGGAAGCGGCGATCGCCGAGACCGACGGCGCGCTGCGCCAGCACGACTACGTCACCGTGCTGAACTTCCTGGCGCGGCTACGCCCGCAGGTGGACGCGTTCTTCGATGGCGTGATGGTCAACGCCGACGACCCGGCGTTACGCCGCAACCGCCTGGCCCTGCTCAAGCGCCTGGGCGACCGCCTCGGCAGCGTCGCGGCGATCGAGCACCTGTCGGCGTAAGCGCCAGCGCCGTTGAAAGAGAGACGGGCCGCCTGGCGCGGCCCGTTCTCGTTTTATGGAAATGGCAGCTGCCGCGATGCGCGGCGCGACCGGCTCCGGCACACGCAATGCGTCGGGACTGAAGTCCCTCCCACAGTGCATTGGCTGTGTGCTCCGCAAGCCTCGGCAGGAGCCGCGCGTGTTTCTGCCGCGGCGAAAGGAACCAACAATTACACCGCAGAAGAGAACGCGCCTGGCCGGAAGCCTGCACACAAGGGACAGTGTGTGAGCGCCCGCATCAAGCCCCTCTCCCACCGGGAGAGGGGTTGGGGTGAGGGTGCGGCGCAAAGCGACCCGCGGCGTGTGGGTACACGAGGCTTCGCCCATACCCTCATCCGCCCCTGCGGGGCACCTTCTCCCGAGGGGAGAAGGAACAGCCGACTAGCCCCTCTCCCACCGGGAGAGGGGTTGGGGTGAGGGTGCGGCGCAAAGCGACCCGCGGCGTGTGGGTGCACGAGGCTTCGCCCGTACCCTCATCCGCCCCTTCGGGGCACCTTCTCCCGAGGGGAGAAGGGACAGCCGACTAGCCCCTCTCCCACCGGGAGAGGGGTTGGGGTGAGGGTGCGGCGCGAAGCGACCCGCGGCGTGTGGGTGCACGAGGCTTCGCCCGTACCCTCATCCGTCCCTTCGGGGGCACCTTCTCCCGGTGGGAGAAGGAACAGCGCAAGTCCACGCACTACACGCACTATCCCAAGCCTCACCACCCGCAACGCACCGCACACCCGCCGCGGCGCATCCAATCCCCAATCCCGACTCCCCAATCCCGGCATCTAATCAAACAACGCCTGGATCGCCGCCAACCCCGCATTCGCGCGCTCCTTCTTGCGCGCGGCGTCGGCCACCGGGTCGGCGCCGTCGCGCTGCATTTCCTCGGCCGGGATCTCGTCGAAGAAGCGGCTGGGCCTGAGCCGGATGTGCTCGCCGAACTTGCGGGTGAGCTTGCTGTAGCTCATCCACAGCTGCTCCTTGGCGCGGGTGATGCCCACGTACAGCAGGCGCCGCTCTTCCTGCAGGTTGCCCTCTTCCAGGCTGACCTCGTGCGGCAGCACGCCGTCCTCGCAGCCGACGATGAACACGTAGCGGAACTCCAGGCCCTTGGACGCGTGCATGGTCATCATCCGCACCTGGTTGCCGCCGTCGTCCTTGTCGTTGCGCGACAGCAGCGCCAGCTGCGCGGCCAGGTCACCGACGGTGGCGCCGCGCGGGCCGCCCTCGAACCACTTGGCCAGCTCCTCCAGGTTGCCGCGGCGGCGCTGGAACGTCGCTTCGTCCTTGCATTGGCTGCGCAGTTCGCGGATCAGCCCGGATTGCTCGGCGAGCTGGCGCACCACGTCGGCCGAGGACAGCGTGGCCGAGGCGGTGCGCAGTTCGTGCAGGATGTCGACGAAGTCGCTCAGGCCGTTGGCCGCGCGCGGCGGCAATTGCTGCAGCGCGCCCACCGACTCGGCCGCGCGCGACATCGGCAGGTGCTTGGCCGAGGCCAGTTCGGCCAGTTTGGCCAGCGAGGTCGCGCCGACCTCGCGCTTGGGCGCCTGCACCGCACGCAGGAACGCCGCGTCGTCGTCGGGATTGACCAGCAGGCGCAGCCACGACAGCACGTCCTTGACCTCCTGCCGCTCCAGGAACGCGGTGCCGCCGGTGATGTGGTACGGCACGCTGGCCATCTGCAGCGCCTTCTCCAGCGGCCGCGACTGGAAGTTGCCGCGGAACAGGATGCAGAAGTCGCTCCACGGCACCTGCTTGGCGGTGCCCAGATAGGCGATCTCGGCGGCCACCTTCTCCGCCTCGTGCTCGCTGTCGCGGCACTCCCACACGCGGATGCGCTCGCCGTCGGCCTGGTCGCTCCACAGCGTCTTCAGATGCTCGTGCGGGTTGTGCGCGATCAAGGCGTTGGCCGCGCGCAGCACGCGGTTGGAGCAGCGGTAGTTCTGCTCCAGCTTGATGATCTGCAGGGCCGGATAGTCGCGGCCCATCTGCATCAGGTTCTCCGGGTTGGCGCCGCGCCAGGCGTAGATGCTCTGGTCGTCGTCGCCCACGCAGGTGAAGTTGCCGCGCGGGCCGGCCAGCATCTTCAGCAACCGGTACTGCGCATCGTTGGTGTCCTGGCTTTCGTCCACCAGCAGATAGCCGATGCGTTCGCGCCAGGCCATCACGATGTCCTCGTTCTCCTCCAGCACCTGCACCGGCAGGCGGATCAGGTCGTCGAAGTCCACCGCGTTGAAGGTGCTCAGCCGTGCCTGGTAGCGCTCGTACAGGCTGGCCGCTTCCTGCTCGCGGTTGCTGCGCGCCGCCGCCATCGCCTGTTCCGGCGACAACCCAGCGTTCTTGGCGCGCGAGATCAGGTTCTTGGCGTCCTCGATCGCATCGGGCTTGGCCCCGGGCATCAGGTCCTTGATCTGCGCGGCGGCATCGTCGGCGTCGAAGATCGAGAAACCGCGCTTCAGGCCCACCGCGGCATGTTCGATCTGCAGGAACTTCAGGCCCAGGGCGTGGAACGTGCAGATGGTCAGGCCGTCGGCGGCCTCGCTGCGGATGCGCTTGGCCACGCGCTCGCGCATTTCCTTGGCCGACTTGTTGGTGAAGGTGATCGCGGCGATGCGCTTGGCCGGGTAGCGGCCGCTGGCGATCAGGTGCGCGATCTTTTCCACGATCACGCGGGTCTTGCCGCTGCCGGCGCCGGCCAGCACCAGCAACGGACCCTCGCAATGCAGGACCGCGGCGCGTTGGGGAGGATTGAGACCGTGCATGAAGACTTCCCTTGGCCGCGCATTGTAACGGGCGCCGGCCGGGGCCGACGCCCCACCGCCGCGCCGGCGCTGAACCGGTTCGCGAACCGCCCGGCGGCCGGGGCGCGCGGCCGCCGCGCTAGAATCGGCGGCATGGCGAAACTGTATTTCTACTATTCGGCGATGAACGCCGGCAAGACCACCACGCTGCTGCAGTCGGCGCACAACTACCGCGAGCGCGGCATGCGCACGGCGATCCTGACGCCGCGGCTGGACCATCGCGCCGGCAGCGGCGTGGTCGCCTCGCGCATCGGCCTGCGCGCCGACGGCATGCCCTTCGTCGCCGACACCGATCTGCTGGCCACCATTGAAGCCGACATCGCCAGCCACGGGCCGCTGCATTGCGTGCTGGTGGACGAAGCGCAGTTCCTCAGCCGTGCGCAGGTCTGGCAACTCAGCGAAGTGGTCGACCGGCTGCGCATCCCGGTGCTGTGCTACGGCCTGCGCACCGATTTCCGCGGCGAGCTGTTCGAAGGCAGCCAGTACCTGCTGGCCTGGGCCGACGAGCTGCAGGAGATCAAGACCATCTGCCACACCGGCAGCAAGGCGACGATGACCGTGCGCGTGGACGAGAACGGCCATGCGGTGCAGGACGGCCCGCAGGTGGAGATCGGCGGCAACGAACGCTACGTGTCGGTCAGCCGCCCCGAGTTCAAGAAGATCATGCGTGGCGAGGGACGCATCGATCCGCTGCAGATCGCGCTGCCGCTGTAACCCGGATGCAACGCGCGACGCACCGCACTGGTGCGTCGGATCGGACCGCGATGAACCGCCGCTGACGATTGCCGCGCAGGCGCCCGTGCCTATGCCATCAGTCTATGGAGCGCACCCAAGCGGCATGCCTAGAATCGCGCCGATCGCACTCATGGGATGAGGAACATGGTTTCGTTGAAAGGATTTTTCGCCGGCAGCGGCACCGCGTTGGCCTGCGCCCTGCTGCTCGCCCTGCCCGGCCGCGCCGCTGCGGCCCCGGGTGACCACACCTTCCAGGACATCCCGGCGCAGGTACTCACCGACGGGTTCCTCGACGCGCACCTGGACCTGTTCTATCGCCGTGCCGGCATCCGCGCCGACAAGAAGGGCGAGTACGCCGAGGCCAGGAAGCAGTACCAGCTGGCCGCACGCTATGCCGACAAGCCGTCGCAGGCGCGGTTGGGCGAGATGTACTGGGAAGGCCAGGGCGGCGCCGCCGACCATACGATGGGCTTCCTGTGGATGGCGCTGGCCGCCGAGCGCGGCTACGACCAGTTCGGCGCGCGCAAGATGGAGTACTGGAACCAGCTGACCCCGGACGAACGCAAGCGCGCGGCCAAGCTCGACAAGTCGATGCTCGCCGAGTACGGCGACCAGGTCGCCAAGCCGCGCCAGGAAGCGGTCCTGCGGCGCGAAGCGATGCGCAGCACCGGCGGCCTGCTCGGCCACTCCGGCGCGGCCGGCCCGCTGTCGATCAACGGCCCGCGCGGCGGCAGCATCGATCCGGAAGTGTTCTACGCCAAGCAGTTCTGGGAACCGAGCGCGTACTGGAAGCTGCAGGACCAGGTGTGGGACGGCCGCACCCCGGGCCGGGTCGACATCGGCGATGTCGAGGACATCAGCACGGAAGGTACGCCGCCCCCGCCGCCGCAGGAGCCGGCCAAGCATTGAGTGCAGGGCAGACGGTTGCTTCGCGCTTGTAGTGCGGCGCGAAGAGCGTCGGGACTGAAGTCCCTCCCACAGGCGAAGGTCCGGGTATCAGGGCGCATTGCCAGAGGCGGCAACGTATGTCTGTATGCTGGATCGGCGGTGACGCCTGCCTTCTCGGTTAGGAGCGGTCGCGGCTGAAGCCGCTCCTACGGTTGGAGGCGGGCGCCATGCAGGCAGCGCAGGCGTGCGCTGCTTGGAGGAGTGGCAACGCAGTTGCGCAAGCGCCGCCCCCGTTGCACCCGTTGTAGGAGCGGCTTCAGCCGCGACGACGAAGCAACCCGTCAGCTACGCGCCACCGCAACCTGACGCATCAGGACGCAACCAGGACATCCCAACCCGCGCGCGCACACCCGCGAAAGGTGTGGCGACCTGCACTTCGAAGATGCGACGGGCACGCACTTCGGTCGTGCATGCCCACCCCGCTCAATACAGCTTGCGCTCGGCCGCCGGCGGCGGCGTCCACTGGTACAGCCAGGTCTCGGTGAGCGGACGCTCGCCGCTGCGCAGGTACAGGCGGATGTCGATCTGCTCGGTGCCGTCGTCCGGCGGCACCACGTCGAACATCGCGCGGTAGCCTGAAATCTCGTGCAACGGCCGCGCCGAGACGATCTCGGTGCGGCCGCGATTGAGCTGCAGCACCGCCTCGACCTTGGCATCCTTCTCCTTGCCCAGCTTGGCCAGTTCGCCACCGACGAAATCCACCGCGAAGCGCCACGAGAAGTAATGCCGCTTCTGCCCGACCACGCCGCCCAGGCCGGTACGCGTGGCCACGCAGTGCGCCAGCGGCGAGGACGCCGGCGCCTGCGCGCCCCAGTACAGGCGGTAGCCGAACAGCAGTTCCTGGCCCGGCTGGGGCTTGTCCTGTGGGTTCCAGAACGCGACGATGTTGTCGAAGGTCTCGTCGACGGTGGGGATCTCCACCAGTTGCACCGAGCCCTTGCCCCAGCCCTGCTTCGGCTCCACCCACAGGCACGGGCGCTTCTCGTAGAACACGCCGTCGTCCTGGTAATGATCGAAGTTGCGGTCGCGCTGCAGCAGGCCGAAACCGCGCGGGTTCTCGTCGACGAACATGTTGAAGCGCAGGTGCGGCGGATTGCACAGCGGCCGCCAGATCCATTCGCCGCCGCCGGTCCACATCGCCAGGCCGTCGGTGTCGTGGATCTCCGGGCGCCAGTCCCAATCCATGCGGCGGTCGTTCTCGCCCACCTGGTACATGCTGGTGCACGGCCCCAGGCCCAGGCGCTCGATGGTCTTGCGCGGATACAGCGCACTGTCGATGTCCATCAGCAGCACGTCGCCGTTGGTGATCGCGAAGCGGTAGGCACCAGCCACGCTGGGCGAATCCAGCAGCGCGTACACCACCACCGTGTCCGAGCCGGCCTTGGGCTGCTCCAGCCAATAGGCGATGAAGTCCGGGAATTCCTCCGGGCCGCCGGTGCCGGTATCGATCGCCAAGCCGCGCGCCGACTGGCCGTACTGGCCCTCCTTGCCCACCGCACGGAAGTAGCTGGCGCCGAGGAACGCGGCGAAGTCGCGCTCGGTGTCCTGCTTGGTGTTGAGGCGGAAGCCGGCAAAGCCCAGTTCCTTCGGCAGCGGCTTGCCCTTCAGCCCGCTGCTGCCGTAATCGAATGCCGCGCTGTCGTAGGCCAGTTCCTGCGCCTGCCCGTCGACCAGGTCGAACATGTGCACCGGGGTCTTGAAGTACAGGCCCAGGTGGAAGAACTTGGCCTGGAACTTCGGGCCCTGCTCGGCCGCCCACAACGCATGGTCCTGGCGGTAGCGGATCGACTGGTACTGGTCCCAGGTCAGGCCCTCCACCGGCGCCGGCAGCACCCGCTTGTGGCTCTGGTACGGCGCATCGGCCATGGCCCGCGCATGGCCCTTGAGCCAGGCGTAGTCGAACGGCTGCGGCTTGCCCAGGCGGCGCAGGCCCACCGCAGGGGCCGCCTGGCCGAGCATCGGCATCGCCGGCAAGCCCATGGCGGCGAAGGCGGCGGCGGCGTTCTTGAGAAAATCGCGTCGTTGCATGGCCGGGATCGAAACGGAAAAGGACGCCCATCATAGACAAGCGGCGCCGAAGGTGGCGGTGATGGTGTCCGTGGGAGCGCGTCCCGGGCGCAGACGTGCGGGAGGTAGCGGGCGAGCCCGCGCGCCACGGTTTGCCGACCCGACCACATCGGCGTCGCTATGCCCGAGTGGGCGAGGCGTCTTCGAGAGACGCTAACGACGCGGCAAGGCCCACTGGAAGGCCCACCGACATGTGCGCTTGAGCCGACGCGTTACCGGCAAGGCCGGGCGCGGCTGAATCGCGCTCGCGGTCGCGACGGCCCATCGTGCCGAGACGCTGCAAGAAGCGCGGTGCTGGCGGTGTCCCTGCAGACGCCGCACCGCCTTCGTCGGTGCGTGCAGCGCGATCGCGTTCGTTCGTTGCTCAGCGCTGGCAGTGGCCACACCAGACGCTGGCGCGCTGGCCGATGCTGGCATGGCGCAGCGTGCGCCCGCAGCGCTTGCAGGCCTCGCCCTCGCGGCCGTAGACCGACAGCTCCTGCTCGAAGTAGCCCGGCGCCCCGTCCGGACTGATGAAATCGCGCAACGTCGTACCGCCGCGCTGGATCGCATAGCCCAGGATCGCCTTGGCCGCGTCGGCCAGGCGTGCGTAGCGGGCGCGCGAGACCTCGCCCGCCTCGCGCAGCGGACTGATGCCCGCCTGGAACAGACTCTCGGCCGCGTAGATATTGCCCACCCCGACCACGATGCGCTGATCCATCAGGAAGGTCTTGACCGGCGCAGTGCGGCCGCGGCTGAGCCGGAACAGATGATCGCCGTCGAACGCATCCGACAGCGGCTCCGGCCCCAGCTCGGCGAGCAGCGGATGGGTCTCCCCCGGCGCCTGCCACAGCAGGCAACCGAACCGGCGCGGGTCGTTGAAGCGGAGCACCCGGCCGTCTTCCAGGCTGATGTCGACGTGGTCGTGCGCCCGCGGCGGCGTATCGCCCGGCAGCACACGCAAGCTGCCGGACATGCCCAGATGCAGCAGCGCACTGCCGACCGCGGTATCCAGCAACAAGTACTTCGCGCGCCGGCGAATGCCGTCGATGCGCTGCCCCGGCAACTGCTCGGCCACGTCCGGCGGAATCGGCCAGCGCAGATCCGGCCGACGCAGGATCACCCCATGGATGCGCCGCCCCGACAGATGCGGCTCCAGGCCGCGCCGGGTGGTTTCGACTTCGGGGAGTTCGGGCATGGTTTCGGTGAATGTCGCAGGTAGAGGGACAAGCTTAGCTGGCGCGAGGTGCGCTTCCGCTGAAGCCGGAATCGCCGGTTGGATCGCCCGCGCTGCGCGTGGGCACGCACGGCGCGCGTGGCGACACAGCTGCGCTCACTGCGGAGGCGCCGCCAGCTCCCGGGCGCTAAGGTAGCCGTCGCCGTTGGTGTCCTGCTTGCGGAAACGGGCGGTCAGGGTGGCGAGGTGCTGTGCGCGGGTGATCGGGGGGCCGCGGCCGCCGGGCAATTCGGCGGGGCTGAGCACGCCGTCATGATCGAGGTCGCGCGCGTCGAAGGCGTAGCTCATCCAGGCCAGGTATTCGTCCAAGCTGACGCGGCCGTCGCCGTCGCGGTCCATGCGCTGCAGGTAGCTGGTGGTGCTGTCGATCGCCTGCGCGTGGGCGCTGACGATACCGCCGGCGAACAGGACGCAGGCGATGCGCAGTGTCAGTCCGGCCATCAACGACGAACGCCGCGCAAGGCGGCGTTCGTGCGATTGGGTGCGCGGTGCGCCGCAGCTCATGCCAGGGCGTAGCCCTTCAGTCGCGCGGCGTAGGCCTGCAGCGCGGCGATGCCGCTGGCTTCGGCGTCGTGACACCAGGCCTGCAGGTGCTTGAGACGCTCGCTGGCATCATGGGTGCGCGCTTCGAGCAGGGCCGCCAGGCGGGCGCGATGCTCGACCAGCGTGCGCATGCGCGGCCGCTGCGCCACCCAGTGCTGCAGCTGTTCGCGCGCGTCGGGCTTGAGCCAGCGGCCGTCGTCGACCAGGCCCTTGCGCAGGCGCCGCGGCAGCAGTTTGCGCAGCTTGGCGCCGGCCTGGGCGGCTTCTTCCTTGAGCGCGGGCTTGAACACGTTGCGCTGGTAATCGGTCATCGCCTGGAAGCGATGCGACAGCAGCGCGCGCAGGGTGTCGGCGTCGGGCACGGCGATGTTCGGGCGCACGTCCAGGGTCGGCGCCACGCGCAGGATCTTGGCCAGGCGCAGCGCGGCCAGCGCGCGGATCGCGATCCAGCCGATGTCCAGTTCCCAACGGCGCATCGAGAAGCGCGCCGAGCTCGGGAAGGCATGGTGGTTGTTGTGCAGCTCTTCGCCACCGATCCACAGCGCCCACGGGGTCAGATTGGTCGAGGTGTCGGCGGACTCGAAGTTGCGGTAGCCCCACCAATGGCCCAGGCCGTTGATCACGCCGGCGGCCCAGAACGGGATCCAGGCCATCTGCAGCGCCCACAGCGCGATGCCGGGCAGGCCGAACAGCGCGAAGTTGACCGCGAACAGCGCCACCGGCCCCACGTTCGCGTACGGGGTGTACAGGTGCCGCTCGATCCAGTCGTCCGGCGCGCCCTTGCCATACTGCTCGATGTCGCCACGCTGGGTGCGCGCTTCGCGGTACAGCTCCACGCCGCGCCAGAACACGCGGGCGATGCCCTTGGTCTGCGGGCTGTGCGGGTCTTCCTCGGTCTCCACCTTGGCGTGGTGCTTGCGATGGATCGCCACCCACTCCTTGGTGATCATCGAGGTGGTGAACCAGGTCCAGAAGCGGAAAAAGTGCGACAGCAGCGGATGGAAGTCGACGCCGCGGTGCGCCTGGCTGCGGTGCAGGTACAGCGTCACCGCGAAGATGGTGAGCTGGGTGAACAGCAGCAGCACGGCCAGCATGCCCCACCAGCCGACGCCGAGCAGGCCGTTGCCGAGGAAGTCGAGGATCGCGTCGAACATTGCCAGAAGCTCCAGAGCGTAGGACGGCGTGAGGGGATGACGACATGATGGGGGTTGCGGGGGCAAACTTCACCCGGCGCTCGCGTATGGTATTCAGCCGCCAAGCGCTTCCGATCACAGAACGGTTTCGGTTCCATGTCAGCCGCCTCTTCCCAAGCAACCCCCGTGCCAGCGGCCGCGCCGTTGATCGAACTCGACCGTGCCAGCGTCGTCCGCGGCCAGGTCCGCGTGCTGCATGCGCTGAGCCTGCGCATCGCGCTCGGCCAGCACACTGCGATCCTCGGCCCGAACGGCTGCGGCAAATCCTCGTTCATCAAGCTCATCACCCGCGAGCTGTATCCGCTGGCGCGCGCCGGCGAAGAACCGGCGGTGCGGGTGCTCGGCCAGAGCCGCTGGCAGGTGGACCGGCTGCGCAGCCAGTTGGGCATCGTCACCGGCGACCTCAGCGTCAATCTCGCCGACATGCCTGGGCTGGACGTGGAAAGCGCGGTGCTGTCGGGGTTCTTCGCCAGCTATGTGGTGCCGCCGCACCGCGAGGTGACCGATGCGATGCGCGACCGCGCGCGCGAGGCGCTGCAGGCGGCGCACGCGTTGCCGCTGTTGCGGCGTCCCTATGCCGAACTGTCGGCCGGCGAGACCCGACGCGTGCTGATCGCGCGCGCCCTGGTCAATCGTCCACAGGCCTTGCTGCTCGACGAACCCAGCACCGGCCTGGACCTGGTCGCACGCGAGCACCTGCTGGCGACCATGCGCGACCTCGCCCGCCAAGGCATCACCCTGGTGCTGGTCACCCACCACATCGAGGAGATCGTGCCGGAGATCGAACGCGTGATCCTGCTGCGCGAGGGCCAGGTGTACGCCGACGGCACGCGCGAGGAACTGCTGGCCGATGCGCCGTTGTCGGCGGTGTTCGGCGGACCGGTGCGGGTGCAGCGCGACGGCGACAGCTACAGCGCGCGGGTGGTTAGCGCGGGTTGATCCCAGATTGCCGGGTTGGGACGTTCGGGCCTTGCGGTTTCAGGCTGCGAGATGTCGCAGATGATGCGGGCATAGTCGTAGGAGCGGCTTCAGCCGCGACCGGGCGTTCTCGGTAAAGCCCGGTCCCGGCTGAAGCCGCTCCTACGGGACGCGTCAACCGTACGCGGCGCCCGCCGCCCGCGCCGGTGCATCGGCCTCGAACGCAGCACGTGCGCTGCGGATCTCCGCGTGATGGTCGGCCGCCCAGCGCACCAGCGGTGCCAGCACCACGCTCAAGGATTGCCCCAGTGGAGTGAGCCGATACTCCACACCGGGCGGCACGGTCGGCAGCACCTCGCGGGCGACCAGCCCTTCGCGTTGCAGGTCGCGCAAGGTCTGGGTCAGCATGCGCTGGGAGATGTCGGGCACCGCGCGGCGCAGTTCGCCGAAGCGGTGCGGGCGTTCGGCAAGCAGCATCACGAACAGGGTGCTCCACTTGTCGCCGATCTGCGCCAGCACGTCGCGCACCGGGCACTGGTCGATGGCCATGCCGGCACGCTGGTAGTCCTGCAGCTGCTGGCTCAACAGCGGGTCGCAGGCAGCAGCAGGCGGTACGACGGTGTCCATGGTGGTTACCTCGGGGTAATCAGGGGCGGAAAAAGTGCCGTCTTTACAGGTCGGCCCAGGTCTCTAGGATAGACCAGGTTCCTTTTCCAGACCATGGCGTCCTGCGACGCCGCCCTTCCTCAGGAGACCTGTCATGTCCGCATCTTCCGATTCCCTGCTCGTCACCGGCGCTGGCGGCCAGTTCGGCCAGCGCGTGCTCGCGCACCTGCTCGACACCCTCAAGGTGGCGCCGGCGCGCGTGGTGGCGATGACCCGCCAGCCCGAGCGCCTGGCCGCCTGGGCCGCACGCGGCGTGGACGTGCGCCACGGCGATTTCGACGACGCCACGTCGCTCGACACCGCGTTCCGTGGTGCTGGCCGCGTGCTGCTGATCAGCACCGACGCGCTGGACCGCCCCGGCCACCGCCTTCAGCAGCATCAGGCCGCGATCGCCGCCGCCGAACGCGCCGGCGTCGGCCACCTGGTCTACACCTCGTGCCCGGAACCGCACGACTCGCCGCTGCTGCTGGCCACCGACCATGCCGGTACCGAAGACAGCCTGGCCGCCAGCGCCCTGCCCGCCTGGACCGTGCTGCGCAACCACTGGTACTTCGAAAACCTGTTCATGAGCCTGCCGTCGGTGCTGGCCTCGGGCCACTGGTACAGCGCGGCCGGCGACGGCGGCATCGCCCATATCGCGCGCGACGACCTGGCCCGCGCCGCCGCGGTCGCCCTGGCCAGCGGCGACGGCAAGCGCACGCGCACGCTCACCCTCAGCGGCGCGCACGCCTACACCACCGCCGAGATCGCCACGCTGGTCGCGCAGGTGCTGGACGTGCAGATCCAGGTGGTGCCGGTACCGGTCGAAGGCCTGGTGCAGGGCATGGTCGGCGCCGGGCTACCCGAGCCGGTCGCGCGCATCTATGCGTCGTTCGACACGAACACCGCGGCCGGCCGCGTCGCCACCGTCACCGGCGACTACCAGGCGCTGACCGGGCAGACGCCGCTGCCGTTCGAACAGTGGCTGCAGGAGCAGCGCGCGCACCTGGCGGCGTTGAAGCCGTAAGCGAACTCGGCGGCGCGCGGCAGTGCGCGCTACTTCCCGATGCAGAAACTGGAGAAGATCCGCCCGAGCAGGTCGTCGGCGCTGAGCGTGCCGACGATCTCGCCGAGCGCGGCATGGGCCAGGCGCAGCTCTTCTGCGGCCAGTTCCAGGCGTTCGTATTGCAGTTCGACCGCCGCCGCGTCGGCATGCGTCGCGGCGCGCTGCAGCGCGTCGACGTGGCGGGCGCGCGCGGAAAATTCGCCGTCGCTGCCCTCGCCGGCCGCGGCACCGGCGATTGCGCGCAACTGCGCGTGCAACTGCTCCAGACCGCTGCCGGTGGCGGCGGACACATAGACGCGCTCGGCGCTGGCCGCGGGCACGGCGGTGAGCAGGTCGCTCTTGTTGTGGATCCACAGCCGCTGCGGCACGTCGGCGATGGCGTCGGCGATCGCCGCATGGCCGGCCTCGGCGGCGCGCGCATCGAGCACGATCAGCGCCAGGTCGGCGCGCTGCAGTTCCTGGCGCGCGCGGCGCATGCCCTCGCGCTCGATCGCATCGCCGCCCTCGCGCAGGCCGGCGGTGTCGACCAGGGTCAGCTCCACGCCGTCGAGGCGCACGGTCTCGTGCAAGGTGTCGCGGGTGGTGCCGGCGATGTCGGTGACGATGGCGCGGTCGCTGCCGGCCAGCGCGTTGAGCAGTGAACTCTTGCCGGCGTTGGGCGGGCCGACCAGCACCGCGTGCAGGCCATCGCGCAGACGCCGGCCGCGTTCGGCGTCGGCACGCAGCTGTGCCAGGTCGGTGCGCGCCTGCGCGAGGCCGGCACGGACCTGCTCGCCGCCCAGCGTGTCCAACGCCTCGTCGGCGAAATCGATCGCCGCTTCGATGTGGATGCGCAGGCGGATCAGCTGCTCGGCCAGGTCGTCGACGCGGCGCGAGAACACCCCGTCCAGCGAGCGCCGTGCCGCGCGTGCCGCACGCAGATCGCCAGCGGCGATCAGGTCGGCAATCGCCTCGGCCTGGGCCAGATCGAGCTTGCGGTTGAGGAAGGCGCGCTCGCTGAACTCGCCCGGGCGTGCCGGCCGCGCGCCGAGTTCGCAGCAGCGCGCCACCAGGTGCCGCAGGAGCACCGGGCTGCCATGCGCCTGCAGTTCCAGCACGTCCTCGCCGGTGAAGCTGCGCGGCGCCGGAAACCACAGCGCGATGCCGTCGTCCACGATCTCGCCATGCGCGTCGCGAAAACGCGCGTAGCGGGCGGTGCGCGGCACCAGTGCGCCCAGGCCCAGCCCCTCGGCGATGGCCACCGCCGCCGGACCGGACACGCGGACCACGCCGACGCCGCCCGCGCCGGGAGCGGTGGCGATGGCGGCGATGGTGTCGGTAGCGGAAGACGGCATGGCGAAGGCAGCAGGTTCGGCGGCGTGGTGGATCACAGCGTCTGCAGGTGGCCGCGGACGTAGGCGGCCGACGCCCCGTTGGGTTGCAACTCCAGGTAGGTCTGGAAAGCACGCTTGGCCTTGGCTGCATCGCCGAGCTGGCGGTAGGCGTCGCCCAGGTTGACGTAGGCCACCGCGCGCGAGGGATCGATCTTCAGCGTGTTCTCCAGCCAGCGCACGGCCTGCGCGTACTTGCCCTGGCGATAGTAGATGAAGCCCAGGTTGTTGGCCGCCAGCGCGAAGTCCGGGCGCAGCTTCAGCGCCTCGGTGAACTGCGCTTCGGCCTCGTCGTAGCGCTTCTCCTTGTACAGCTGCAGGCCGCGGTCGTTGGCGCGCTGCGCACGCTGGCGGTCGGACACCGGGCCGGCCGCGGCCGGCACCGCCAGCGGCCGCTCGCCGCCCTGCAGATCCTTGACCACCACCGCGGGCTTGGCCGCAGCGGGCGGCGCGTCGGCGCTACCGGCGCCCGCGTTCGGCGTCGCGGTCGATGCCGGCGCGGCCGCGTCGACGCGGTCGTTCATCGCGATCGCCGCCGAGGACAGTTGCTGGGTGCTGGCGGTGAGGAACTCCTCGCCCTCCGGCACCTGCAGCACGAACTCGCCGCCCTGCGAACCGGGCAGGCTGCCGAACGCGGGCGTCTGCTGCGAGATGCTCGACACCGCCGGTGCCACGTAGGCGGCCAGCTCGGTGCCGGTGATCAGACCGTCGCCGTTGAGGTCGGCCTTGCCCGACAGGGCCTGCAGCAGCACCCAGGTGAACACCGAATGGCCATTGGGGCCGCTGTCGGCGACCTGCTGGTCGGCGCCGCCGGCGGTGAGCATCTGCCGGGCGATGCGCCGCGCGTTCTCGCGCAGGTAGGCGCTGGTGCCGCCGCCGCGGGTCAGGCCCAGGCCGCTGTAGCACGCGTCCATCACGAACAGCACGTGCTTGGCTTCCAGGCTTTCGGCGATGTCCTGGATCTCGGTCATCGGAATCGCATCGGTGGCGAACTGCGCCGGGTCCGAATCGGCGGGCACGATGTAGCCGAGGTCGCGCCCGGAGGCCAGCTTGCGGGTCGCGCCGTGGCCGGCGAAGAACACGAACACGCGGTCGTTCTTGCCGACGCCGCCGTGTGCGAGGCGATCGTGGAAAGCGGCCAGGATGTTGTTGCGGGTCGCCTCCTGGTTCTTCAGCACGATCACCTGCGACGACGGGAAACCGAAGCTGCCGGTGAGCGTCTGCGCGATGGCCTGCGCGTCGTTGGCCGCGTACTGCAGCTTGGGCCAGTGCGCGTAGTCGTCGATGCCGATGACGATGGCCCACGACTTGTCGTAGCCGCTGGTCACCGCCGGTGCGGCGGCGTTGCTGGCCGCGCGCGCCACGCTGAAGTCGCGCCCGTTCCAGGCGGCGAACTGGTAGCCGTCGGCGCTGAGCCGGTCCAGGATCTGCGGCAGCGCCTTGACCGTGCGTTCGTGGATGTCGTGGAACAGCAGGATACCGCGCTGCTCGCGGCCGACCTGCTCGAGCACGCGCTGCACGATCGACTCCGGCACCGGGTCGGCCCAGTCCAGCGAATCCACGTTCCACATCACCGACTTCAGGCCGGCCTCGCCGAGGATCTGCATGCCCTCGGCATTGCGCGCACCGTAGGGAAAGCGGAACAACGGCGCGCGCTTGGCGTCGACCGCGCGCAGCATGCGGTCGGTGTCGAGGATCTGGCTGCGCAGCGCGGCGCCGGTTTCCTTGGACAGTTGCGCATGGGTCAGGCTGTGGTTGCCGACGGTGTAGCCCTGCTCCATCAGGCTGCGGCTGACGCTGGCCAGCGGCGACAGGTCGACCTTGCCGTCCGGCTCCAGCTTGCCAAGGTTGCGGCCGACTTCGAAGAACGTGGCCGGCACGTCGTAGCGCTTGAGGATGGCGACGATCTCGTCGGTGTACTCGCGATGCGGGCCGTCGTCGAAGCTCAGCACCACGGTCTTCGGCGGCAGGTCGCGACCGAACACCTCGCGGTCGCTGTCCTTCATCGACATCGGGTACGGGGTGATCACGCCGTAGTCGCGCAGGATCGCTTCGCGCGTGTACAGCGTGCCCAGGTGGGCGACGTAGTCCTCCCACTTCTCGCGCTTCTGCACGATCGCCCGGGTGCGATCGAAGCGGCTGAAGATCGCGGTGATCTCGCGATTGTAGGTGCGTTCGATCTCGTCGAGCGCTTCCAGGTCCTCGCCGATGCGCTGGTGCAGCTTGATCGCCGGCAGCGAGGAGTCCTTGCCGATGCGCACCTGCCAGTCGGCGAGAATCTCGCGGAATGCCAGGCGGTCGGCGTCGTACAGGTCCGGCGCCGATTCGACGTAGTCCAGCAGGCTGCCGACCGCAGCGAAGCGCTGCGGATCGGGCAGCGCCAGCAGCGCATCGAATTGCTTGGCCAGCGCCTCACGGCGCTCCAGGCCCTCGTGGAACAGCTGCTGGCCGACGCTGCTGGAGGTCTGCCGGTCGGCCGGCGACTGCTTGGCCTCGTCGGCCAGCAACACGATGATCTTGCGCTGCGCCGCCAGCTGCGCCTGCAGGCCTTGCAGCAGCGTCGCCGCCTGGGTCTGCAAGGCCGGCGAGCCGGGGATGGCGATCGTCGACGCGGCCGCCGCCGGTTTCGCGGCAGTTGCCTCGCTGCCAGCAGGCTGGCGCTGGCACGCGGCCAGGGCCAAGGCGAGCAGGCCGATCACGGCCACGGACGGCGACAACGGACGATGGCGCTTGCGCATGACCACGGACTCGCGAGCAAGGCGCTACAGGAAGAACGCAGACGCCGGCGCCTTCCCCGGCCGCATGCGCAACGCCCGCCGGAGGGCGGGCGTTGTCGGGTTTACTTCTTGGCCTTGGCCGGCAGCTTGCCGCTGCCGCCACCACCGGCAGTGGCCGGTTCGCCGTGGCGCTTGGTCATCCACCACTGCTGCAACAGACCCAGCGAGCCGTTGGTGACCCAGTACAGCACCAGGCCCGACGGCACGAAGGCCATCATCACGCCGAACACCAGCGGCATGAACTGCATCATCTTGGCCTGCACCGGATCCATGCCCGGCGACGGCGTCAGCTTCTGCGTCAGCCACATCACCGCCACGTTGATCACCGGCAGGATGAAGTAGGGATCGCGCGCGGTCAGGTCCTGGATCCAGGCGAACCACGGCGCCTGGCGCAGTTCCACCGACTCCACCAGCACCCAGTACAGCGCGAAGAAGATCGGCATCTGGATCAGCACCGGCAGGCAGCCGCCCATCGGGTTGATCTTCTCCTTCTTGTACAGCTCCATCATCGCCGTCTGGAACTTCTGCTTGTCGTCGCCGTAGCGCTCCTTCAGCTGCTGGATGCGCGGCTGGAATTTGCGCATCTTGGCCATGCTCTTGTACTGCGCGGCCGACAGCGGATACAGCATCAGCTTCAGCAGCACCACCAGGCCGACGATCGACCAGCCCCAGTTGCCGAGCAGGCTGTGCAGGTGGCTGAGGATCCAGAACAGGCCCTGGCCGAGCAGCGCCATCAGCGAGAAGCGGCTGTAGTCGACCACGCGGTCGAGGCCGCGCACGTTCTCCTTGGCGATCTGGCTGACCAGCTTCGGGCCGACCCACAGCCGCGCCTCGGTGCTGGCGCTGGCGCCCGGCGCCACGGTGAAGCCCGGGCCGCGCGCTTCGATCACATGCCGCGGGCCGTCGTTGGACAGCACGTACAGCGCCTGCTGGTCGGCCTGCGGGATCCAGCCGGTGAAGAAGTGGTGCTGCAGCAGCGCGATCCAGCCGCCGGAGATGGTCTGGTTGAGCGGGCCGTCTTCCAAGTAGTCCTTGAACGCGCGACGCTGGTAGCCGTCGGCCGGGCTGAACCAGGTGGCGCCGTTGAAGCTGAAGGAATCCGGGTTGGTCATGCCGCGGCTGACGATGGTCGGCACCCGGCTCAGCTTGCGGAACACGTAGCCCTGCCACGGCTTGCTGCCGTGGTTGACGACCTCGTCGCGCACCTGCACGGCGTAGTGGCCGCGCTGCAGGGTGTAGATGCGACGGATGGTGACGCCGTCCGGGCCGTTCCACACGAACGGCACCTGCAGGCTGTCCTGGCCCTTGGCCAGCACGTAGTCCTGGCCCGGATGCTCGGGGCGGAAGCCGCCCGGGCCCGGCGACGGCGAGTTGTGCTCGCCGACCCAGCCGCTGGTGGCGGTGTACGGATGCGCCGCATCCTCGGTCAGCAGCTGCACCGGCGGGCTGCCGGGCTGCTTGGTCTGCGGGAACAGCAACAGGTCGGCGTCGAATACGCTGCGGCCATCCAGGGTCAGGCGCAGCACGTCGGTGGTGACGGTGACCCGCGGCGCGGCGCTGGCCGCGGTGGTCTCAGGCGTGGTGCTGGCCGGCGCGGTGCCGGGCACCGTGGCCTGCGGAACGGCCGGCGCATGCGTGGCGCCGGCATCGGCGTCCTGCGCCGGCGGCACCGTGGTCGCCGCCGCGACCGTCGCCGCGGTGGCGTTCGGCGCGTGTTCCTTGTTCCACTCCATCCACAACAGCGCCGCGACCATCAGCCAGGCGAAAATCAGGAAAAGGCGGGTCTGGTTCATCGGACAGGCAAGCTCGGCTCAGCCAGAAGCAGGTTCTGACGTGGATGTGGGGGAAGAAGGACGATCGGGCGGCGGCATTGTGCCGTCCGCGGCCGGGGCCGGCAATGCGCCGGCGCGACGCAGCAGGCGCAGATAGGCCTGGCGCAGTTGCTCGCCGCTGGCCTGGGCGGCGGCGCTGCGCGCCACCACCACGTAATCGCCGGGCGCCAGCCACGGCAACAGCTGCCGCGTGGCCTCGCGCAGCACGCGCTTGATGCGATTGCGCACGACCGCGCGCTTGTCGACCTTGCGCGACACCGCCAGACCCAGCCGCGCCGGGTGCGGCGCACTGCGCCAGTGCAGGCTCATCAGCGGCTCGGAACAGCGGCGCGCGGCATCGAACACGACGCGGTATTCCGCAGACGTGCGAACCCGCGCAGAGCGAGGAAATCGCCTACGCGGGTCGGGATGATTCACGGTCCGGATTGCAGGCGCCGCCTGGGGCGGCGAAGCAATCAAGCGCTCAGGCGCTTGCGGCCCTTGGCGCGGCGACGGGCCAGGATCTTGCGGCCGTCGGCGGTGGCCATACGGGCACGGAAGCCGTGGTCGCGCTTGCGCTTGAGGTTGCTGGGCTGGAAGGTGCGCTTGGTGGCCATCGGGGCGCTCTGATCTGAATGGGGCGGAAAGAACCGGAAATTCTATAGGACCCCTCACGCCGCGGTCAACTCCCTGTATTGACGACGGCAATGGTCGGCCACGCCAGGCCTGTGGATGGATCTGTGAATAGCCGTGGGAAAACCATTCCCGACCCTGCGCGCCGGTGGTAGTCTGATCCATCCGCTTTCCTCTCCCACCGGCCGAATGCGCCGCGCCCGAGCGCGCCCTTCATGCCCGGTCTATCGACGAATTTAGATCTGATGGATGCTTGGCCCCGTTGCCTGGAACGTCTGGAAGCCGAATTTCCAGCCGAGGACGTTCACACTTGGTTGAAACCGCTGCAAGCCGAACAGCGCCATGACAACAGCATGGTGCTGTACGCCCCGAACGCCTTCATCGTCGAGCAGGTGCGCGAGCGCTACCTGCCGCGCATCCGCGAACTGCTGACCTACTTCGCCGGCAGCGGCGAGGTGTTGCTGCAGGTCGGTTCGCGCCCGCGTGCGCCGGAACCGGCGGCCGCCCCGCCCAGCGAGACCGCGGCCGCACGCACGCCGGCGCCGCCGTTGCTGGAGCCGTTCGCCGGCAACCTCGATTCGCACTACACCTTCGCCAACTTCGTCGAAGGCCGCAGCAACCAGCTCGGCCTGGCCGCGGCGGTGCAGGCCGCGCAGAAGCCCGGCGACCGCGCGCACAACCCGCTGCTGTTGTACGGCGGCACCGGCCTGGGCAAGACCCACCTGATGTTCGCCGCCGGCAACGCCATGCGCGAGCAGAATCCGAACGCGCGGGTGATGTACCTGCGCTCGGAACAGTTCTTCAGCGCGATGATCCGTGCGCTGCAGGACAAGACCATGGACCAGTTCAAGCGCCAGTTCCAGCAGGTGGACGCGCTGCTGATCGACGACATCCAGTTCTTCGCCGGCAAGGACCGCACCCAGGAAGAGTTCTTCCACACCTTCAACGCGCTGTTCGACGGCCGCCAGCAGATCATCCTGACCTGCGACCGTTATCCGCGCGAGGTCGAGGGCCTGGAGCCGCGGCTGAAGTCGCGCCTGGCCTGGGGCCTGTCGGTGGCGATCGATCCGCCCGATTTCGAGACCCGCGCGGCGATCGTGCTGGCCAAGGCGCGCGAGCGCGGCGCGGAGATCCCCGACGACGTGGCGTTCCTGATCGCCAAGAAGATGCGCTCGAACGTGCGCGACCTGGAAGGCGCGCTCAACACGCTGGCGGCGCGCGCCAACTTCACCGGCCGCGCGATCACCACCGAGTTCGCCCAGGAAACCCTGCGCGACCTGCTGCGTGCGCAGCAGCAGGCGATCGGCATCCCCAACATCCAGAAGACCGTGGCCGACTACTACGGCCTGCAGATCAAGGATCTGCTGTCCAAGCGGCGCACGCGCTCGCTGGCGCGGCCGCGGCAGGTGGCGATGGCGCTGACCAAGGAACTGACCGAACACAGCCTGCCGGAGATCGGCGATGCGTTTGCCGGGCGCGACCACACCACCGTGTTGCACGCCTGCCGGCAGATCAAGCACCTGATGGAAACCGACGGCAAGCTCCGCGAAGACTGGGACAAGCTGATCCGCAAGCTCAGCGAGTGAGCCCGGAGAGGACAGGGGCGGCACGCTGATCCACGCGCGCAGCGTGTACGTTCGGCGGCCACCTGGCGCCACGTGATAAATCGGTGCATGACTTCGCGACAAATCCGGGAGAAACTGTGGATAAAGCGCGACGCGGCGGCGACGGCAAAACTATCCACAGGTTTCCCCACCAGTTCCGGGACAGTAGTACACGGGATTGAGGGCGCTAAAAATCTTTTGTTTTCAGTGGTTTGAGCTACATTTGCACCGAATTTCGCTCTACCATCACCACCAAGCTTTTGATTTATTCCACATCTTTTAAAGCATAGGGGCACGGAACCACATGCGTTTCACACTGCAGCGCGAAGCCTTCCTCAAGCCATTGGCGCAAGTCGTCAATGTGGTCGAACGCCGCCAGACCTTGCCGGTTCTGGCCAACTTCCTGGTGCAGGTGCAGGGTGGCCAGCTGTCGCTGACCGGTACCGATCTGGAAGTGGAAATGGTCTCGCGCATTGCGGTCGACGATGCCCAGGACGGCGAAACCACGATCCCGGCGCGCAAGCTGTTCGAGATCGTGCGAGCCCTCCCCGACGGCAGCAAGGTCACCGTCTCGCAGTCCGGCGACAAGATCACCGTGCAGGCCGGGCGTAGCCGCTTCACCCTGGCCACCCTGCCCGCCAACGACTTCCCGTCGGTCGACGAAGTGGAAGCCACCGAGCGTGTGGTCGTGCCGGAAGCCGCGCTGAAGGAACTGATCGAGCGCACCGCGTTCGCGATGGCGCAGCAGGACGTGCGCTACTACCTCAATGGCCTGCTGTTCGATCTGCGCGACCAGACCCTGCGCTGCGTGGCCACCGATGGTCACCGCCTGGCGCTGTGCGAGACCGAGCTGGAGAACGCCGGCGGCGCCAAGCGCCAGATCATCGTGCCGCGCAAGGGCGTGACCGAGCTGCAGCGCCTGCTGGAAGGCGGCGAGCGCGAAGTCGAGCTGGAAGTCGGCCGCGCGCACGTGCGGGTCAAGCGTGACGATGTCACGTTCACGTCGAAGCTGATCGACGGCCGCTTCCCCGATTACGAAGCGGTGATCCCGATCGGTGCCGACCGCGAGGTCAAGCTGGATCGCGAGATCCTGCGCGCAGCGCTGCAGCGTGCGGCGATCCTGTCCAACGAGAAGTACCGCGGCGTGCGCGTGGAAGTCTCGCCGGGCCAGCTGAAGATCAGCGCGCATAACCCGGAGCAGGAAGAAGCGCAGGAAGAAGTGGAAGCGGACACCAAGGTCAGCGACCTGGCGATCGGCTTCAACGTGAACTACCTGCTAGATGCCCTGTCTGCGCTGCGCGAGGAGTTCGTGGTGATCCAGCTGCGCGACGCCAATTCCTCGGCGCTGGTCCGGGAAGCCAGCAGCGCCCGCTCGCGTCATGTGGTGATGCCGCTGCGTCTCTGACGGTTCCTGTTTCGTGTTCCACGTGGAACACGTGCGAAAGCGACCCGGCCTTCGTGCCGGGTTTTCTTTTTGTTGGGCTCCAAGATCAACGCTCCCGCACTGAGAGGGATTCGTTGCCACGGGAGGCCCGCGCAGCTTGCACCCTTGCATTACCCGGCCAAAACGCATCGGCCGTGACGGCCGTGACTGTGTCTGCAAAGAGACGGGCTCCGGCACCTCGGCGGGATCACCCCATTATCGAAGCGCCAGGAGACCGTGCGGCAAGACAACGTGCCTGTGATCGCCTGGCCGACCCTCTTACCCACGCCCCCCACCGTCCCGCGGGAGTCCGTCCTCCCAATGATGCGGAGGTTGCTGGCACGCAGCGCTGCCAGTTTCCCGAGGGCGGCCGTCCTGACAGCGCCCGTCAGCCGTTTTGGGTATGCTGCCGCCCTACCCCAAGCCCCGATCTGCGTGCGCCCGGTGCGAGCGCCCTCGCCTCTATCCCCGCATGCACGTCTCCCGCCTCGACTTCCATCACCTGCGCCGGTTCGCGGCGCTCGAGCTGGCGCCCGCGCCCGGACTGAACCTGATCACCGGCGACAACGGTGCCGGCAAGACCACGGTGCTCGAGGCGATGCACCTGATGGCGTATGGCCGCAGCTTTCGTGGGCGCGTGCGCGATGGGCTGGTCAGCCAGGGCCAGGACGCGCTGGACGTCTTCGTCGAATGGCAGGAGCAATCGGCTGAAGCCGGCGCGACACGCCGGCGCCGCGCCGGGCTGCGCCACAGCGGCCAGGAATGGCGTGGCCGCCTCGACGGCCAGGACGTCGCCCATCTCGGCACCTTGTGTGCGGCGCTGGCGGTGGTGACCTTCGAGCCGGGCAGCCACCTGCTGGTCAGCGGCGGCGGCGAGCCACGGCGCCGCTTCGTCGATTGGGGCTTGTTCCACGTGGAACCTGACTTCCTGTCCCTGTGGCGGCGCTACGCCCGCGCGCTCAAGCAGCGCAACGCCCTACTCAAGAGCGGCGGCAGCGGCGCGGCACTCGATGCCTGGGACCACGAACTCGCCGAGTCGGGCGAGCCGCTGACCTCGCGCCGCCAGGACTACCTGGACAGGCTGCTACAGCGCCTGCTAGCCCTTGCCCCGGATCTCGCCCCCGCGCTGGGCATCGCGCATCTGCAGTTCGCGCCCGGCTGGCGCCGTCAGGAGGTCTCGCTGTCCGATGCACTGTTGCTCAATCGGGAGCGCGACCGGCAACTCGGCTATACCTCCGCCGGTCCGCACCGGGCCGACTGGAGCCTCAGCTTCGCCGAGATCCCCGGCCGCGACGCGCTTTCCCGCGGCCAGGCCAAGCTCACCGCCCTGGCCTGCCTGCTGGCGCAGGCCGAGGACTACGCCGAGCAGCGCGGCGAATGGCCGGTGATCGCCCTGGACGATCTGGGCTCGGAGTTGGACCGTCACCACCAGGCCCGGGTGCTGGAGCGCCTGCGTGCCGGGCCGGCACAGGTGTTCGTCACTGCCACCGAAACCCCGCAGGCGCTGGCCGACGCCAGCCTGCCGATCGCTCGGTTCCACGTGGAACATGGACAGATCCTGGCGGTTTCCTAGGCCGCCGCGGGTCCGGCGGCCCGGGCTGCTATAATTTCCGCCAATCCCCTATCCAGCGGCGCGAACCGGCCCCGGCCTGTCTTCGCCGCCTCGTGGAGCCTACGGCACCCGCATGACCGACGAACAGAACACCCCGCCCAGCAACGGCAACTACGACGCCAACAGCATCACCGCCCTGGAAGGCCTGGAGGCGGTCCGCAAGCGGCCCGGCATGTACATCGGCGACGTCCATGACGGCACCGGTCTGCATCACATGGTGTTCGAGGTCGTCGACAACTCCATCGACGAAGCCCTGGCCGGGCACGCCGACCACGTCGCCGTGACGATCCACGCCGATGGTTCGGTGTCGGTGTCGGACAACGGCCGCGGTATCCCGGTCGGCAAGCACGCGCAGATGAGCGCCAAGCTCGGCCGCGAGGTCTCCGCCGCCGAAGTGGTGATGACCGTCCTGCACGCCGGCGGCAAGTTCGACGACAACAGCTACAAGGTGTCCGGCGGCCTGCACGGCGTGGGCGTCAGCGTGGTCAACGCGCTGTCGGAGAAGCTGCTGCTGGACGTGTTCCAGGGCGGCTCGCACTACCAGCAGGAATTCAGCAACGGCGCGGCCGTCGCGCCGCTGGTTCGGCTCGGCGAGACCACCCAGCGCGGCACCACCGTGCGCTTCTGGCCGTCGGTGGTGGCCTTCCACAACAACGTGGAATTCCATTACGACATCCTGGCCCGGCGCCTGCGCGAGCTGTCCTTCCTCAATTCCGGGGTCAAGATCGTGCTCGCCGACGAGCGCGGCGAGGGGCGCCGCGACGACTTCCACTACGAAGGCGGCATCCGCAGCTTCGTCGAGCACCTGGCGCAGCTGAAGACCCCGCTGCACCCGAACGTGATCTCGGTCACCGGCGAGCACAACGGCATCACCGTGGACGTGGCGCTGCAGTGGACCGACTCCTACCAAGAGACGATGTACTGCTTCACCAACAACATCCCGCAGAAGGACGGCGGCACCCACCTGGCCGGCTTCCGCGGCGCGCTGACCCGCGTGCTCAATACCTATATCGAGCAGAACGGCATCGCCAAGCAGGCCAAGATCAACCTGACCGGCGACGACATGCGCGAAGGCATGATCGCGGTGTTGTCGGTGAAGGTGCCAGACCCGAGCTTCTCCAGCCAGACCAAGGAGAAGCTGGTCAGCTCCGACGTGCGTCCGGCGGTGGAGAACGCGTTCGGCGCGCGCCTGGAGGAGTTCCTGCAGGAGAACCCCAACGAGGCCAAGGCCATCGCCGGCAAGATCGTCGATGCCGCCCGCGCCCGCGAGGCCGCGCGCAAGGCAAGAGACCTGACCCGCCGCAAGGGCGCGCTGGACATCGCCGGCCTGCCCGGCAAGCTGGCCGACTGCCAGGAAAAGGATCCGGCGCTGTCGGAGCTGTTCATCGTCGAGGGTGACTCGGCAGGCGGCTCGGCCAAGCAGGGCCGCAACCGCAAGAACCAGGCAGTGCTGCCGCTGCGCGGCAAGATCCTCAACGTCGAGCGTGCGCGCTTCGACCGCATGCTGTCCTCCGACCAGGTCGGCACGCTGATCACCGCGCTGGGCACCGGCATCGGCCGCGACGAGTACAACCCGGACAAGCTGCGCTACCACCGCATCATCATCATGACCGACGCCGACGTCGACGGCGCGCACATCCGCACCCTGCTGCTGACCTTCTTCTACCGGCAGATGCCGGAGCTGATCGAGCGCGGCTACGTCTACATCGGCCTGCCGCCGCTGTACCGGCTCAAGCAGGGCAAGCAGGAGCTGTACCTGAAGGACGACAACGCGCTCAATGCCTACCTGGCCAGCAGCGCGGTCGAAGGCGCGGCGCTGGTACCGGCCAGCAACGAGCCGCCGATCACCGGCGCGGCGCTGGAGAAGCTGCTGCTCCTGTTCGCCAGCGCCAACGAGGCGGTGGCGCGCAATGCGCACCGCTACGACCCGGCGCTGCTGAGCGCGCTGATCGACCTGCCGCCGCTGGACGTGGCCCAGCTCGAGAGCGAAGGCGAGACGCATCCGAGCCTGGACGCGCTGCAGGCGGTGCTCAACCGCGGCAGCCTGGGCTCGGCGCGCTACAGCCTGCGTTTCCAGGCCTCCAATGCGCAGCGCCCGGCCACCCTGCTGGTGGAGCGCCGGCACATGGGCGAGGAGACCACCTACGTGGTGCCGATGGCGGTGTTCGAGAGCGGCGAGCTGCGGCCGCTGCGCGAGATCGCGCGCGAGCTGCATGGGCTGGTGCGCGAGGGCGCGCAGATCGTGCGCGGCAACAAGACCCAGGCCATCACCAGCTTTGCCCAGGCCTACGCCTGGCTGTTCGAGGAGGCCAAGAAGGGCCGCCAGATCCAGCGCTTCAAGGGCCTGGGCGAAATGAACGCCGAGCAGCTGTGGGAGACCACGGTGAACCCGGACACGCGCCGCCTGCTGCAGGTGCGCATCGAGGATGCGGTCGCCGCCGACCAGATCTTCAGCACGCTGATGGGCGACGTGGTCGAACCGCGCCGCGACTTCATCGAGGAAAACGCGCTGAAGGTCGCCAACCTCGACATCTGACCCTGGCGGTCCCCGCCCTGGCGTGCGCCGGGGCGGGCGTCCCGCTGTGCCTTCCGCCCGCTTCCGCACAGGATCGCGATGACCGCACCGCCGTTGCCCGCCACCCCGCTGCCGTTGCCTTCCGCGCCGCCGGCCCGCCCGCGCCGGCCGATCCTCGGTTTCTTCCTCGACGTGCTGCTGGCGGCGGTGGTGCTGCTGGCGGTGAGCGTGCTGTGCGGCCTGATCTGGGGCGTGATCCGCGGCTTCCAGCTGGCGATGGAGCTGAAGGCGCAGGGCGTGCCTGCCGATCGCCTGGCCGCGCTGGTCGCGCAGCAGGTCGGCCAGCCGGGGGCGCTGGCGCAGTTGCTGATCGCCTTGGTCAGCACCCTGTCCGCGGCGCTGCTGCTGTACTTCCTGCGGCGCCCGGCCAGCGCCGCCGAGCGCCGCGCCTCGTGGCAGGCGGCGCGCACACCCTCGACCTGGGGCTGGGTGCTGCTGGTCGCGGTCGGGGTGTTCGTCGGCAGCGCGGCGATCTCCGCGCTGGCGGCGCAGATCGGCATCAAGCCGGTGCCGACCAACCTGCCGCTGATGCAGGACGCGATGGCGCAGATGCCGCTGTTCCTGTGCGTGTTCGCGATTGTGATCGCGCCGGCCTACGAGGAACTGCTGTTCCGCCGCGTGCTGTTCGGGCGGCTGTGGGATGCGGGCCGGCCGCGGCTGGGCATGCTGCTCAGCGGTGCCGCCTTCGCCCTGGTGCACGAGGTGCCCGGGACCACCGGCAACGGGCTGGCCGAGACCGCGCAGCTGTGGCTGGTCTATGGCGGCATGGGCGCCGCGTTCGCCTGGCTGTACAAACGTACCGGCACCCTGTGGGCGCCGATCGCCGCGCATGGGCTCAACAACGCCATCGCGGTCGCCGGACTCTACTGGTTTGGCGCAACCTGAAGGTTTGTTTGACGAAATGTTAAGACGCGGCCCCCCACACTGCGACGCGTGTTAGGAGGGGGGACCGTATGAAGCAAGTGGTACTTGGCGCATCGCTCGCGATGCTGCTGGCAGCGTGCGCGACGACGACATCGCCAACCGGGCGCACCCAGGTCGTGGGCGGCATCTCGCAACAACAACTCGACCAGATGGGCGCGCAGGCCTTCGCCGAAGCCAAGGCCAAGGAACAGCTGGACACCGATCCCAAGCGCAATGCCTACGTGCGCTGCGTGGTCAACACGCTGGTCGCGCAGCTGCCCGAGCAATGGCGCGGCACCGGCTGGGAAACCGCGCTGTTCAACGACAAGGAACCCAACGCGTTCGCCCTGCCCGGCGGCAAGGTCGGGGTCAACAGCGGCATCTTCAGCGTGGCCAAGAACCAGGACCAGCTCGCCGCCGTGCTCGGCCACGAGATCGGCCACGTCATCTCGCGTCATCACGAAGAACGCATCACCCGCCAGCTCGGTGCGCAGGCAGGGCTGAGCGTGATCGGCGCGTTGGCCGGTGCCCGCTACGGCCAGGGCGCGGCCGACACCGTCGGCCAGGTCGGCGGCATGACCGCGCAGACCCTGTTCCTGCTGCCCGGTTCGCGCCAGCAGGAAACCGAAGCGGATGTCGTCGGCCAGCGCCTGATGGCGCAGGCCGGATTCGACCCCGCGCAGGCGGTGGATCTGTGGAAGAACATGATGGCCGCCGGTGGCGAACGTCCGCCGCAATGGCTGTCCACCCACCCCGATCCCAGTGCCCGCATCGGCGAGCTGCAGCGCGACGTCGCCGCGCTGGAACCGGTGTATGCGCAGGCGCGCAGCGCCGGCAGGACGCCCAAGTGCGGCTGAGTCGTTCGTCGTCCCTGTGCCCGTCGTCGGCACTGTCACAGAAAACGCATCCAAAAACGTTTTCACGGCGTACAGGTTTCTGATAGGTTTGCTGGCTCGGCCGAGGAATGGCCGCTCCGTCTTCCGTGCCGCTCCGGGCGGTTTCCACCGAGGTGACCCATGAAATTCCGCATTCGCAAGCAAGCGTTGTTGTCCCTGGTGATCGCCGCCGCCCTCGGTGGCGCGGTGGTGACCGATGCCGCTGCGCAGAGCGATCGCACCGACCACCGCTCCTCGCGCAATGCGAAGAACGAGAAGGCCGCGGTGCTGTTCCCCAATGCCGAGCGCAAGGAGCCGACCGGCAAGCCGTCGTCCAAGCTCGGCAGCAAGCTGCAGAAGCTGATCGACACCTACAACAAGGGCGAGGACTACGCGTCGGTGCGCGCCCAGGCCGATGAGATCCTGGCCAACAGCGGTGCCAACGAGTACGACAAGTCGGTCGCCGCGCAGCTGGCCGCGCAGGCCGCCTACAACCTCGACGACAGCAAGGCCGCGCAGGCCTATCTGAAGCAGGCGATCCAGTTCAACGGCCTGGACAACAACGGGCACTACCAGTCGATGCTGATGCTGGCGCAGCTGCAGCTGCAGGACGAGCAGACCGCCGAAGGCCTGGCCACCCTCGACAAGTTCCTCGCCGAAACCAAGTCCACCCGCCCGGAAGACCTGATCCTCAAGGGCCAGGCCCTGTACCAGGCGCAGCGCTACCAGGAAGCGATCCCGGCGCTGAAGCAGGCGATCGCCGCGTCGCCGGAGCCGAAGGACAGCTGGAACCAGCTGCTGATGGCGTCCTACGCCGAAGCCGGCCAGACCGGTGAAGCGGTCAAGGCCGCCGAGGCACTGGCCGCCAAGTCGCCCAACGACAAGAAGGCCCAGCTCAACCTGGCCAGCATGTACATGCAGGCCGACCAGATGGACAAGGCCGCGGCGGTGATGGACAAGCTGCGTACTTCCGGTCAGCTGACTGACGAGAAGGAATACAAGCAGCTGTACTCGATCTACGCCAACACCGACGGCCACGAAAAGGACGTCATCGCGGTCATCAACGAAGGTATGCAGAAGGGCATTCTGAAGCCGGACTACCAGACCTACCTGGCGCTGGCGCAGTCGTACTACTACACCGACCAGCTGCCGCAGGCGATCGAGAACTGGCAGAAGGCGGCGCCGATGTCCAAGGACGGCGAAACCTATCTGAACCTGGCCAAGGTGCTGCATTCGGAAGGCCGCGTTGCCGAGGCCAAGCAGGCCGCGCAGCAGGCACTGGCCAAGGGCGTCAAAAAGCCGGAAGACGCCAAGAAGATCATCAACCTGAAGTAGCACGCAAAAAAAGCCCCCGATGACCAGTGCTGAAAGTAGTGCAGGTAACAGGGATTGGTATAAGCTTGGAGGTTCCTGCGGTGTCATCCCCGCGTGAACTTGGGTTCCGCTCCACAGCGGAATCCGCCCCCCTTTAATCGAGTCATTGGCGCATGACGGAACAACTGGTCATCCATCGGCAGTACGACAAAGATGACGCCTCCGGCCTCAGCTGGCCGCGCATCATCGGTATTGCCTTCGTAATCGCGCTGCACCTTGCAGCGCTGATGTTGCTGCTGATTCCGGCCGTTGCGCCCAAGGCGGTGGCGGAGAAGGAACGCAACATCATGGTCACCCTGGTGGACGCACCGCCGCCGCCTCCCCCGCCGCCGCCGCCGCCGCCGAAGCCGCCGGAAACTCCGCCGCCGCCGGTGAAGAACCTCGCGCCGCCGAAGCCGACCCCGCTGCCGCCGCCGCCGGAAGCCCCGGTGATCGACGTGCCGGAGCCGCGCCCGAACGACGTGGCCACCCCGCCGTCGCCGCCCGCGCCGCCGGCCGCACCCTCCGACATCAGCGCTAGCGTCGATATTTCGTCGAAGAACATGAACCCGCCGAAGTACCCGCCGGCTGCATTCCGGTCGGGCGCGCAGGGCGAGGTGATCCTGATCATCGATGTCGATGCCAGTGGTAACGTCACGAACGTTGCCGTCGAGAAATCCAGCCGCAACCGCGACCTGGACCGCGCCGCCATGGAAGCAGCGCGCAAGTGGCGGTTCAATGCCGCTGTCGTCAATGGACAGAAGACCGCCGGCCGCGTCCGCGTCCCGGTCAACTTCGCGCTGAACTGATACAAAGGTTGCGCGGACCGGCGCACCGCCGGTCCGCAAACCCTGTCTACTCTTTGCACCACCCTCATCACCACCACACACAACAAAGGTAAGCGTCATGCTGCAGGAAATTTTCATCGCCGCTGCTGCGGGGGGCAACAACGCATCGAACGCCCTGTCGCAGATGGGCTTCGAGCACCTGATCACCGAAATGACCTCCAAGCCGGGTGACTTCGCCGTCTCCTGGGTGGTGCTCATCACCCTGATCATCATGTCCGCCTCGTCCTGGTACTGGACGATCATCAACATCTTCCGCGCCACCCGCCTGAAGAGCCAGGCCGACCGCGTCACCAGCCTGTTCTGGGATACCCCGAACGCCCAGGACGCCATCCGTGCGATGGAAGAGCAGCCGGCCTCCGAGCCGTTCTCGAAGATCGCCCTGGACGCTGCGCAAGCCGCCGCGCACCACCAGCGCGCCGAAGCCGGCACCGGCACCGGCCTGGGCGAGACCCTGAGCCGTTCGGAGTTCGTCGACCGCGCCCTGCGTCAGGCCGTGACCCGCGAAAGCACCAAGCTGCAGTCGGGCATGACCCTGCTGGCGACCGTCGGTGCGACCGCGCCGTTCGTCGGTCTGCTGGGTACGGTGTGGGGCATCTACGGTGCGCTGATCAAGATCGGTGCCACCGGCTCCGCCTCGATCGACGCCGTGGCCGGCCCGGTCGGTGAAGCGCTGATCATGACCGCGATCGGTCTGTTCGTCGCGATCCCGGCCGTGTTCGCCTTCAACTTCTTCAGCAAGGTCAACAGCTCGGTGATCGCCAAGTTCGACACCTTCGCTCACGACCTGCACGACTTCTTCGCCACCGGTTCGCGCGTTCGCTGATCCCGGCTAAGTCGTCCACGCAACGTTAACGGAGCCCGTTATGGCTTTCAGTAGTGGTAACAGCGGCGGCCCCATGGCCGACATCAACGTCACGCCCCTCGTGGACGTGATGCTGGTGCTGCTGATCATCTTCATCATCACGGCACCGCTGATGTCCCACAAGGTCAAGGTGGAACTGCCCCAAGCCAACTTGAAGCAGGATCCGGACAAGGACGACAAGCGTTCGAATCCGATCACCCTGGCGGTCAAGGAGGACGGGTCGCTGTACTGGAACGATGAGCCGATTTCCAAGGAAGCCCTGGAATCGCGCTTCTCGACCGCCGCACAGCAGACCCCGCAGCCGCCGCTCAACCTGCGTGGCGACCGCACCACCAAGATGCGCACGATCAACGAGATCACCAAGATCGCGCAGAGTCAGGGCATGCTGGACGTCGGCTTCGTTGCGACCAAAGAGAAGGGGAACTGAGCCATGGCGTTCAGCTCAGGAGGCGGCCGTGGTCCCATGGCCGACATCAACGTCACGCCGCTGGTCGACGTGATGCTGGTGCTGTTGATCATCTTCATCGTGACCGCGCCGATCATGACGTATCCGATCGACGTGGATCTGCCGCAGCGGGTCATCAACCCGCCGCCGCAGTTGCGCGATCCGCCGCCGCCGATCGATCTGCGGATCGATGCGTCGAACCAGGTGTTCTGGAACAACAGTCCGGTGGCGGTGACTGCGCTCCCGCAGATGATGGAAAACGAAGTACAGCGCGATCCGACCAACCAGCCGGAACTGCGCATCGATGCCAATCCGGATTCCGAGTACGAAGTGATGGCCAAGGTGCTGGCCGCCGCCAAGAACTCGGACATGAAGAAGATCGGCTTCGTGCAGCAATAAGCTTCACCGCAATTCGCTTCACCGCAACACCTCAGTCATGACGCGACTGCAAACGCCACCGGCAACGGTGGCGTTTTTTTATGCGCGCACGCTGGCTGCCCTGCCCGACAATGTCCGCCGTCGGCCTGGCGTGTGGCGTGACGTGCCGTCCAGCCTCGCTGGAGGCCCCGCGCGTTCGCCCCCCACCCGACCTGAGCGACTGGACGTTCCTCCGTGCCAAACCGAAGCACGTCCGCCTGTCGCCCCCTCGCGCACCGCCGCAACACGGGTGTAGGCTGGTGACGCGACACCACACCCACAGGAGGCTGGCCATGGCGTTCAGTGCTGCAGGGAATCGGGGACCGCTGGCGGAGATCAATGTCACTCCGCTGGTCGATGTGATGCTGGTGCTGTTGATCATCTTCATCGTCACCGCGCCGATGCTGACGCGGACGATCACCATGGACCTGCCGCAGCGGACCCACGCGCCGCTACGCCTGTTGCCGCCCCCTGAGCCAATCCAGTTGCGCCTGGACGCCAGTGGCCAGTTGTTCTGGAACGCGGCGCCGCTGTCCTTTCGCGATCTGCAGCCGCGGCTGCAGGAGGCGATGGCGCAGGCCAGCGACAACCCGCCCGAACTGCGTGTCGACGCCAGTCCGGATGCCGACTACGAGGCCATGGCCAAGGTGCTGGCCGCGGCCAAGAACGCCGACGTCCAGCGCATCGGCTTCGTGCAGTAACAGGCGGCCTGCGGCGCGACGCCACCGTTGCCGGTGGCGTCGCCCACGCCGGGAAGCCGCGCGGTCCCGCTTGCGGGAGACAGCGAACGCCCAGGTCGATCGCATTGCGCCGATCGCGACGGCCTTGCCGCACGCGATCGCTGCGCTCGCGACGCGGGCAAGTTCCAGGGAGCCAGGCCGCGTTGTCGGCCTCGCTCAGCGTGCCCCGGCCAGCACCGCCAGATACGCCTTCACCGTGGCGTCGAGCCCGGCGTACAGCGCCTCGCCGATCAGCGCGTGGCCGATCGACACTTCCAGCACGTCCGGGACTGTCGCCAGGAACGCGCCAAGGTTGGCCTGGGCCAGATCGTGGCCGGCGTTGACGCCCAGCCCGGCGGCCTGCGCGCGACGTGCGGCCGCGGCGAACGGCGCGGCCGCCGCACTGTCGCCCTCTTCCCACGCGGCGGCATAGGGACCGGTGTACAGCTCGATGCGGTCGGCGCCCAGTTCGGCCGCCACCGCCAGGTCGGGGTTGTCGGCATCGACGAACAGGCTGACCCGGCAGCCCAGGGCCTTCAGTTCGGCGATCAGCGGGCGCAGGCGGTCGCTGTCGCGGCCGAAGTCGAAGCCATGGTCGGAGGTGAGCTGGCCGTCGCCGTCGGGTACCAGGGTGGCCTGCGCCGGGCGGGTCTGCGCGCACAGGGCGATCAGCCCCGGATAGCCGGGACGCGGCGGCGCGAACGGGTTGCCCTCGATGTTGAATTCGACGCCGCGCTCGCGGGTCAGTTCGGCCAGCGCCAGCACGTCTTCGGCATGGATGTGGCGCCGGTCCGGGCGCGGGTGCACGGTGATGCCGTGCGCGCCGGCGTCCAGGCAGGCGCGTGCCGCCTCGAGCACGCTGGGCAGGTCGCCGCCACGCGAGTTGCGCAGCACTGCGATCTTGTTGACGTTGACGCTGAGCTTGGTCATCGCCGGTGCGCCGCTTACGGCGCCGTGGCGTCGTCGCTGGCGGCGGCCGCGGCGCGGCGCGCCTCGGCCTGCTCGCGCAGGCGGCGCAATTCGGCCGGGTCGATCATCGGCATCGCGTCGCGCTGGCTGGCGTCGCCGATCTTGGCCACGTACCAGCCGCGCGCCCAGGCCAGCAGGAACGCCAGCGCGGCCAGCAGGCTCACCACCAGCAACCACATGTGCGGCGTCGTGAACGCCAGAACGAAAGCACCCAGTGCGAGCGGCAGAAAGAGCCAGTACATGACGATCTCCCCAAGGATGGCGCAGTGTAGCGCCGCCGGGCGTGCCGGTTCCACGTGGCACCGCGGCCGGCGCGCGGTGATTCGGGCGCCGGGGTGCCGTGGCGCCCGCCGCTACAGCAGCGGCGAGGTCAGCCGCGCCACCGCCTCCGGCAGCCGGTAGCGCCACAGCGAGCGCTTGCGGTCGTCGCGCACGCGCACCGCGTCGGCCATCTCCCCTTCCAGCAGCTCGGCCAGCTGCCGGGTCAGCCCACGGTCGCGGAACAGCGTGGCGACCTCGAAATTGAGCCGGAAACTGCGGTTGTCGAAGTTGGCGCTGCCGACCAGGCACAGGTCCTCGTCGGTGATCAGCGCCTTGGTGTGCAGCATGCGCGGGCCGTACTCGTAGATCCGCACGCCGGCCTGCAGCAGCTCGTCGAAGTACGAGCGCGCGGCCAAGGTCACCAGCCGCGAGTCGCTGCGCTTGGGCACCAGCAGGCGCACGTCCAGGCCACCCAGCGCCGCCGAGGTCAGCGCCATGCGCGCGGCCTCGCCCGGCACGAAGTACGGCGTGACCAGCCACACCCGCCGCTGCGCCTCGTAGATCGCCGCCACCTGCAGGCGATGGATGCTTTCCCACGACGAATCCGGCCCCGACACCAGCACCTGCGCCTGGATGCTGCCGGCGTCGCGGCTGGGCATGTCGCTGGGCCAGATCCGCGCCATGTCGAAGGCGTCGCGGCCCTGGCGGGTGGCGTACAGCCAGTCCTCCACGAACACCAGTTGCAGGCTGCGCACCACGTGGCCCTCGCAGCGCAGGTGCAGGTCGCGGTAGGCGTCGGCGCGCAGCGCCTCGTTCTCCTCGTCGGTGACGTTGATGCCGCCGGTGAAGGCGATGCGGCCGTCGATCACCACGATCTTGCGGTGGGTACGCAGGTTGACCCAGGGCCGCTTGAACTTGAACGGCCGCAGCAACTGGGTGGGATGGAACCAGGCCACCTCGGCGCCGGCCTCCAGCAGCGGCCGCAGGAAGCGCTTGCGCACCTGCGAGGAGCCGACCGCATCCAGCAGCAGCCGCACCCGCACGCCGGCGCGGGCGCGCTCGACCAGTGCGTCGCGGATGCGCGTGCCGGTGCGGTCGGGATTGAAGATGTAGTACTCCAGGTGCACGTGGTGCTGCGCGGCGCCGATGTCGCGCAGGATCGCCTCATAGGTCGCCGCGCCGTCGACCAGCCACTGCACCGCGGTGGCCGAGCTCGGTGCCAGGCCGGTGGTGGCCTGGGCGATCTTGGCCAGCTCGGTGCAGTCGGCGTCGGGTGGGCACACGCTGCTGTAGTGTTCCATGCCCGAGCGCGAGCGGCCGCGGCGCAGGCGCTGCCGTTTCACCTTCTGCGGGCCGAGCAGGTAGTAGATGACGAAGCCCAGGTAGGGCAAGGCGGCCAGCGACAGCACCCAGCTCAGCGTCGCCGCCGGCTCGCGCTTCTGCAGCACGATCCAGCCGCTCAGCCACAGGATGTAGAGCAGGTAGGCGGCGGTCAGGTAGGCGCCGATATGCGGAATACCGGTCAGCCGGTCCCAGGTATTCTGCAGAGTCGCGATCACGAGCATCGGCGGATTCTAGAGGGTGACGCGGAGCTTGCGGCGAAGGCGGTGCCGGCCCGGCACCGCGGCGACCGCCCGGATCGCGTGGGTTTGCTGTCTGGCGCGCTGGCAGCCATCCGCTCTGCGAACCTGCGCTGCACTACGGGTGCATGACAGCAGGCGTTCGCGGCAACCGAGTGACGCCAAGGCGACGGCGTTCGCGTGCGCCCGTGACGAGGGCCCGGTTCGGCGAATATCAGCGTCATCGCCGAAGAGCGACAGGCCGCCGGCCCGCCGTGGAACGTCGATCTGCTGCGCCGCCGTGGGCAACGGGCGGAGGTGAGCCACGCTGACTGCGTGGCCTGAAAGATTCAGCGCCGCCGTCGGTGCAGTCGCATCCGCCGAGACGGTGGCCGCGTAGCCTATGCCGATGAGCACCGCCATCAAGGGCCGCGGCGCCGGCAGCCACCTGCCGGGCCGCTTCGAACGGACCGTCAGCCAGGCCGAGGACGACGGCTGGCACCCCGACGACAGCGAGGAATTCGCCGCCCCGCGCCTGCGCACGCAGGTGAGCGAGGAGACCGCACGCAGCATCATCAGCCGCAACCAGTCGCCGGACGTGGGATTCGCGCAATCGGTGAACCCGTACCGCGGCTGCGAGCACGGCTGCAGCTACTGTTTCGCCCGCCCCAGCCACGCCTATCTGAACCTGTCGCCGGGGCTGGATTTCGAAACGCGCCTGTTCGCCAAGACCAATGCCCCGGAGCTGCTGCGCCGCGAACTGGCCAAGCCCGGCTACGTGCCCAGCCCGATCGCGCTGGGCATCAACACCGACGCCTACCAGCCGATCGAGCGCAAGCTGCAGCTGACCCGCCGCCTGATCGAGGTCTTCGCCGAGACCCGCCACCCGTTCTCGCTGATCACCAAGAACGCGCTGGTCGAGCGCGACCTGGACCTGCTGGCGCCGCTGGCCCGCGACAACCTGGTCAGCGTGCACTTCTCGGTGACCTCGCTGGACCCGCGGCTGTCGGCCAAGCTGGAGCCGCGCGCCTCGGCGCCGCACGCGCGGCTGCGGGCGATGCGGACCCTGCACGAGGCCGGCGTGCCGGTCGGGGTGATGGTGGCGCCGGTGATCCCATGGATCAACGACCACGCGCTGGAGGCGGTGCTGGAGGCGGCCCGCGAGTCCGGCGCCGAGTCTGCCGGCTACGTGCTGCTGCGCCTGCCGCACGAGGTGGCGCCGTTGTTCCGCGACTGGCTGCAGGCGCACCATCCCGACCGCGCTGCGCACGTGATGAGCACGGTGCAGCAGTTGCGCGGCGGCAAGGACTACGACAGCACCTTCGGCAAGCGGATGCGCGGCGAAGGGGTCTACGCCGACCTGCTGTCGCGGCGCTTCGCGCTGGCGCACAAGCGGCTGGGCTATGCCGAGTCCCCGCGCCGGCGCCTGGACTGCAGCCACTTCGTCAAACCGCTGCCGCCGCGCCCGCCGTCGCCGCAGGGCGTGTTGTTTTGAGCGGGGATTCGGGATTGGGGATTCGGGATTCGTAAAAGCGGCTTTCTTGGCAGCTGGTTTGCAGTGGCTGCGTCAGGCCGCCGTTGCGCCGCTCTTGCGAATCCCCAATCCCGAATTCCGAATTCCGAATCCCTGCCCCATTACGAATCCCCAATCCCTACTCCCGGCCGTACAACGCCTGCGCCGACTGAAACAGGATCCAGCTCGTCGCGATGAACTTGTCGCCGCGTTGCGGGCGGTTGCCGCGGTGGGTGTGGGTGAAGGCGGTAGGGGCGATCAGCAGGCTGCCGGCGCGCGGGACGATCTTGCGCTGCTGGAACAGGAACTCGGTCTCGCCCTCGTCGAAATCGTCGTTGAGGTACAGGGTCCACAGCAGGTGCCGGTGCAGGGTCTCGGCACTCGGATCGCGCGGGTACAGTTCGCAGTGCCAGTACGGATAGCCGCCCTCGCCCGCTTCGTACCACTGCAGGTTGATCGCGCCCGGGCGCAGGCAGGTGCGCGCCAGGTTGGACAGCGCGGCGTCGTCGAGCAGGGCGAAGTCGTCGGCGCCGAGCCGGTGCGGCTGGCCGTCGGCGCCGGGCACCTGCAGCATCAGCGGCGAGATCAGCGTCTGCGGGTACTTGCGCAGGTAGCCGAGCAGCCCGCCGAACACGGCCTGCTGCAGCCGCTGTTCCACGTCGCGCCATGGCTCCAGGCCGCTGATGCGCAGGTCGCGGCTGCGCTTGAGCTCGGGGAATACGCCGCTGCCGACCTCGCCGGGCCGCAACTGGGTGCTGCCGCGCAGGCGGCGCAGGATGGCGGCGCAGTCCTCGCGGGACATGGCGCCATCGAACACTTCGATGAAATCGGGATGCAGGTCGGACATCGCGCGACCTTACCAGCGATTTCGCAGGGTTGCAGCCGCGGCACGGCGGCTCCGTGCCACTGGCGCTCCGACGCGGCGGAACGCTCAGGCCAGCGGCGGCGGGTACGGATTGGCCTTGAGCAGGCGCGCCAGGTGCGCGGCGTTGCTGGCGGCGGTCTTGATGGTGTCGGCCAGCACCTTCGGCGTCTGTTTCAGGTCCTGGTAGTCGGTGCTGCCCATCGCCTCGCCGACCCAGTACGGCGGGCTGCCGGCGGCGACGCTGAAACCGAAGTCGGTCAGCCCCTGGTAGAGATCGGCGCTGACCTTGTGCGCGCCATCCTCGTTGCCCACCACCGCGACCATGGCCACGCGGTTGAAGGTCGGATACACGCCGTCGTCGCCGATTTCGCCGAGGAACGCATCCATGCGCTCCAGCACGCGCTGCGCCAGGCTCGAGGGATGACCGACCCAGATCGGCGTGGCCAGCACGAAGATGTCTGCGTCCAGCACGCGCTGGCGCAGCTGCGGCCAGGCATCGCCGTCGCCTTCGTCGGCACGTACGCCGGGGCGCACGTCGAAGTCGGCCACACGCGCCGAATCGCCCTGCACGCCGTGAGCGGCCAGTGCCTGCAGGATCTGATCCAGCAGGCGCTGGGTGGACGAGGGCGCAGTGCCGCGCTTGAGCGAGCAGTTCAGGCCGAAGGCGCGCAGGGACATTGTCCGACTCCGTCAGTAAAACCTCACTGTGGATCGGGCGCGATGGGCCTGACGTCGCGATGGCGTGCAAGGGTCGTGAGCGCTGCGGCACCGCAAACGCGCACCGAGCGCGTCGGGATCAGGCATGTGTCGATAGCGATCCGCCGCCGCGATCGCCCATCGCGCACCGAACTGGCGTGCGTGCGTTGTCGGTGGCTAGGAGCGCCTGGATGACCCGGGCGTGCCGCGGATCGCGATGCCCAGCAGCGCCAGCCACACCGCCAGCGCCAGCAGGGTCGGCAGCTCGAAGCGGCTGGAGTTGTACAGGGTGAAGCTGCGGGCGGCGAAGAACAGCAGCGTCCACAGCGCCAGGTTGACCAGCACGATCCGCCGCCGCCAGCGGTGGCGGGTGAACAGCGCGATGACGGTGGGCATCAGCGCGACCGGCGCGGTGGCGAAGAAGAACAGCACGACGAGGGTCTGGTTCATGGGTTCCTCCCGCCCGGGACGACCAAGTGCATGCGACGACCGCCGGCGGTCAACGCGCTCTGCTGTCGCCGGACGCCGCTACCCTACCGCAGCCAGGGCGTTAGGCAACCGCCGGCACGTCGCCAGCGGCGCAAAGGAGCGGTGTCGCAGCGGACGCACGGTCGTGGGTCATGACGAGCGCCGCTCCCGTGCCTCAGTGCGCCGCACTCGCTGGCCAGACCCGATCGACCAGGTCGCCGATTTCGATCGGCGACTGTTCGCCTTCCGCAGCACGCTGCCAGGCCGCTGGCGAAGGACCTTGGCGCTGGGTCGGCGGCGCGTCCCACAGCGTGACGTTGAGCGCGAACACCACCACACCGCCCTTGGCCTCGAATGGCGGTACCCGCTCCAGGGCGGTGACCAGCGTGTTCGCCAGCGCATCGGGCAGTGCAGGTGTCACATCCAGCCAGACCCGGGACCGGCCGCCTGGGCGGACCGCCACGGCCACGAAGCCGGCGGCCGGTCGGGGCGTGGCGACCGGCGCCAGTTCGCGCGACGCCGTGGCATTCAGCGCTTTCACATATGCCGCCAGGTCTTCGACGCTCTCGGCGCGATCGCGCATCACCGATTCGGGCTGCAGCAGCATGAGGTTCTGCATGCGAAAGGGTTCGGCAGCCGACAGCGTTCCGCTCGACATCATCGCCACCAGCATCAGGCACCAGCGCATCGGAACCTCCCTGTTCGTCTCGATCGGCGCATCCTGCCGCATCGCCGCGCGCCCGGCCAGGGGCGCGGCAAGCGTCGGGGATCAGTACAGCAGATCGACGTAGTGGATCTTCTTCGCGCCGAAACCGCCACAGCCCTCGCTGGTCGTGTACTGCAGCACGACCTGGGTCCTGGACGTGGCGGCGGAGAGGATGGCCGAATACTTTTCCTTGGCGATGGCGTCCGCGGAAAAATCGATCACCCAGCGCCCATCGGACGCGCACTCGTTGTTGGTCGGCTGGTTCTCCAGCCAGACCGAAGCGTAGTTGGATTCGACCACGACGCGGGTGATCTTCCCCTGCTGCGTGGTGTCGGCACAGGCCACACCCGAGACGAGCAGCAGCAACAGCCCGAAGACATGTTTCATTGCATTTCCCCTGTTTGAGTTTTCTGCCGCCATCGGCGCCGTGGCAGTGAGCGCACACCATCGCGTCAAGACCGCCCCAAAGCGACGGCGCCGCTACAGGACGATCCCGCCCAATCGCAATGCGCCGCCTGTAGCGGCCTCCCCCTTGTACCCACCGCGACCATGCCGGCGATGCGGCACCAAGGATACGGCAGCGCTGGCGACAGCCGCCATCGTCCAGGGCCCCGGACGCGCGGCTGCCGTGCCACCGCGCTCAGCCGTGGCGGCTGTCGTGCTCCAGGTGATACCGCACCGCCTCGGCCACTTCGTTCTTCGAGCCCAGGAACACCGGCACGCGCTGGTGCAGCTGTTCCGGCTGCAGGCCAAGGATGCGTGCGCGGCCGGTGCTGGCGGCGCCGCCGGCCTGCTCCACCAGCATGCCCATCGGGTTGGCTTCGTACATCAGCCGCAGCTTGCCGGCCTTGCCCGGATCCTTCTTGTCCCACGGGTAGATGAAGATGCCGCCGCGGGTGAGGATGCGGTGCACGTCGGCGACCATGCTGGCGATCCAGCGCATGTTGAAGTTCTTGCCGCGCACGCCTTCGCTGCCGGCCAGCAGGTCGGCCACGTACTGCTGCATCGGCGCTTCCCAATGGCGTTGGTTGGACATGTTGATCGCGAACTCGGCGGTGTCCTCGGGGATGCGCATGTCGGCCTGTGTCAGCAGGAAGCTGCCCTCCTCGCGCTCCAGGGTGAAGGCGTGGGTGCCGTGGCCCAGGGTCAGCACCAGCATCGTGCTGGGGCCGTAGATGCAGTAGCCGGCGGCGACCTGCGCGGTACCCGGCTGCAGGAAGTGTTCGTCGCCGGGCTTGTCGGTGCCGGGCGGTGCGCGCAGCACCGAGAAGATGGTGCCGACCGAGACGTTGACGTCGATGTTGGAGCTGCCGTCCAGCGGATCGAACAGCAGCAGGAAATCGCCGCTGGGGTACTTGTCGGGCACCGGCTGGCAGTGGTCCATCTCTTCGGAGGCGCAGGCGGCGAGGTGGCCGCCCCAGGCGTTGGCTTCGAGCAGGATGTCGTTGCTGAGCACGTCCAGCTTCTTCTGCGCTTCGCCCTGCACGTTGCCGGTGCCGGCGTCGCCGAGCACGCCGCCGAGGGCGCCCTTGCTGACCGCGATGGAGATGCGCTTGCAGGCGCGGGACACGATCGTGATGAGCTGGCGCAGCTCCGGGCCGATACGCCCGGCATGCTGTTCTTCGATCAGGAAGCGGGTCAGCGACGTTCGCGACATGGGCAGGACGGCCTTGCGTGAGAAGGGGGCCGCCATTGTCGCGGGTTGCGCCGCAGATTTCGATCAACGGTGTTCCGCGACCATGCCGGCGCGGGCCGACACGGCCGCCATGCAGGCGCAAAAAAAGCCGGAAGCGCAGGCGCTTCCGGCTCGATGCGGGACCGTGGGGCTCAGCCCTTGTGCACGGTCGCCACGGCCTGGGTCACGTAGTCCAGGTTCTTCTGGCTCAGCGCGGCCACGCAGATGCGGCCGGTGCCGACCGCGTAGATGCCGAACTCCTCGCGCAGCCGGTCCACCTGCGCCTTGCTCAGGCCCGAGTAGGAGAACATGCCGGCCTGCTGCTGGATGAAGCCGAACTCCGGCGCGCCGAGGGCGGCCAGCTTCTGCACCATGCCGGCGCGCAGGGCGTGGATGCGCTCGCGCATCTCGGTCAGCTCCTGCTCCCACATCGCGCGCAGCTCCGGGCTGTTGAGCACCCCGGCGACCAGCGCGGCGCCGTGCGTGGACGGGCTGGAGTAGATGGTGCGGATGATGCGCTTGACCTGCGACTGCACCGCCTTGCTCTCGGCGGCATTGGCCGAGACCACCGACAGCGCGCCGACGCGCTCGCCGTACAGCGAGAACGACTTGGAGTAGGAACTGGCGACCACGTAGTTGTCGATGCCGACCTCGGCCAGCAGGCGCACCGCGTAGGCGTCGGCGTCGATGCCCTTGTCGAAGCCCTGGTAGGCGATGTCCACGAACGGGAACAGGTTGCGTTCCTTCAGCAGCTCGGCCACGGTGCGCCACTGCGCCTTGCTCAGGTCGGCGCCGGTCGGGTTGTGGCAGCACGCGTGCAGCAGCACCACGCTGCCGGGGGCGAGCTGGCGCAGGTCGGCGAGCATGCCGTCGAAGTTCAGGCCGTGGCTGGCCGGATCGAAGTAGGTGTACTCGACCACGTCGAAGCCGGCGGCACCGAACACCGCGCGGTGGTTCTCCCAGCTCGGGTTGCTGATGGCGATGGTGGAGGTGGACAGCAGCTTCTTCAGCAGGTCCGCGCCCACGCGCAGCGCACCGCTGCCGCCGATGGTCTGCGAGGTGGCGACGCGGCCGGCGGCCAGCAGCGGCGACTCGGCGCCGAACAGCAGCTTCTGCGTGGCCAGGTCGTAGGCCGGCAGGCCGTCGATCGGCAGGTAGCCGCGCGGCCTGGCGTCCTGCGCCAGTTGCTGTTCGATCTGCTGCACCGCGCGCAGCAGCGGGATGCGGCCGTTTTCGTCGTAGTAGATGCCCACGCCCAAGTTGACCTTGGTCGGGCGGGAGTCGGCGTTGTAGGCCTCGGTCAGGCCCAGGATCGGGTCGCCTGGGACCTGTTCCACGTTTGCAAAGAAGGACACGGCGGTACTCGTTCGGTGGCGGAGGTGGGGGCCGGAAGGACCGGAGCCGGCGCGGTCAAACACCTCATCCTAACAAACGCTGCCGCGCTTGGCCGGGTGCGGCCGGGCGGCAGTTGGGCGATGATGGGCCATGTCATCTTCCCTGCCCTCCGCCCTGCTCTGCGGGGCCTGCGCCCTGGCGCTGTCGCCCCTGGTCCACGCCGCTCCCGACGGGTATCCGGCCACCACCTTGCCAGTGCTCCAGGTCCAGGCCGCCCGCGTCGGCGGCGTGGCCGATTTCGACCTGCCGGCGTCGCTGACCACCACCGGCCTGGGCGACAGCGACCGCCTCGGCGTGCAGGCCTCCGAGGCCCTGGCCGGGATACCCGGCCTGCTCGCGCGCGACCGCCAGAACTACGCGCAGGACACCCAGCTGTCGATCCGTGGCTTCGGCGCGCGCTCGGCGTTCGGCGTGCGCGGCGTGCGCCTGCTGCTGGACGGCATCCCGGCGACGATGCCGGACGGCCAGGGCCAGCTGTCCAACTTCAACCTGTTCGGCAGCGAGCGCGTCGAGGTGCTGCGCGGGCCGTTCTCGGCGCTGTACGGCAACTCCTCCGGCGGCGTGGTGCAGCTGTGGAGCGCCGACGGCCAGCCGGACGATCCGTGGCGGTTGCGCAGCGCGATCGGCAGCCACGGCACCGCCGCCCTCAGCGCGCAGGCGCTGGGCCAGCAGGGCGACGTCCACTACAACCTGGCGGCCACCCATTTCAGCACCGACGGCTACCGCGACCACAGCCACGCCCAGCGCACCACCTTCAACGCCAAGATCGGCATCGATTTGGCGCCCGGGCGGCGCCTGGACCTGCTGCTCAACGCGCTGGAGGCACCCGACGCGCAGGATCCGCTCGGCCTGAGCCGGGCCCAGGTCGCCGCCGACCCGCGCCAGGCCACCGCCGCCGCCGCCCAGTTCGATACCCGCAAGTCCACCCGCCAGGTACAGGCCGGCGCGATCTTCACCCAGCAGGTGGACCAGCAGACCTGGCGGCTGATGGGCTACGCCGGGCGCCGCGACGTCACCCAATACCTCTCGGTCCCGGTGGGCGCGCAGAGCAACCCGCTCAATGCCGGCGGCGTGATCGACCTGGACGGCGACTACGGCGGCCTCGACGCGCGCTGGGCCTGGCAGAGCGAACTGGGCGGCCGCCCGTTCCAGTTCACCGTCGGCGCCAATGCCGACCGCCAGCAACAGCACCGCACCGGCTACGAGAACTTCGTCGGCAGCACGCTCGGGGTGAAGGGCCGGCTGCGCCGCGACCAGCAGGACCGGGTGGAGAATGTGGACCAGTTCGCCCAGGCCTGGTGGCAGTTCGCCGAGCGCTGGTCGCTGCTGGCCGGACTGCGCCATAGCCAGGTGCGGTTCCGCTCGAACGATGCCTACATCGTCGGCCGCAATCCCGACGACAGCGGCCGCACCGACTATGCGGCGACCACGCCGGTGGCCGGGCTGGTGTTCCGCGTCACCGACGACCTGCGGCTCTACGCCTCGGCCGGGCGCGGATTCGAGACCCCGACCTTCAACGAACTGGGCTACCGCCGCGACGGCGGCGCCGGCCTGGCGCTGGACCTGGCCGCCGCGCGCAGCCAGAACCTGGAACTGGGCGCGAAGTGGCGCAACGCCGCCGGTGCCAGTTGGGACGCGGCGCTGTTCCGCGCCACCACCGAGGACGAGCTGGCGGTGGCCAGCAACATCAACGGCCGCAGCACCTACCGCAACATCGGCCGCACCCGCCGCCAGGGCGCCGAGACCAGCCTGACCCTGCCGCTGGGCGCCAGCGCGCAACTGCAGGTGGCCTACACCTGGCTGCAGGCGACGGTGCGCCAGGCCTACCTGACCTGCGCCAGCAGCGGCTGCGCGACGCCGACCGCGGTGGTGGCCGCCGGCACGCGCCTGCCCGGCGTGCCGCAACAGCAACTGTTCGCGCGCTGGCAGTGGCAGCCGCGCGCCTGGCAATTCGCGGTGGAGGGCGTGGCCGCCGGCGACACCGTGGTCAACGACCTGGCCAGCGAGGCCGCGCCCGGCTACGCCCTGCTCAACCTGGAAGCGGCGCGACGCTGGCCGACCGCGCACGGCACCCTGCGCACCTTCGCGCGCATCGACAACGCGTTCGATCGCCGCTACATCGGCTCGGTCATCGTCAACGACGGCAATGGCCGTTACTACGAGCCGGGCCCCGACCGCAGCTACACGGTCGGCTTGCAGTGGGACTTGCCGCACTAGCCGCGAACGCCTGCCGGTCGGGCTAGGCTTTCGCTCGCGGCTGCGTGGCGAGGCAGCTGCGCACCTGCTTGGTTCTGGCGACCACTCGGCGACAGCCTGCCGCAGCTGTACGCCGATGGCGGTCGATGCGTCCAACAGCATCTGCACCTGTCGAACTATGGCAAGTGCGAGGCGCAGATGCAGTGCGAGGCGAACGCGATAGCGGCACTGCGGGAGAAGGCGCCTGGCGGCCTCGTGTGAATCATCGGAGGCGATGCCACGCCTGGCTTGAGCGAACGCCAGGTGCCGCGTGTCTACACGCTGCGCCGCGCAGGCAAGTCGTCTACCAAACGCACTGCACCTGTCTACGCGAACCGGCGGCGGACGCTGGCGGCGTTCTTCGCGGCGGCGCTAGCGTAATGCCACCCCCGCAGGCCGCTACGCCCCTCCAGGAGACGCACCATGAGCACATCCGACGACAGCCGCGACAACGCCGGCATCAAGAGCAAACCCGCGCTGGCCGAAGGCGTCAGCGCCACGCCGTACCAAGGCACCTTCACGGTGGTCAATTGCACCGGCCAGACGATCAACAACGTCAGCGTCAAGCACACCTGCGGCAACTACATGGATCCGGCCGCTTCGGCGTCGCTGCCGGCGGGCGGTACGATCGCCTCCGTGCCGCTGCGGGCGCAGACCGGCTCCAGCGACTACTGGAACCTGTCGTTCCAGATGAGCGATGGCAGCTCGCGTAGCCGCAACAGCAAGCAATGCAACTACGTGCAGAGCGATGCGCCGGGGACCTGCATCATCGCGCTGTACGCCAGCAGCTTCAGTGTGCTGACGCCAGTCAGCTCACCGTGCATGAACAACAGCTACGACTGAGCGATGCAGGCCCCGCCGCTGCTGTCGCGACGCCGGCAGCGGCAGGGCATCGCCCGCGGTGGCGAGCGTGCGCCTCGCCATGCAGCGTCCGGGCGCGGCGACATCGCGACCGCCGCCTGCATCAACTGCGCATGATCGATACGCCGCCGTCGACCAGCATCGCGCTGCCGGTCACGAACGCGGCCTCGTCCGAGGCCAGGAACAGTGCGGCCCGCGCCAGCTCGTCCGGCTGCGCCAGGCGCTTGAGCGCATGCAGCTGCGCGACCTGCGCCAGCGCTTCCGGCGTGCCGTTCATCGCCTCCGCCATCGGTGTGTGCGTGCCGCCGGGCAGCAAGGCGTTGACCCGGATCGCCTGCGGTCCGAACTCCGCTGCCAGCGCCTGGGTCAGGCCGATCAGGCCGGCCTTGCTGGCGGCATAGGAGGCGGTGCACGGGAAGCCGACGGTGTGGCCGACGAAGGTCGAGGTGAAGATCAGCGATCCGCCGCCGCGTGCCAGCATCGCCGGAATCTGATGCTTGGCGCCGAAGAATGCGCCGCTGAGATTGGTATCCAGCGCGTCGCGCCAGGCCTGCGCCTGCAGCTGCGTGGTCGGCACCAAGGTGCCCAGGGTGCCGGCATTGTTGAAGCCGATGTCCAGGCCACCGAAGCGCGTGTTCGCCAGCGCCACCAACGCCTGCGCATAGGCCTCCTCGCGGACGTCGCCGGCCAGCCACGCGGCCTGGCCGCCGGCGTCCTCGATCTCAGCGGCGAGCGTCTGCAGCAGCGCGCCGCGGCGCGCGCCGAGCACCACGCAGGCGCCTTCGCGTGCGAACAGATGCGCGGCGGCGTGGCCGATGCCGGAACTGGCGCCGGTGATGAGCGCGATCTTGCCGTGCAAGCGTTGCATGTGAAGCTCCATGGTGGCGAAGGAGCCTGGAGCATCGCCGGCCCCACCGCGCACTGCTCGCCGTGTTCGGACGCGGCAGTCGCGGGCCGATGTGTACCGCCCGAAAGACACGTTGGGTGTGAGAGCGACGGTCAACCGTGACGCGGCGCTCTGCGGGGGCTGTCGCGGCTCGGCAAGAAACGCGGTTGTCCTGTAGGAGCGCCTTTTAGCCGCGACTGGCATGCCCGATCAGGTCACGTCGCGGCTGAAGCCGCTCCTACGAGACGTGCGCCGTCGACGATCGCGCGGCGCAGCCGGAGACAGCGAAACGCGATCTCAGTGCGTCCCCAGCTGCAGCCGTCGGTACAGCGTGCTGCGGCTGATGCCGAGCCGGCGTGCGGCCTGCGAGACGTTGCCGGCGCAGGCGTCCAGCGCCTGGCGCATGGCCTGCAGCGCCAGGCTGTCGAGGTCGGCGGACGGCAGCGGTGGCGGTGCGACGTGGGTACCGCCCTGCTTCGCCGCGTGCACGCCGGGCAGGTAGGCCGGCAAGGCGTCGGTATCGACCAGCGCATCCGCTTCGCTCAACGCCACCAGGGTGCGCAGGCACGCCACCAGCTGGCGCAGATTGCCCGGCCACGCGTAGGCGCCCAGCGTCGCCAGGGCTGTCTCGGTCAGGCGCCTGCCCTGCCCCAGCCGCGCCCACAGCTCGGCGACGAGCGCGCGTCGGTCCGGATGCGCACGCAGCGCCGGAATCTGCACGCAGTGGTGGGCGATGCGGTAGTACAGATCGGGTCGGAAGCGCTGCTCGGCCATCGCCGTGTCCAGGTCGCGGTGGGTGGCGCAGACCAGGGCGAAATCCAGCTTCACCGGCTTGCCGCCGCCCAGCGGCAACAGTTCGCGTTCCTGCAGCACGCGCAGCAGCCGCGGCTGCAGGGCCAGCGGCATGTCGCCGATCTCGTCCAGGAACAGCACGCCGCCATCGGCCTGGCGCAACAGCCCCGGATTGCCGTGCTTGCGCGCGCCGGTGAAGGCGCCGTCCTCGTAGCCGAACAGTTCCGCCTCGATCAGCCCTTCCGGCAGTGCCGCACAATTGACCGCCACGAACGGGCGCCCGGCGCGGGCGCTGCGCCGGTGCAGCTCGCGCGCGAACACTTCCTTGCCGGTGCCGGTCTCGCCCTGCACCAGCACCGGCAGTTGCGCGTCGAGCACGCGCCGCGCGCGTTCCAGCGCCAGCTCCTGTGCCGCATCGAACAGCGGCGCGTCGGACGCTGCCGCCGCCGAAGGCCGCGATGACGCGGTCACGGTGATCGGCGCCTGCTGCGGGCGCCGCCGCGGGCGGTCGTCGGCCGGGCTGTCGATGCGTCCGTGCAGCGCCCGCCCCTGCAGGTCGAACACGCTGCCCTGCTGGCGCAGCCGCGACAGCGGCTCCTCGAACAGCGCTTCGTAGGGCGCGCGGCCGAGCTCGTGGCGCTCCAGCCCGAACAGCCGCAACCCGGCCTGGTTGGCGGCCACCAAGCGGCCGTTTCGGAACGCCAGCAGCGCTTCGCGCGCCGTGCCGAGCAGCGCCGGGTCGTGATGCACGCGCAGCAGTTCGCAGCCGGGAATGCCGTCGTCGAAATAGCGGTGTTCGATGTTGGCCACCGCCATCCGCGCCAGTGCCAGCGCATGCATGTGCTGCACGCTGGCGTCGCCGGAGATGTCGAGCACGCCGGCCAGGGCGCCGTATGGATCGAAGATCGGCACCGCAGCGCAACTGAGGATCTGGTGCGGGGCGAAGTAGTGCTCGCCACCGCGCACTTCCACCGAGCGGCTCTCGACGATGGCGGTGCCGATCGCATTGGTGCCGACCTGGGTTTCGCTCCAGCACGCGCCAGGCATCAGCGCCACCCTGCCCGCCTTGTCGAGGAAGCGCGGGCTGCCTTCGGCGTCGAGGATCCAGCCGGCCTCGTCGGTGAGCAGCACGATGCTGCCGGTGGCCGCGGCGTCGCCGGCCAGGCCTTCCAGCTCGGCGCGTGCCAGCCGCCACAGGCGCTCGTGCGCCTCGCGCAGGGCGCGCAGGCGCGAGGCTTCCAGCGGTTCGATCGCCGGTTTCGCGTCCGCGGCCAGGCCCAGGCGCTGGCAGCGCTGCCACGACTGCAGGATGGTGTCGGGCACCTGCCCGACCGGCGCGCCGCCGCGTTCGAAGAAGGCCCGGCGGGCCTGGCCGAGTTGGTGTTGCGAGGGATGCTGCGCCATGTCCGGCTCCGCTGTCGCAGATTGCGACACCTGGTGATACGGGTGTTCCGATAAACAGCACATCCGCCGGCGCGGCGCAATCGACAGACGTGACGCGACGCAGCAAAACCGCACGGGGTGCGTCGGTATGTCGCGGTGCGACCGCGTGACGCGGCGCAGCACGCAAAACCTGGCATCGGACTTGCGCACATGCCGCTACCGGACGGCCCTGCCCGTCCTTTCCGACCGCCGAAGGAGAACACCATGAACGCCGTCAGCACCGCCAAGCCGCATGCCACCGATCCGCAGTCCATCTTCAAGTCGCGCTACGGCAACTTCATCGGCGGCAAGTGGGTGGAGCCGAAGAGCGGGCAGTACTTCGACAACAGCACGCCGATCACCGGCAAGGTGTTCACCGCGGTGGCGCGCTCCAACGCCGAGGACATCGAGGCGGCGCTGGACGCCGCGCACGCCGCCAAGGACGCCTGGGGCAAGAGCTCCAGCACCGAGCGCAGCAACGTGCTGCTGAAGATCGCCGACCGCATCGAGCAGAACCTGGAGCTGCTGGCCTATGCCGAGACCTGGGACAACGGCAAGCCGGTGCGCGAAACCCTCAATGCCGACGTGCCGTTGTGCGTGGACCACTTCCGCTACTTCGCCGGCGCGGTGCGCGCGCAGGAAGGCGGCATCTCCGAGATCGACCACGACATCATCGCCTACCACTTCCACGAACCGCTCGGCGTGGTCGGGCAGATCATCCCGTGGAACTTCCCGCTGCTGATGGCGTGCTGGAAGCTGGCGCCGGCGCTGGCCGCGGGCAATTGCGTGGTGATGAAGCCGGCCGAGCAGACCCCGGCCTCGATCCTGGTGCTGATGGAGGTGATCGGCGACCTGCTGCCGCCGGGCGTGCTCAACGTGGTCAACGGGTTCGGCCTGGAAGCGGGCAAGCCGCTGGCCAGCAACCCGCGCATCGCCAAGATCGCCTTCACCGGCGAGACCACCACCGGCCGGCTGATCATGCAGTACGCCAGCCAGAACCTGATCCCGGTGACGCTGGAGCTGGGCGGCAAGTCGCCCAACATCTTCTTCGCCGACGTGATGGCCGAGGACGACGATTTCCTCGACAAGGCGGTGGAAGGTTTCGTGCTGTTCGCCTTCAACCAGGGCGAGGTGTGCACCTGTCCGTCGCGCGCGCTGATCCAGGAATCGATCTACGAGCGCTTCATGGAGAAGGTGCTCAAGCGGGTGGCGGCGATCAAGCAGGGCAACCCGCTCGATCCCAACACCATGGTCGGCGCGCAGGCCTCCGGCGAGCAGTTGGAGAAGATCCTGTCCTACATCGATATCGGCAAGCAGGAAGGTGCCGAGGTGCTGATTGGCGGCGAACGCAACGCGCTGGATGGCGAACTGGCCGGCGGCTTCTACGTCAAGCCGACGGTGTTCAAGGGCCACAACAAGATGCGCGTGTTCCAGGAGGAGATCTTCGGCCCGGTGGTGTCGGTGACCACCTTCAAGGACGAGGCGGACGCGCTGGCGATCGCCAACGACACGCTGTACGGGCTCGGCGCCGGCGTGTGGAGCCGCGATGCCGCGCGGCTGTACCGCATGGGCCGCGCGATCCAGGCCGGCCGGGTGTGGACCAACTGCTACCACGCCTATCCGGCGCATGCCGCGTTCGGCGGCTACAAGCAGTCGGGCATCGGCCGCGAGAACCACAAGATGATGCTCGACCACTACCAGCAGACCAAGAACCTGCTGGTCAGCTACTCGCCGAAGGCGCTGGGCTTCTTCTGACCCGCCGGGCAGGGCGGCGGCACGCTGCCGGCGTGCCGTCGTCCGCTCGCGAACTGATCTGGATCAAGGCACTCCGTCGCCGGTCGCGCGATGGTGACAGGACCCGTTTTTCTCAGGAGCGTTGCGATGGACAAGACGATGAAAGCCGCCGTGGTGCGTGAGTTCGGCAAGCCATTGGTGATCGAGGAAGTGACGGTGCCGCGGCCGCAGGCCGGCGACATCCTGGTCAAGATCGAAGCCTGCGGCGTATGCCATACCGACCTGCATGCGGCCGAGGGCGACTGGCCGGTGAAGCCGAACCCGCCGTTCATCCCCGGCCACGAGGGCGTGGGTCATGTGGTGGCGGTCGGCGCCGGCGTGGACCACGTCAGGGAAGGCGATCGCGTCGGCATTCCGTGGCTGTACTCGGCCTGCGGCCATTGCGAGCATTGCCTGGGCGGCTGGGAAACCCTGTGCGAGGCGCAGCAGAACACCGGCTACTCGGTCAACGGCGGCTTCGCCGAATACGCCCTGGCCAATGCCAACTACGTCGGCCACCTGCCGAAGAACATCGGCTTCGTCGAGGTCGCGCCGATCCTGTGCGCCGGCGTCACCGTGTACAAGGGCCTGAAGGTCACCGACACCAAGCCCGGCAACTGGGTGGTGATCTCCGGCATCGGCGGTCTCGGCCACATGGCGGTGCAGTACGCCAAGGCGATGGGCCTGAACGTGGCCGCGGTCGACGTGGACGACGCCAAGCTGGCGCTGGCCACGCGCCTGGGCGCGACGGTGACGGTGAATGCGCGCACCACCGATCCGGTGGCGTACCTGAAGAAGGAAATCGGCGGTGCGCATGGTGCGCTGGTCACTGCGGTGTCGCCGAAGGCGTTCGAGCAGGCCATCGGCATGGTCCGCCGCGGCGGCACCGTCTCGCTCAACGGCTTGCCGCCGGGCCAGTTCCCGCTGGACATCTTCGGCATGGTGCTCAACGGCGTGACCGTGCGCGGCTCGATCGTCGGCACCCGCCTGGACCTGCAGGAATCGCTGGAGTTCGCCGAGCAGGGCAAGGTCGCCGCGACCGTGGCCACCGACACCCTGGACAACGTCAACGACGTGTTCGCGCGCATGCATGCCGGCAAGATCGAAGGCCGCATCGTGCTGGACATGGCCGCCTGATGGACGCGCCCGCGCCCGCCGCCGCGCTGCCGCCGCAGGTGCTGGCGACGCTGCCGGCCCTGCAGCTGATCGCGAAACTGCGGGCGCGGCACGGCGCGCTGCTGTTCCACCAGTCCGGCGGCTGCTGCGACGGTTCCTCGCCGATGTGCTATCCGCAGGACGACTTCATCGTCGGCGACCGCGACGTGCTGCTTGGCGAAATCGGCGAGGCGCCGTTCTACATCAGCCCGTCGCAGTTCGCCTACTGGAAACACACCCAGCTGATCATCGACGTCGTCCCCGGCCGCGGCGGCATGTTCTCGCTGGAGAACGGCGAGGGCGTGCGCTTCCTGGTGCGCTCGCGGTTGTTCAGCGGCAGCGAGTACGCCGCGCTGGAGGCGGCGGGGAAGGTGTAGTGGACTGTAGGAGCGGCTTCAGCCGCGATGGGCGTTCCCGGGAACGCCCATCGCGGCTGAAGCCGCTCCTACATGGCCAGGCATTCGGGATGCCCTGCGCCGCAAGGCCGCATCGACGACGGCGTTGGCGGCTACGACGCCTTCGGCGCCTTCGCCGGCACGAACGGCGACACCGGGTCGCTGGCGGGGAAGGTCTCTTCCAGCGCTTCGTCCTGGTTGGCGTCGGCATGCCGTCCGTGTGCCGTATCCGGAGTGGAGTGCGCCGGCGTGTCCTGCGGGGCAGGGCGGTTCTCGCCGGTGCGCGGTTCGTGTTCGACGATGGTCTCGGGGCGGTCGCCGGCGCCGCGGTCTTCGCGGTCCTGCGTCTGGCGCTTGCCGCGCTGTTCGCCGGGGACAGGCGCGGCCTGGCGCAGCGGATCGGTGGGCGTGGACATGTCCGGTTCCTCCAGGGAATGGCGGAGGTCCAGTTCACCGCCGGCGCGATGAAGCCATTGCGAATCGCGCATCCTCCACGGATCGGTCACGGGTCGCTAACGGCTACAGCGCTACTGCTGCGCGTCCCCCCGCCGCCGTTGCCGCCCGGAGCCCTGCCATGCGCCCCAGCGACCGCCCCGACCCGCTGCTGTTCAACGCCCATCTGGATCCCTTGCCGAGCGCTCCGCCGCCGCGCCGCCGTGGTGCGGCACTGCGCCCGCAGGATGCACCGGACTATCGCCGCTACAGCCTGGCCGACTACCGCCAGCGCCGCGCCCGCCACCGCACGCCGTGGCGCGACCTGTGCCCGGCCTACGCCTTCGCCCTGCAGACCCATGCCCGCGGCTGGCCGCGCGGGCCCGGCGCCGAGACCGAAGACGAACTGGCCGCGCACTGGGACCTGATGCGCGGCGACTCGCGGCTGGACTGGACCCAGGCGCGGCAGGTGATCGAGGACGCCTGGCAGGCGCTGGATCACCTGCCGGCGCAGGCCGCCGGCGTGGAGGCGCACTGATGCCGCGCCCGATCTGGACCGGCACGCTGTCCTTCGGCCTGCTCAACGTGCCGGTGTCGCTGATGTCCGGCGAACGCCAGATCGACCTGCACTTCCGCATGCTCGATGCGCGCGACAAGCGCCCGATCCGCTTCGAGCGGGTCAATGCCGACACCGGCGAGGAAGTGCCGTGGAAGGACATCGTCAAGGCCTACGAGTACAGCAAGGGCAACTACGTAGTGGTGGAGCAGCAGGACATCGCCTCGGCCGCACCGGAAAGCCACGAGACGGTGGAAGTGGAGGCCTTCGTCGACGCCGCCGAGATCGACCTGCGCTATTTCGAGAAACCCTACGTGCTGGTGCCCGGCAAGAAGGCCGAGAAGGGCTACGTGCTGCTGCGCGAGACCCTGCGCAATACCGGCAAGGTCGGCATCGCACGGGTGGTGATCCGCACCCGCGAGTATCTGTCGGCGGTAATGCCGCTGCAGGATGCGCTGGTGCTGATCCTGCTGCGCTACCCGCAGGAGCTGGTCGACCTGGACGACTACACGCTGCCCAGCGGCAAGGCCGCCGACTACCGGATCAGCGCCAAGGAAACCGAGATGGCGGCGCAGCTGATCGACTCGATGTCCGGGCGCTGGGATCCCGATTCCTACCACGACGAATTCCGCGAGCGGCTGCACGCGGTGATCCAGAAACGGATCAAGGCGCAGGAGGGCACCACCCAGGTCGACGAGGACGCCGAGGCGCCGCAGCGCGAGGACGCCACCACCAACGTGGTCGACTTCATGTCGCTGCTGCAGAAGAGCCTGGACGCCAAGAAGCGCACGCCGGCCAGGCAGGAGGAGCGCGTGCCGGTACGCAAGACCGCGAAGAAGGCGGCCAAGCCGGCCAAGGCCGCGGCCGGCAAGGCGAAGAAAGCCACACGCGCCAAACCGGCGGCCAAGGCCAAGCCGGCCGCGCGCAAGGCGCCGGCGCGGCGCAAGGCGGGCTAGGGCAGGCGGGGTGCGGCGGCGCGAGGGCGTGCCGCTGGTCCCGAGGACGCCGCATCAGGACCGGCAGATGCGCCGCAGGCGTGCAGTGCGGGGCGGTTGACCGGTGTCCAGCTCATGCCGCCCGGCCTCGGTGGTGCGCCGGCCCAGTCAACACGAACGACCGCGATTGCGAGGGTGTCGTTGCTCGGTCGTTTTTGGCGTCCACGTCCTCGCTTCCTCGCGACAGGCACGCGCGATCGCCGTGCAGCGTGCGCGCGGATGGCCCGACCCGTCCTACGGCGAGACCATCCCCTCGCGCGTCACCTGCGCCAACGACTCGCGCGAAATCGCCGCGATCGATTTGGCGCCGGTCAGGGTCATCGCCACCTGCATCTCCTTCTCGATCAGGCTCAGCAGATGCTCCACGCCGGCCTGGCCGGCGGCGGCCAGCGCGTAGACGAAGGCGCGGCCGAGCAGCACGGTGTCGGCGCCCAGCGCCAGCATGCGCACCACGTCCAGGCCGTTGCGCACGCCGGAGTCGGCCAGGATCTTCAGCTCGCCCTTCACCGCATCGGCGATCGCCGGCAACGCCCGCGCGCTGGACAGCACGCCGTCGAGCTGGCGCCCGCCATGGTTGGAAACGACGATGCCGTCGGCGCCGAACCGCACCGCATCGCGCGCGTCGTCCGGATCGAGGATGCCCTTGATCACCATCGGCCCGGTCCAGAACTCGCGGATCCACTCCAGGTCCTTCCACGAGATCGACGGATCGAAGTTGGCGCCGAGCCAGCCGATGTAGTCGGCCAGCTCGGTGGGATGGCCGCGGTAGGTGGAGATGTTGCCGAGGTCGTGCGGGCGCCCGCGCAGGCCCACGTCCCAGGCCCAGCGCGGATGGGTGACGGCCTGCAGCATGCGCCGCAGCGGCGCGTTGGGGCCGCTCATGCCCGAATGCGCGTCGCGGTAGCGCGCGCCCGGCACCGGCATGTCCACGGTGAACACCAAGGTGGTGACGCCCGCGGCCTTGGCCCGCTCCAGCGCGTTGCGCATGAAACCGCGGTCCTTGAGCACGTACAACTGGAACCACATCGGCCGGTCGATCGCCGGCGCCACTTCCTCGATCGGGCACACCGACACCGTGGACAGGGTGAACGGAACGCCCTTGGCCGCCGCCGCCCTGGCCGCCTGCACCTCGCCGCGGCGCGCGTACATGCCGGTCAGGCCCACCGGCCCCAGTGCCACCGGCAGGGCCAGGCGTTCGCCGAACAGCTCGGTGCGCAGGTCCAGCGCCGACATGTCGCGCAGCACGCGCTGGCGCAGGGCGATGTCGCTCAGGTCGGACACGTTGCGGCGCAGGGTGTGCTCGGCATAGGCGCCGCCGTCGATGTAGTGGAACAGGAACGGCGGCAGCTGGCGCTGCGCGGCGGCACGGTAGTCGGTGGAGGCGGAAATGATCATGGGGGCTGGGCGGTCAGGGAGAGGAGGGGAGGCGCGAGGCACGGGCGCGGCGCGCATCGTCCTCGTCGAGGGTGCGCAGCGCGCCGTGCACGAATTCCAGGTGGGTGTGCGCGGCGGCGCGGGCGCGTTCGGGGTCGCCGGCCAGGATCGCGTCGCGCAGGGCGCGGTGCTGGGCGAGCAGGGCGGAGAAGATGCGCGGCGACTCGAAAAGCTGTTGCCGGCTTTGCGAGATGTTGGCCTGCAGCAGGTCGAACAGCCCGCGCATCACCTGCAGCAGCACCCGGTTGTGGGTGGCCTCGGCGATGGCCAGGTGGAAATCGGCGTCGGCGTGCGCCTGCGCCGCCGCATCGGCCTGCGCATGGGTCTGCAGGAGGGCCTCGTAGGCCGCCTCGATGCGCGCGCGGTCGTCGTCGGTGGCGCGCAGCGCCGCATGCCAGGCGGTGGCGCCTTCCAGCGCATGGCGCGCTTCCAGCACGTCGAAGCGGTACTCCGGGTCGGCGTGCAGCAACGGCAGGAACGGCTGCAGCGGCGCCACCACCTGGTCTTCCGGAGTCGGTGGCCGCTGCACGTAGGTGCCGCCGCCCACCCGGGCCCGCAGCAGCCCCTGGCTGGCGAGCTGGGCGATGGCCTCGCGCAGCACCGGGCGCGAGACGCCCAGCTCCGCTGCCAGGGTCCGCTCGGCGGGCAGGCGCGCGTCGACCGCTAGGCCGCGTTGCGCGATCAGCGTGCGTAGCTGCGCGGCGACCCGGTCGCTGAGTCGGGCGGGTGACTCGCCGGCAGTGGCGGTAGCGGCAGCTTTAAGACTATTGGTCATACCAATAAACTGGCGGAGCGCGAATGGTGTGGCCATTAGGCGCCTGGTATCACGCCGCGTCAATGGTTTCAGCGATGCGCGCTACCAAAATTGGTAATACCAATCAGGTCATGCCGTAACGTGCCATCGCCGCAGCCAGTACCACCAGCACCGCCAACAGGCCCAGTTCCACCCCGATCAACCGCTGCAGCGTGCGCACCTGTGCCGTGTCCGGCGCCCACGTCGGCTGCAGCAGCGCCTGCCGGCGCCAGCGCAGCAGGCGCAGCGTCGGCACCAGCGAGATCAGGCCGATCGCCGCGAAGGTCCCGAGCTTGGCCCAGAACCAGGGGTTGTGCAGGTAGTAGACCGCGCCCTTGAGCCCGTAGCGCACGCGCAGGCCGCCGACCACCAGGATCAGCAGCGCGGCCAGCCCGTAGTCGGCGTCGGCGCGGACCAGCCGCGCCAGTTGGCGGTGGTCCGGCGGCGCACGCAGCAGGGTCCATTCCGCCACCAGCGTGGCGATCAGCAGCAGCATCGCCAGGTGGTGCAGGCTGGCCAGGATCAGGTCGCGCAGCGCCATCGCGGCGGCCTCACCACACCCACGGCAGCAGCCGCCAGCTGTGCGCGGCGTAGTCCGGATACTCCTCGGGGAAGGCCTGGGTCAGCATCGCTTCCTCGACCCGGATGCGGCGCAGGAACGCCCAGGTCACCGGCAGCACGATTGCCAGCAGCGACAGCACGTTGCCCATGCCCAGCGCCAGCCCGTAGAACGCCAGCAGCGCGCCGGTGTAGGAGGGATGCCGCAGATAGCGGTACGGCCCGTGGCGGACCAGGCGGTGGCCTTCCTGGATGGTCACGTCGACGGTGAACCAGCGCGCCAGCACCCGGATCGACCACACGCGCAGCGCCAGCCCGCCGGCCAGCAGCGCGCAGGCCAACCAGCGCAGTGGCTCGCGCAGGTGCGGCGCATAGCGCCACACGCCGAGCAGCGACAGCAGCGCGCCCAGCGCCACCGCGCCGTACAGCACGCGCCACAGCAGGCGCAGCGTGCCCTGGTCGCGCGCACCGCCATCGGCGGCGCGACGGCGGCGGCTGAGCAGCATCTCGTACGCGCCCCAGCCAAGGCCGAGCAGCATGAACAGCAGATCCGGATGGCGCAGGGTCAGGAGCATGACGGTGTTCCTCGTGGCGGCGTGCACCACGCATTGCGTGGCAGGGTGGATGAACCGGGCCCGTCCTGCGTGCCGATCGTCCGGCACCCGGCAGGGCATGGACGCAGTGTGGCGCCATCGGGGTGGCGCGGCAGTGGCCGCTGGTCATGCCGTCCGCCTGCCGGAAGTCACTTTCTGCGCCTGCCCCATTGCCGCGGCGTCGGCACGCGGTCAGCATCCGTGCCATGCAACGATTCCTGCACGACCTGATCGAACCCAAGCGCCTGGCCGGGCTGCTGACCGTGGCCACCGTGCTGTGGTCGTTCCAGTTCGCGCCGCATGCGCTGGTCGCCTGGCGCTGGACCGCGGCGGCGCTGTTCCTGCTGCCGCTGCTCGGCGCGCACTATCTGCCCGGACGCTGGCGCGATGTCGCACTGTGGGTCGAGGCAGCCGCGGCGATGGCCCTGGTCTGGCTGGAGCCGCATGTCGGCACGGCGCCGGTGCTGCTGGTGGTGGTGGTCGCACAGGTGGCGCTGCAGTGGCCGCCGCGGCCCGTGCTGGTGCTGGCGCTGCTGGCCAACCTGGGTACGTTTCTGGCGCTGTCCGCCGCCGGGATCAGGCATCCGCTGCTGACCACGCTGATCTACGCCGGCTTCCATGCCTTCGCCGGCCTCAGCGCGCACTACGCGCGTACTGCCGAGCTGGCGCGCGAGGCGCTGGCGCGGGTCAACGCCGACCTGCTGGCCACCCGCGCGCTGCTCGCCGACAGCACCCGCGATGCCGAGCGCCTGCGCCTGGCGCGCGAACTGCACGACGTCGCCGGGCACAAGCTCACCGCCATGCGTATCCAGTTGCGCCTGTTGCTGGCCGATCCGGCGCTGGCGCAACGCGCGGAGGTGGCGACGGTGGAGCGGCTGTCCGGCGAACTGCTGGCCGACATCCGCGCGGTGGTGCAGTCGCTGCGCGACGACCGCGGCGTGGACCTGGAGACCGCGCTGTGCGCCCTGGCCGCACCGTTCCCGCGGCCGCAACTGCAGCTGCAGATCGACCCGGCGCTGCGCATCACCGATCCGCATCTGGCCGAGACCCTGCTGCGGCTGGTGCAGGAAGCGCTGACCAACGCCGCCCGGCATGCCGACGCGGCACATGTGCGGGTGCGCCTGGGCCAGGAGCGGCAGCAGCTGTGCCTGGACATCGAGGACGACGGCCACCGCGCCGAGCGCATCCGCGAGGGCAACGGCATTGCCGGCATGCGCGAGCGCCTGGCGGCGCTGCACGGGTGCCTGGAACTGGGCCGCACGCCGCTCGGCGGCATGCAGCTGAGCGCGAGGCTGCCGCTGTGAGCGCGCTGCGGATCGCCCTGGCCGACGACCAGGTGCTGGTGCGTGCGGGCCTGCGCGCGCTGCTGCAGACCCAGGGCATCGTCGTCGCCTGCGAGGCCGACGACGGCCAGGCGCTGCTCGACGTGGTGGCGGCCACGCCGGTGGACGTGGTGCTCAGCGACATCCGCATGCCCGGCATGGACGGCATCCAGGCGCTGCAGCAGCTGCGCGCGCGCGGCGACCGCACGCCGGTGCTGCTGCTCACCACCTTCGACGAATCCGATCTGCTGCTGCGCGCCACCGCGGCCGGCGCGCAGGGCTTCCTGCTCAAGGACGCCGCGCCCGAGGACCTGCGCGAGGCGATCGCGCGCGTGGCCGCCGGCGAGACCCTGCTGCAGCCGGTCAGCACCGACCCGGTGCGCGCGCGCTACCGCTACCGCGACGAGGACGCCCCGTGCGACACCTTCAACGAACGCGAAGTGGCGATCCTGCGCCTGCTCGCCGGCGGCTACTCCAACAAGGAGATCGCGCGCAGCCTGTTCCTGGCCGAGGGCACGGTGAAGAACTACGTCTCCACCATCCTCGACAAGCTCGGCACCCGCGACCGCACCCGCGCCGTGCTCAAGGCGATCACCTTGCGCATCATCTGAGCGCGCACCAGCGGCAGCGCCGCGGCGGCCACCGGCAGCGCGTCGGGACTGAAGTCCCTCCCACACCATCGATCCGACACGGCGGATTGCTGAATGCCGTAGGAGCGGCTTCAGGGCACCTCCAACAACGACGAAGGCTGCTTGCAGGAGCGGCTTGAGCCGCGACGGGTGTTACCCGGAATGCCCATCGCGGCTGAAGCCGCTCCTACAATCGAGACAAGACATCACGCAGAGCCGCCCAATAACGCGTTATTCGAGGTGCCCTTCAGCCGCGACAACCGACGCCGCGGTGCAAGGGATGCCGATGAGCCCTGTTCCCATAGCGCCAGCACGACATCCGCCGCCGCGACGCCGCCCCATGTGGGAGCGGCTTCAGCCGCGACGCGACCCATCCGAACGCGCGCGCCCACCCACACCGAACTCCATACCCCGCCGTGTGCTGCCGCCGGGACTTCTGCACACCCGCCGCAGACATTAAGATGCCGCGGGCATTGTGCCGACGAGGAATTCACGTTGATCATCCATCCGAAAGTCCGCGGTTTCATCTGCACCACCACGCACCCGCTCGGCTGCGAGCGCAACGTGCTCGAGCAGATCGCCGCCACGCGCGCGCGCGGCGTGCGCCACGATGGGCCAAAGAACGTGCTGGTGATCGGCGCGTCCAGCGGCTACGGCCTGGCCTCGCGCATCACCGCCGCATTCGGCTTCGGCGCCGCCACCCTCGGCGTGTTCTTCGAAAAGCCCGGCAGCGAGAAGAAGGCCGGCACCGCCGGCTGGTACAACGCCGCCGCCTTCGACAAGCAGGCCAAGGCCGCCGGCCTGTACAGCAAGTCGATCAACGGCGACGCCTTCTCCGACCAGGCGCGCGCGAAGGTCATCGAACTGATCAAGCAGGACATGGGCGGCCAGGTCGACCTGGTGGTGTATTCGCTGGCCTCGCCGGTGCGCAAGCTGCCGAGCACCGGCGAAGTGAAGCGCTCGGCGCTCAAGCCGATCGGCCAAACCTACACCGCCACCGCCATCGACACCAACAAGGACGCCATCATCGAGGCCTCGATCGAGCCGGCCACCGAACAGGAGATCGAGGACACCGTCACCGTGATGGGCGGCCAGGACTGGGAACTGTGGATCGATGCGCTGGATGCCGCCGGCGTGCTCGCCCCGGGCGCGCGCACCGTCGCCTTCAGCTACATCGGCACCGAGATCACCTGGCCGATCTACTGGCACGGCGCACTCGGCAAGGCCAAGGTCGACCTCGACCAGACCGCGCAGCGCCTGCACGCGCGCCTGCAGCAGCACGGCGGCGCGGCCAACGTGGCGGTGCTGAAATCGGTGGTGACCCAGGCCAGCGCGGCGATCCCGGTGATGCCGCTGTACATCTCCATGGTCTACAAGATCATGAAGGAAAAGGGCCTGCACGAAGGCACCATCGAACAGGCCGACCGCCTGTTCCGCGAGCGCCTGTACCGCGAGGACGGCCAGCCGGCCGCCACCGACGACGAGAACCGCCTGCGCCTGGACGACTGGGAACTGCGCGACGACGTGCAGGACGCCTGCAAGGCGCTGTGGCCGCAGGTGACCACCGAGAACCTGTTCCAGCTCACCGACTACGCCGGCTACAAGCACGAGTTCCTCAAGCTGTTCGGCTTCGAGCGCAAGGACGTGGACTACGACGCCGAGGTCGACCCGGACGTCAAGTTCGATTGCGTGGAGCTCTGAGGAGCCGGGATTGGGGAGTGGGGATTCGAGAGTCGTTTTGATCCTGAATCCCGAAAAGAACATGCGGCCGGCAGCGATGTCGGCCGTTTTCTTTTGCACCACGCATCGCCAACGTTCGATGCATGTCGCGGCTGAAGCCGCTCCTACGAGAGCACACGCTGCACCCGTAGGAGCGGCTTCAGCCGCGACACGCGAAGCCGTGGTGCCGGAATTGCCAGCACACCCCCACGACTAAAACCCCGCCACACCGCAACGCCGATCCGCACGCAAACCCCGCAGCGCCAGCGCCTTCACGATTCCCCAATCCCCATTCCCCACTCCCGGCCTCACCGCCTCACATCGAACCGCGTCGCCCCCACGCATGCCTGCACCTCGGCCTCGCTCAGCGCCAGCACGTCGCCCGGCAGCGTGTGCTTGAGGCAGCCGGCGGCCAGGCCGAAACGGATCGTGGCGGTGTCGTCCCAACCCTGGCTCAAGCCGTGCAGCACCCCGGCGGCGAAGGCGTCGCCGCCGCCGATGCGGTCGACGATGCCGCTCAGCTCCTCGGCCGGCGCCTGCGCGACGCCGCCGTCGCGGCGCAGCAGCATCGCCCCCAGGCTGTGCCGGTCGACGCTGTGCGCCACGCGCTGGGTGCAGGCCATCGCCTGCAGCTGCGGGAATGCGGCGAAGGCGTCGCGCGCGCCGGCGTCCACCCGCGCCTGCACGCTGTCCTGCGGGTAGCGGTGGCCCAGCACCACCTCCAGGTCGCGGTAGTCGGCGAACAGCACGTCCGCCTGGGCCAACAGCTGGCGCAGGATGCCCGGCGCATCGCCGTTCCAGGCCTCCCACAGCTTGGGGCGGTAGTTGCCGTCGAACGACACCCGCACCCCGGCCGCGCGTGCCGCCTGTGCCGCCGCCAGCGCCGCGGCCGCGCCGCGTTCGCCCAGCGCCGGCGTCACCCCGGACAGGTGCAGCCACTGCGCGCCGTGCAGCAGCGCCGGCCAGTCGTGCCGGTCGCCCGCGTCCAGCGCGAAGGCCGAGCCGGCGCGGTCGTAGGTGACCTCGCTGGGGCGGTGCCCGGCGCCGGTGCTGAGGAAGTACAGGCCCATGCGCCCGGGCACGAAGCGCACTCCGCTGGTGTCCACGCCATGCCGGCGCAGTTCGCCGGCCGCGGCCTGGCCCAGCGGGTTGTCCGGCAGCACGCTGACCACCGAGACGGCATGGCCGAAATGCGCCAGCGCCACGCCCACGTTGGCCTCGGCACCGCCCACCTGCACCTCCAGCCGCGGGGTCTGCAGCAGCCGCTCGTGGCCGGGCGCGCCCAGGCGCAGCAACAGTTCGCCGAAGCAGACGATGCGGGAAACGGTCATGGCAGGCGGGTCCGGCAGCCGAAGGGACGCCAAGCATGCCGCGAAATGCAAACGCCGACCAGAAAAAGTGACTAGCGGTGTCATTTTTGTGCGTCAGCAGGCGCTTCGGCACTGGCCGACGTCGCGATCCTGCGCTATCTCATTGACTGCAAAGACCCTTGGGTCGCCGGGCACTCTGTTGCGCTGCAAGATGCCGGGATGTTTCGCAACTGTTAACGTTGGTTTTGACCAGCGGTGTCATTCGCGACAACGCCCGTAGTTCCACGCCGTCATGTAACCCTTGGGAGGGGAGGACATGCAATCACGTACCGAACGCCGGAAGACACCGGTTACCTTGCTCGCGCTGTCGATCGGCCTGGCCCTGCAGGCCGGTGCCCTGCAGGCACAGGACGCGCCGGCGGCCGCGCCGCCCGCCGCGGCCTCGGCCGATGCCACCACCGAGCTCGACACCGTCGTCGTCACCGGTTACCGCGCCAGCGTGGAGAAGGCGCTGGACATCAAGCGCGCCGAAAAGGGCATGGTCGACGCCATCGTCGCCGAGGATGTGGGCAAGTTCCCGGACACCAACCTGGCCGAATCGCTGCAGCGCATCCCCGGCGTGGTCATCACCCGCGACGCCGGCGAAGGCCGCAACATCTCCGTGCGCGGCCTCGGCCCGGATTTCACCCGCGTGCGCATCAACGGCATGGAAGCGCTGACCACGGTCGGTGCCAGCGACCAGAGCGGCGGCACCAACCGCGGCCGCGGCTTCGACTTCAACGTGTTCGCCTCGGACCTGTTCACCCAGATGGTGGTGCGCAAGACCGCCTCGGCCGACGTCGAGGAAGGCTCGCTGGGCGCCACGGTCGACCTGCGCACCGCACGGCCGTTCGACTACGACGGCTTCACCTTCGCCGCCAACGGCCAGGCCACCTACAACGGCATGTCGCAGAAGGCCGATCCGCGCATCGCCGCGCTGGTCGCCAACACCTGGGCCGACGGCACCTTCGGCGCGCTGATGTCGGTGGCCTACTCCGAGCGCCAGGTGCTCGAGGAAGGCAGCGGCACCACGCGCTGGGCCAACGGCCCGAGCAACAACGGCTACAGCCCCACCTCGCCGTTCGCCGCCGCCAACAGCGCCAACGTGTTCAGCCCGCGCATCCCGCGCTACACGCAGATGGAGCACGAGCAGAACCGCCTGGGCGTGACCGGCTCGCTGCAGTGGAAGCCCAACGACAGCACCGAGTTCTCGCTGGACGGCCTGTACTCGAAGATCGACGCCAAGCGCGACGAGCACTACATCGAGGCGATCAGCTTCAGCCGTGGCCGCTCGCAGAACGGCAAGCCGGACATGATCGTGCGCGACGGCTACGTCGACCCGGCCTCCGGTGCGCTGCTGTACGGCCGCTTCGACAACACCGACATCCGCTCGGAGAACCGCCACGACGAGTGGAACACGGTCTTCAAGCAGCTCACCCTCAACGGCGAGCACCGCTTCAGCGACACCTTCAAGATCACCGGCGAGATCGGCACCTCCAGTTCCAAGCACCGGAACCCGATCCAGACCACGGTGATCATGGACAAGAACAACGTCGCCGGCTACAGCTACGACTACCGCAACAGCTACACCTCGCCGGTGTTCAACTACGGCATCGACCCGACCGCCGCCAACGGCTGGACCCTGGCCGAAGTGCGCATGCGTCCGCAGTCGGCCAACAACAGCTTCGACACCGGCTCGCTGAACTTCGAGTGGAACCTGGGCACCAACTTCACCCTCAAGGGCGGCGTGCTGGCCAAGAACTACGGCTTCGACACCAAGGAGTTCCGCCGCGCGTCCGAGACCAGCGTGCCGACCTTCGCCACCGGCAACCGCATCGTGCCGACCGACCTGGTCGCGCTCGCGGGGCTCAAGGGCATCGAGGGCACGCCGTCGAACTGGGCAGTGCCCGACCTCAACGGCATCGCCGATGCGCTGGGCATCTACAGCGGCACCGGCACCTGGACGCTGACCGAGCGCGCGGTCAACACCCGCAGCGTGGAAGAGAAGGACCGCGGCGCCTGGTTGATGGGCGACTTCGCCTTCGACATCGGCGCGATCCCGTTCTCCGGCAACATCGGCGTGCGCTACGTGAAGACCAACCAGTCGTCCACCGGCTACGCCCTGGTCGGCTCGAACCTGATCAACACCACGGTCGAGCGCGACTACCACGACACCCTGCCGTCGTTGAACCTGGTCGCCGAGATCACCCCGGACTTCCTGGTCCGCTTCGGTGCCGCCAAGGTGATGACGCGGCCGGGCCTGGGCAGCCTGACCCCGGGCGTGACGGTCGCCGTCGCCGGCGGTGCGCGCACGGTCAGCGGTGGCAATCCGAACCTGGATCCGATCCGCGCCAAGACCGCCGACCTCGGCTTCGAGTGGTACCTGCAGGAAGGCGCGATGCTCGGCCTGGCGCTGTTCTACAAGGACATCGACAGCTTCGTGCAGACCGCGCGCACGATCGCCCCGTACTCCAGCAGCGGCCTGCCGGTCAGCCTGCTCGACGGCACTGGCGCGGCGGCCAGCGACGACTTCGTCTTCAGCGTGCCGCTCAACACCCCGGGCGGCAAGTTGAAGGGCGCCGAGTTCAACTACATCCAGCCCTTCAGCTTCCTGCCGGGCAAGTGGGCCAACTTCGGCACCCAGCTCAACTACACCTACGTGCAGTCGAAGATCCAGTACGTCACCGGTACCGGCGCGCTGTCGTTCAACACCGACCTCACCGGCCTGTCGAAGAACTCGTACAACGCCACGCTGTTCTACGAAGGCGAGCGCTTCAGCGGCCGCGTGTCGCTGACCCACCGCGACGGCTACCTGACCCAGGTGCCGGCCACGGAAACCGGCTTCGACATGCACGGCATGCGCGGCACCAATGTCGTGGACGCCAAGCTGACCTACAAGATCGACGAGAAGATCGACATCAGCCTGGAAGGGTCGAACCTGACCAACGTGCCGTACTACGAGTGGGTGCAGACCAGCGCCACCGGCGCGCAGCTGCCGCTGACCTACAGCGAGACCGGCCGCCAGTACGCGATCGGGGTGCGTTACAAGTTCTGAAGACTGCGTTCGCCGGTGCCGCGCTGCGGCATCGGCAACGCCCCGCTGCCCGCATACTCGCGGGCCGGGGAGGGAGATCGACGCGCGCCGCCAGGGTGCGCGCCGATCGCAAAGGAGCGAGATGAAACAGGCAATTCGCAGTGGCGCCGTCGCCGACCACATCGTCGCGGCTGAAGCCGCTCCTACGCGCGCACCGGCTCCTCGTAGGAGCGGCTTCAGCCGCGACAGCTGGCCTCGGTCTGCTACTGCACTCCCCGTGCGCCTGCGCGGCATGCTCCACAGTCTCGCCCTGCTCTGTGCCCTCGCACTCCCCACCATCGCCGCCGCCGCCCCCCCCGAACTGCTGTTCCGCGTCTCCGCCGACCACGGCCTGGACGCCGACGTCGCCAAGGGCGATGCCACACCCAACTTCCGCGACAAGATCGCCCTGGTGCCGACCGGCGTCTCCGGCCAGGCCATCGAATGGGCCGACGACGGCGTGCTGTCCTGGAACGCCCCCGGCAACATCTACACCCAGCGCGGCACGCTGTCGTTCTTCTGGCGCTCGCGCTATCCGGTGGGCGAAGCGCCGTTCGTGATCTTCCGCGTCGGCTACGCCGACCACACCAGCTGGGACATGGCCTGGCTGCGCATCGACTGGAACGGCCACGGCTTCGATGCCTTCGTCACCGACGCCAACCTGGCCCGCACCCGCGTCTCCTTCACGCTGGACAAGTTCCCCGCGCCCAGCGCCTGGACCCACCTGGCCTTCGCCTGGGACGAGACCCGCGGCGTGCGCCTGTACGTGGACGGCAAGGAAGCCGCGCGCGTGGACTGCACGCAGGCCTGCGCCGACGGCGGCTCGCTCGACTTCGACGCCGCGCTCGACCAGCTCGGCCTGGCCGCACGCGTGCTGGCGCCGCACCAAGTGCAGAGCCGCTACAACTTCCTGCGCGGCAGCGATTTCGACGAGATCCGCGTCTACGACCGAATGCTCGACGCCGCCGGCGTCGCCGCGCTGGCCCGGCAGCAGGAACCGCGCAGCGCCGAGGCGGTGCCCGACAGCGCCGCGCGCAACGCCTGGCTGCACCGCTTCGGCTGGGACCACGGCCGCGCACCGCCGGCGCTGGATGCCCCGTCCACGCGCATCCGCAAGGTCGAATTCGCCGACGCCAAGGACCTGAAGGAGTGGATGTGGAAGGCGACCGACGGCATCGCCGAGACCACCTGGCCTGGCGTGTACAACCGCTCGCGCCTGCCCGGCCGCAACGACTACTTCCAATTGCCCGACTGGAACGTCTACGTCGAAGGCGGCAAGGCGCTGGACTTGGCCCTGCCCGACGAACCGTTCAACCGCATCGAACTGCGCGGTGCCGCCTACGGCCAGGCCACCTATGCCGCCGATGGCGCGACGCCCACGCCGCTGTTCTCGCGCGCCCAAGGCACCGTGCGCAGCGTCGACCAGTTCGAGCGCCGCCGCGGCGGCCACCTGCGCTTCACCAACGTCGCCCAGGAAACCCCGATCCAGGAGATCTGGGCCTACGACGTCGGCGCCGGCGCCGAGCCGGCCAACCCCAGCGCCACGCTGCGCTACACCGTGCGCAGCGACATCGCCCCGGACTACGCCAACCTCGCCGCGCTGCGCGCCTACATCGCCGGGCGCTACCCGCCGGACGAGCGCAGCACCGTGGTCGCGCTGCCGACCAAGGCGCCGTCGCGCAAGCGAGCCGACGAAAAGACCGCGCTGCCGCCGCTGCCCATCGTCCACGTGCTCATCCCCTCCAACCTCGGCGACGCGCCGGCCGCGCAGCCGCTGATGCGTAGTTGGTCCTACGGCTGGGAGAACATGCACGACGGCCTGGACGGCATCGCCATCGACCTGCCGGCCCTGCAGCTGCCGGCCACGCACAACGGCCTGATCCCGCTCAATATCCGCGTCAAGGATCCCATCTGGCCCGGCCGCGACATGCTCGACGTGTCGGTCTCGGTCGCGCCCGGGCAGGCGCGCACGCTGTGGCTGGACCTGCGCGACCGCATCCTGACCGACGACAGCCTGATGCTCAGCATCGCCTCGGCCGCGCCCGGCTTCGACGCGCGCGCGCTGGATGGCGCGCAACTGCGCCTGCTGTTCAAGCCGCGCGACCAAGCCAAGGCCGAGCACATCGCCGACCGCTTCACCCAGGTCAAGGACAACTGGGGCTTCCTGGTCGAGGAGCACACCACCTCCAAGCGCCAGCGCCTGTACGCGCGCCTGGATGCGGATATCCACGACCTGCTGCGGGTAGACCCGGACAACGCGCTGGGCCGCCAGTACTGGGCCGACATCAGCTACGGCAACCAGGGCCCGCTGCCGGTGCAGTTGCCGCAGCCGCCCAAGGGCGTGCCGGGCTGGGCGTTCTGGCAGCTGGAAGACCTCAAGGCCACGCGCCGCTACATCAACTGGTGGATCGACGAGCGCCAGGTCGACTACGGCGACTTCGGCGGCGGCATCTCCGACGATTCCGACCTCACCCAGCAATGGCCCGGCGTCGCCCTGATGGGCGTGGATCCGGACAAGCTCACCGCCTCGCTCACCGCCCTGTCCGACGCCAACTACCGCAACGGCATGTTCACCGACGGCCTCTCCACCATCGAGACCGACGAACTGCATTCCTACGAGGACGGCATCAACATCAACAGCGAAATGCTCTACCTCAACTGGGGCGACCCGCTGACGGTGGAGCGGCTGATGCGCACGGTGAAGGCGTTCGACCGCATCATCCAGGTCAACCCGCAGGGTCACTTGCTGTTCGCCAGCAACTGGTTCGGCGGGCGCAAGGTCTACCGCGAACCGAACTGGCAGTGGCAGAAGCCCTACTCGTTCCCGATCCTGCACCCGGCGCTGCTGCTGGGCGGCTACAACGCCGACCCCAACAGCCGCCGCATCGTCACTGGCTTGGCCGACGGCTACCTGGCCCACGCCTACACCGACGCCAAGGGCCAATGGGCGCTGCCCAACGAGATCAACTGGGCCACCGGCAAGACACGCGGCGGCAGCCTGTTCGACGGCAGCGGCGGCCCCGATACCCTGCACACCTTCTGGGCCGCCTACCGCTGGACCGGCGATGCGCGCTATCTGAAGGCGCTCGACTACCGCGTCGCCAAGGCCGGCCCCGGCGGCCTGTCCCTGCTCAACGAGAATTTCCTCGACGTGCTCGGCAAGCGCGACAGCTGGGGCGCCAGCCTGGCCAAGGCGGCGGTCGACGCCGACCCCGACGACGCCCCGGACTTCGCCCACCACGTCGCCTGGGAACAGAGCGGCGATACGCGCTGGCTGGAAACCCTGTACCGCGCCGAGACCCGCGACAAGCTGCAGACCTTCTACATGAACACCGAAGGCCACTGGTGGAGCGACCGCGTCGAATCGCCAACCGTGAACCTGCAGCGCGCCCGCCTCGGCGGCGTCGCCCTCAAGCGCAACCAGACCTACCCCGGCCACACCGTCAGCTGGCGCTTCGCCGATCCGGAAGGCGCAGTGCAGGTGGCGCTGCTGCTGCCGAAGCCGCGGCAGGATCGCTTTACCGTTATCGCCTACAACACCAGCGGCAAGGTGCAGCGGGCGCAGATGACGGGGTGGAATGTCGCCGCTGGGCAGTGGCGGATGCGTGCGGGTGTGGATCGCGATGGCGATGGGAAGATCGACGGCAAGGCGGCCACGCGTGAGTTCGCGTTCGAGAAGAGCGGGGCGGTGGATGTGGAATTCCCGGCCGGCAAGACGGTGGTGACGGAGTTCGAGTTGGTCACGCCGGCTGCGGTGCCGGTCGAGCTACGGCCGGATCTGGGGATTGGCCGTGGGGATGTGCGGGTGGCTGGCGATGTCATCGAGGTGACTGTGCATAGCCTGGGGCATGTAGATGCGCCGGCGGGGTTTGTGGTGTTGGAGGATGCGCGGGGTCGGGAATTGGCGCGGGCGGCGTTTGCTGCGTTGGAGGCGCCGCGGGATTTGGAGCCCAGGATCGCGAACGTTCGGCTGGCGGTGCCGGCAGGCGCAAGTATCTACGGTGGCCGGTTGCGGGTAGTCACCGAGAGCGAGGTGGACGAGGTGACGCAGCGCAATAACGCGATGGAGTTGCCCTGATCCAACTGGGCGTAAGCCAACAGCCCTCTCTTCGATAACGGGAGGCGCCGTCGCAAGGAAGCGACTTCGGGACAGAATTTACATTTGTCTCCACGCGTCGCTTCGCGTCGTGCTACAACAGAATCGTTCATCTGGGAGGGGGACTCCCATCTGACCTTATTGAACGGTTGCACGTGCCTGCGGTGTGCGGCGCACACCTCAGTACGCGTCAGGAAAGCTAGAACTCGACATTTCTCAGGGGGAATCGATGTTCACCAGAGTTTCGCTCATCACGGCGCTGGCTGGATTCGCCATGTGCTTGGCCGCCGCATCCGCGGACGCTCGAGTCCGCGCATCCGGCGCACATCACACATCCAGTCACGGCGGTCACTACTTGTCGGGCCACGGCTCTTCCCATAAGGGCGGCAGCTACCGTAGTCCAAGCACCAAAAATCAATATCGTCGGCATAAGCCTTAGTTTTTATAAGTTACTAACTTGGTGGCGCGAACAGACACTTTGGTAGAGCAAATGGCGTCAGTTTGTTCTCTTCCTGTGCCCAGCATCTTAGAAACTGCACTCTGATCCCGGTTCTTTGGTCTTTTGCATCATTGGGCTTTTGCTCCTTCGGGCAGCGGCCTAACAATTCGTTCAAGCCGAACTGGTTTCGCCAGTCGGCTTAATTCACACGTTGTGCCGCAAGGAGGCATCGATGCTCGCGCCACTGAACGTAATCTCGGAACTTTCAAACTGTGCCGAGTGGGCTGATCGACTTGTTCGCGCAGACCTTATGCATGGTATCGTCGTCAGTGAGAACGATTACACGTCCAATTTTACTAGCGCCCTGCGTAGGGAAATCAACAGCCGCGCAATCCCAGGAGTTTCCGCGCACTCACAAGTGTTGACCCCTCGTATAGAACGTAAGACCGGCACGGACGGCTGCATCATTTTCCGAAACAAGAGCCACTTCAAAGTGGGGCTCTTCGAGGCGAAGTGGCCCCGGCTAAGTACGCACACGAATTGCTGGGATTCCCTGCAGAAGAGCACTGCGAAGTCGCATTTCGACTCCCAAATATCGAGACAGCACTACCTCAACAACTTCGCTGTTTGGGAGATGTTTTACTCAGAAGAGCCTTACGGGGCGAACACGCTGTTTCCAATATTCGGTTCGGCGTGCGTGTGGCATGCCGACGCATTCGCCGTTTCGTCGGGGCGGGGTCAGACGGCTCCTTGGGACGATGTTGAGCTCACCGCCCTGTTAGGAAATAGCATGAGGAGCATCGGCGACATCGTCCGGGACATTTGTATGTGCAACCAAGGCGTTCCCCTGCCAGCAGAAGGAATGCAGGACCAGCTTCGAGAACTCGGGATCAAGGGAAAGGTACTTGTTATTGATCTGGCTGACTCTCGAGATGAATCGCCAGCGGCATAACAATTCGTCCAAGCCGACGCCGTTTAGCGGCGCGGATTAACACGGATTTTGGCCATTTGCAATCTCACGAAAAGGAACCGATCATGAAATTCACCTTAGTTCGCAACATCTATTTCAATTCGCAGAGCACCGGCCTCGTAAGCAAGTATGTCGCGAAGGACGTCGAGTCAGAAGTCTCCCCACAGGTAGGGTTTGAATTTGAAGATTCCGCTTGGCACAGAGATGATCCAATCAGGGCCGAATCGATTAGCATTGATTCAGATACAGGGAAGTGCACCGTGACCCTTAACTCTCGGGAGCTTGGCGCAGCATCGGATGTTGAAAAGCTCTTTAAAGTTGCAGTGCAGTTGCACGGGTGGAAAGATTGGCTTTCTAGGTAATTCATGGCTAACACTGTGGTCAAAGCCGCTCCCTCCGGCGCTGGACGCTGCGCGATAAAGCTCCGCACAGCGCCTTTTACCTAAAACGTTAGCCATTGCAAGGAAATATGATCGCCGAGTCTCAAAAAAGGGGTCAGAATGCACTTTCCCTGCTTTAGCCTCTAGAAGAGTACTATGACCCAGTTCCCCAATAATGTATATTAGTCCCGCTTTAAGCCTTGCAAGAAGCCATTGGAGTGGTTCGGAAGGCATGGGCCAAGACCTAACAAATCATTAAAGTCGAACCCGCTTCGCGGGCCAGCATTGTTCCATAATAAAGGTCGCTATCTATGGCGGATCCGTTGTCACTTGTAGCTTTAGGAGCCGCAGTCGGCGGCGCAGCTGGCAAGTTTGTAGAAAAAGCTTGGGACTCCGGTGAAAAGTGGATTACGACCTATTTCTTAGATCATCGGCCAAAAGCCGCTGAGGAAGCGCACAAGAACACGTCGGAGTTCTTGGTTCACTTAGCAAACAGAGTTAAGCAACTCGAAGAGTCTGGCGGCGTCACGGCAGAGCAGATCGAAAACGCACAAGAGCAACCAGATTTTGCCGTCGCACTGCAGAAGGCGATGCTAACCGCAGCGCAAACGTCCGATGGCGAAACTCACGAAATCCTTGCCAGGATGCTATCCGAACGAATGAGGGAGCCGCCTCAAAGCGTTAAGGCGATGGCAACAAAAATGGCTTTGGATATTATAGGCTATCTAACCCCTCGCCAACTCAAGTTGCTAGCCTTCATTGCTGACCTCATGCATATCGGGCCGCAGCAACCTCTTGCTGCTGATGCTTTTGCTAGTTGGTTTGAGCAACGCATGGAGCCATACAAGGACCTAACTTTTAGTCCTCTGGACTTGTCCCACCTCGAGTCATTGTCCTGTCTGAAAAACTTGCCGATCGTTTCCAAGGACTTAAGTCTTGTAATGAATAAAAAAAATTATGGGGTTTTTGATCCTGAGATGATGAACTTGCCGATCGCACGACATGTGCAGGATCTTTGGCAAAAGGGCATTCAGTCAGTTGATCTAACAACGGTGGGGCAGCTGGTCGGCGTCTTTGCTTCTGACTCCCTGACGGGCACGAACACGAACTTCGGTGACTGGACGTGAAAAACAGGGGTCAGAGTGCACTTTTCTTGTGTGTGACATCTTTAAAAGTTAACTCTGACCCCTGTTTCCCGCTGGAATACATCAGCACCACTAGCCGCGCTGGTGAAAATGTGCTAATCACAAAGGCCTCGGTAATGCGCGGGACCTGCAGCTACATCAACTTCGATTCGATGTGATCCGTCAGAAAATGGAGTAAAAAAGGTCAGAGCGCACTTTTGTGCGCGACACCATTGAAATTGTGCTTTGACCCAGTTCCACCAGTTCCAATTTTGTCTCCCCGCCATCGGATCGCCCCGTTCCGTCGCCGGCTTCGTTGCTCCACTGCGCTCATTGCCTTCCGTCTCGCTCATACCCAGCGGCTAGCCCTCGGGCAAGCCCTAAGACCACGATCTGTGGCATGCTCGCCTCTCAGCGGCACGGCTTAATTCAAGCATTAGCTGTTTGAGGGAACTATGTCGATCTCCATCTATTACACAGCCGAGCGGCGCAAGCTTCTGTCGCCCGAAGAGCTCGCAGCGATAGCTTCCATTACCGAGAGGTACTCCGTTGACTCGGCAATTGAAGCACTCATTGCAGGTGGCACCGGACTCAATTGGGAATCTTTCCATTACGCCACCAACCCGAAGCCAGGGAAACTGTTCCGAGCCGTGCCGGTGTTCCAGGGCGCAACAAAGTTGCCGGGCAATACGGAGAACGCAACTTGGGAGGGCGTGCAGCATTGGTGCGCCTGCCTGTCTGATCTCAGGCGTGTGGTCAGGGCAGCAACTTGGCGCGTGGCCGTCGAGGATCATGAAATCGTCTGGAACGAACAGGGACAGGCATATGATCCCTCGGTCTAGCCAAACAGCTAAGAATTCGTCAAAGCAGATGCCGCTCCGCGGCGCGGCTTGATCCAGGCCTTAGTTCTGTGGGCCAGCCTCATCCTCACATTGACGTTGAGCAAGAGCTCGCCCACGTCATCCGGTCGTTGGGTGGCCGCGTGCTTGGGGACGAACACGGTTCGACCCTACCTTTTAAAAACAGTGACTATTACTTTCCGGGACTTGCAAAACAGGGGTCAGAGTGCACTTTTCTTGGAAAGTCCACTCTGACCCCGGTTCTGATCCATGCGCCGAGCGGCCGGCGCCAATCCAAGCGCCTTCCGCGCTGGCGCCACTTGGCTATGACCATCGCGACATGTTCCGACCTGGATTGGATGCAGAAGAGGCACACGTGACGATGAAGCTCGACGATCTCAAAACCCAACTCGCCCGCACGGGTGTCATCCTGGAGATCGGCGGATTCCGGCCGCCCGACGATCCACTGGCGAGTTGGTTCGGTCGCGTGAACGTCTGCGCGCCGGGCGAGGCATGGCCGGAGACGGCGGGACGGCCGATGCACGCGCTATGTCAGATCAACGTCAGCGACCTGCCGCTGCGGCCGGCCCGCCTCGCGGATATCGCACTGATTGCGGTGTTCATCGGTCCCGATACGCTCCCGGTCGATACGCCCAACGGGAAAGGGTGGTGTCTGCGGGCCTACAAGCGGCTCGATGGACTGGTCCCGCTGGCGCCACGTCACACCGATTCGCCCATCAGCGCATTTCCGATGCGGCCGCATGTCTTCCATGACGACTACCCGTGCTGGGAGGATGCGCCGATGGATCTGCCGGCAGACATCGAAGCGCGCTACCACGATCTCTTCCGGAACCTGGATGGCTTCAAGCTGGGAGGATGGCCGACGTTGATCCAGGCCGAGATCTTCTGGGCGCCGTTCAAGCGCCATCCCGCGTCGCCGGAATTCGTCTTCCAGATCGACTCCACGGACAAGGGCCGCTGGATGTGGGGCGACGGCGGCGTCGGCTACTTCGGCCGCGGAACCGCGCCCGGCAAGGAGGACGAGTGGGCGCTTGCGTGGCAGTGCTACTAGCGACGCCCGGCGGAGAAGGCAGCGGCAACAAGTACGCAGTTGAGCGGGAAAACAGGGGTCAAAGTACACTTCGCATGCGCGACGATTTTAAAGTTCGTTCTGACCCCAGTTATACTCAATGGCGTAGCGCTTGTCCTTCAAGATTTTCCAGATGCGGACAATGGTGGCGGGACTAGCAGGGGCTAGACGAGTCACTGGCGATGTACAATGCTAGTTACGCCTACGGCGGTGCACATCGTCTGCAAGACTTCCAAGATCTCATTTTCAGAGCTGCAGCATGACTCCGGCGCCTAACAACTCATTCAAACCGACGCCACTTCGTGGCGTGGCTTAATCTAGATATCAAGCAAATCTCATGGCACGCGTCCCTGTGGTTCGAATTGAGCTTGGAAACGTAACGTCCGCGAAGGATCTGCATGCCCTTCTCATGGAGTCGCTCGGCTTCCCTAGCTGGTATGGCCGCAATTGGAATGCATTTTGGGACGCCATCACCGGTCTGGTAGAAATGCCTGAGCAACTAGTTCTAGACGGCTGGCAGCAGTTTTCATTGTGCATGCCCACGGATGCGCAACTGATGTGCAAGTGCCTCGAGGACATGTCCGATATGTATCCCCTTCTTTCTTCAACAGTCGTGTATACCTAACATCCCGTTCAAGGTGCACGCACTGTCGCGCGTCGCTTGGAAAAATACGGGTCAGAGTTCACTTTGTTGTGTGCGGCACTTTTGGAAGTTCGCGGACGATCGTGCGCTTGCGTGACAATGCCATTAGCGACGTCCGGCGGAGAAGGCTGCGGGACCAGGTGCGCAGTTGATCGAGTGATGCATCAAGCGAAGTCCTAGCCAGACTGCGCGCTATTGTGCGCAGTGCGCCGACAGGTCTACTCTGATCCAGCTGTCTGGTCGATCACATTAGGGGGTGTGATATGAAGTGCGGGCTGCTGTCTTTGGTCCTGCTGGCGGGTCTTGTGGCATGTCACTCCGCGCCGTCGCCGCGGCCGGCCATCGCACATGGCGATGGCGCGTCGCCGGACCGTCCTGTCGATCTGTCCGCGGCGCATAGCGAAGGCGCCGGCATCGCTGCGCAACGCAGATGGCTCGATCAGCACTACCCCGGCGCGCGCATCAAATCGCAGTCGCTATTGTTTGAGCCGTCGGCCATGGACCTCATCACGATCGTGCTGCCCTCCGGCGAGGAGCGCGAGGTCTACTTCGACATTTCGTCCTACTTTGGGAAGTGGTGAGCGGCGCGATGCATGTCATGCAGGCATCTGTGATCGGATTCCTCACGCTGGTTGCGTGTGCCGGAGCGGCCTTCGTCGTGGCGTTCGTCTTCCCATCCCGCCTGGCGTTGTGGCTGTTCCTGTTTACGTCGACCATGACGTTCCTCTGTCTGCTTTGCGTCGACTGGTTCCTGCGGGATGGATTGGGACCGGACGCGATCACATCGCAGGGAATGGAGGCGGCCTTGCGTGCCGCCGGCTGTGCCTGGATTCCCGCGTTGTGCTGGGGGCTCCTCAACGGCTCGGCCTGTCTCGTCTATCGATGGAGACGCAGGAAATGTGGAGAAAGTGCCGCGCTGTGCGACATGCGATCCGGATGAAGCGTAGCCGACTAGCTAGTCGTACCATCGTTGCTGAGTTGCGAAGCGGATCGCGCCGCCAATCGATTCAATAAGGAGATGACACATGCAAGCGACCCGCGCTGCCGCACTGAAGATCTTGACGCTCTTCGCCGCCGTGCTAGTGGCATGTCCGGCACAGTCGATGTCGCTTGACTGGCGACCGGTCAACTTCCGACAAGGACATCCGCTTGTAGGGGAGAACCTTGAGGACTCCATGGATAACGCGAGTGGACTTCAACTCGAGAATCTACAAGTGAATGTCTCGATCATGAAGGAGTATCCGAACGTCGCCTATGACTTGATGGGGAGAGCGAACGCAACTGAGTGCAGCCCTGCATCGTGCATGATGCTGTCGGCACGTCGCGCCGAATTGGTCTATGACTATCTGCTGGAGCAGGGCATTCCCGCTTGCCAGATCAAGACCATCGTCGCCGCCAGCACCAGCAGTCCGATTGCGCGACCGCAGGATGATGCGCCCCCTGACAGGGCAGTGCACCTGTTGGTCACGCTCGGCAAGACGTGCTGATGCAATGAGAGAGATCCCTGTAGGGATAAGCTGGACCGTTGACGCACGCTAGTTCGCCCGTCTTGAACCCCGGTCGGCGAGGCAAGGCAACTCCTACCCCATCGCAGATCGACCTAGGCACCCACGGCATGAAGCGACGTATGCATGCGCTTGGAGCAGCGACCATCCTGGCGTGTGTCGCAGGGTTCATGCTCTTCGGCTATTCGCCGACGCCTTGTGCCTGCGAAGCGCCGTGGCAGCTGGTGTATGCCGCGTCCGGTTTGCCGTTCGACCGTCCCTATCGGACCTATGATGCGGAGCAGCTGCAACGTGGCCTTGACCGCCATCTTGCAGGATCGACTGTCGAAGGTTCGAGCGACTACTTCTTCGACGCCTGCCAGGAAACGGCACCCCGGCGGCTGCGATGCGTCATCGCCACCGAAGAATCGCTGCTGCGAAAGTCTGGCTATGTGATCGAGATGGACACGGACGCGGATGGACGACTCGAACGCACCCATGTGACGACTTACTCGGCGTGGCGCTAGCCGTTGCTACGCGAGGAAAGAAATCGCATGCAGAGATGATTCGTGTCATCTCGGAATTTCTTGTGTCCGATGACTTGAGAACCGCTACGACAAGGTTATGCAACAATGCGCCTAAGCCGCTGGAGAGAAAGTATGAAAAAGCATCTCGTCGTACTGCTGCTGATCCTGGGCCTGGCCTGCAGCGCGCCCGCGCTCACCCAATCCTCCAAGTCCCCATTGCTCGGCAAATGGGTGCTCGATGTCGCAAGCATGCCGGTGCCGCCCGACAAGCGGCCGAAAAGCGCCACGCTCACCTACAGCGATGTGGGCAAGGGCAAGTGGCAGACGAATGCCGACATCGTCGGTGGCGATGGGCATGACATCCATGCCGTCGCCATTTATCCGCTAGACGGAACCGCAGTCCCAAGCAAAGGCTACCCGACGGTCGACACCACGGCCGTATGGCTGCCGGCGCCGAACGTGATGGTCGCCGCCTTCTACTTGAAGGGAATGCCACGCACGACACGCACTTACACCGTCGCCCCTGACGGCAAGACGATGACCGAAACCGTGGTCTGGTTGAACATCAACGGCGAGCCGGCGATCACGATGAACCGCTTCAACCGCGCTGAATAGCCTATGCGGAAAATACGGCTCAGAGCACGCTTTCTTGGGAGTTCGCTCTTGGCCTCTTCTAATCTGTGGAATATGGCGAATGAGGAGCGAGCATCGGCATGTCGTCATTCGTACTTCAAGCGAGCAGCATCGCTGTAGAACACCCAGAGGGGGAGTGCCATCTGGTCGGCTTCGCCGACCAAGTGCTCGATACCACGACCTATCTCCTGCTCCAGCGCGCATTCTCGTTCGACGAGCAGGACGTGGCGTTGAGCATGGACACCTATCATGTCGAATGGTGCGGCCAGGAAACCTCGGGCTACGGCGGCGTCTCCCAGTTTCTGCTCAGCCCTGGCCACGCGCGGATTACATTCGTTCCAGATTCGCCGGTGGCACTGGCTGGTTTGGGGATTCTCACGATCGTGTTCCAGTTGACACCGCCGGAGTACCTGACATTGCAGGCTGCCCTTCGTTGCATATTCGCGGGAAGCGATTGCCTCTTGGTGACCGATGCTTAAAGTGTCGTATCCGACCCATACTCGCTCGCGGGCTTGATCCTTCGGCATTAACGGCAAAGGAGGGCTAGATGCTACTTGCCCTTGTCACTGCGCTTTTCCTGGCCGCGTCCTCGGCCGTGGCCAGCAGTACGATGTGGGCGTTCTAAGCGCCGCCCGGCGCACCAGTGCCGGATCTGGAATTTCTTGGCTACGACAAGATTGGTGGGATCCTCATTCAAGACAAGAATGGGCCACGCATTCTTCCGCAAGGTTCCTACAAAGTCGTTGCGTTGGATCAGAGCGCTAGCAGGATTGACCTGACCTACGCCAATCCAGGCGATCCCTCGCTTCCACCGAGCTTCAGGCTAAGGGGAGCTGGGCCGGACACGACCTTGACCGTGCGCGGCAAGACGTACAAGGGCAAACTAAGTTGCGGGGCATGGTGAGCCATGCGCGACCACCTGGTAGTCAACCAGCGCTGTGCCGCTGAGCTGAAGGCTGGGACTGGCGCCTCTACTGAACCAAGAGCGTGTTGGCGGCCTGTGCAAACTGGGCGGTCGTTTGGAGAAGTCGTAGCGTATTGATTGGAGTCATGTGGTTCCGTCCTATAGACTGGAATTCATTCAAACCAACTACAATTCGCGCGGATCGACTCAAAAGAGGCAACTTGCAATATGAAAAGGGTCTCTCTACTCGCCGTGTTGGCGCTCAGCGTGTTGCCACCCGCCGTCGATGCCAAAGACCTCTTCGCCAAAGATCGCTGCAAAGCCGCGTACGAGTATCACTTCCTCAATAGGGCCGTGGCGTTCGAGGATTGGACAGGAGTAGAACTTTTGCTTGAAGGAGGCGCGGACCCAAACGGTCGTGGCTATGCGCAGATCACAGAGTGCGTTCGCCTTCCAGGTGAGTTCAGCTCCCCACTCGCACTGGCAGTGAGGAACGGGAACGCCGACCTCGTTCGCTTGCTACTGAAATATGGGGCAGATCCTAATCTTCTGGAAGGAGAGTCGGTGACCCCAACGGGAATTGCACGCGGCATGGCTTCCCCGGCCATCCTGCAACTGCTGCTTGAGCATGGCGGAAGATAGGCACAGTACCTTGTTCGTGCGAGATCGCATCCACCTGCCGCTAACGGACCCATGACCACATTCCAATTCCAACCCCGCTGGAAAGAAGAACTCGTCTGCACCGGCCCGGAAGGCGAGTTTGTACTGGATTTCCCGATGGGCGTGCCTACGGTCTACGTGCCCACCGAGCATGCCTGGGCGCAGAGTGCACCTGCATGGGCGTGCGACCTGTGGCCGGTGTTCAAGGCCGAGTTGGAGGCCTGGTGCCAGGCGCGCGACGTGCAGTTCTTCCTGGACGGATCGGCCAAGTGCTACGGAGCCACTGCCAAGGCCTAGGTGAACACGCTGACAGCAGGCGGATGCGCGTGGCTTGGTATCCTGGCGCGCCATCGCCGCAAGGTCTCCAATGAGCCAGAGTACAGAGCGCGCTGACGCGACGAACGTCCCACTGTATTACCTGATCACGCCGGAATCGCACGAGGTGCTCGGCCCGTGGGCGGACGCGTTCCCGGCGTATACCGCCGTGGTCGGCTATTCGAGTCTCGGTCTCTTCTTTCTGCATGATCCGGCCAGCCAGGATTACGCGGTGCTGCATCCGTTCAAGGCCGCCGGCAAGTCGTATGGCGCACATGCCTCCACCGCGGCGTTCGAGGCGGCCATCCTGCGCGATCCGGGTTTCGAGGCGTATGTGTTGCGCGGCGACCATGTACGGGCGATCGCGGCGCGTCTTGGCCCGTTGAAGCCCGGGCAGATCTATATCCCGCAACCGTATCCGACGCTGGGCGGAACGGAAGCGCCCGAGACGTACGACAAGGGCGATGTGTGGGTCTTTGCGGACCTGGTCGCGCAAAGCGTGGGGTTGTGACGTGAACCCGAGCGATTTTGCAAGGCATGGCTGATGGGGATGTCGCACGCAAGTCGTCGATCGGCACGTGCGTTGTGCCTGCTTGCAGGCGCGCTGCTTGGTGTTGCCGCGTTCTGCGTGGGCGTTGACCCTGCGTCTCCGGTACGGTCGGGCGCGTGCGTGCTGCTTGCGATCGGCGCCAGCGTCCATGTGGTCTCTGCGTTCCTGGGCAGCGACGCCTGGCGGAGTCGCTTGATAGGGCTATGGCCGGGCATCTGAAGGTACGCTTTCAACAACCCGGGCGGCACGACGTCGCCGCCCGGATCACATGCACCGCGAAAGCCGCAGACGCTCGCCTCAGTGCTTCGCCGCCTTGCGCCGGTACACGCCATTGAAGCTGACGTTGGCGCCACCGCACTCCAGGTTGTCCGAGGCCACCAGCAGGTCGCCGACCAGCTGCAGGCGGACCTTGCAGTCGTCCTGGCTGAGTTCCAGACGATTGCCTTCCGGAAAGCCGCGCGCGGTCACGGCACCAAGGTGCGGCCCACCAGGCGCCTGATCTGGGGTCGGGTTGGCGCTGGGCCAGTAGGCATCGCCGTTGGCGGTGATGGTGCCGTCGCCGTTGGCGATCAGCTGCAGTTCGTTGTCGCCGTCGTGCCACTGGCCGACCCAGGCCTGCGGCTTCGGCGCGGCCGTCGCCGGCAGCGGCTGCACACTCGACACCGCCATCCAGCCGGCGCTGCCGCCGACCTTGTTGGGGTAGAACGCGCAGACGAAGCCGCCCTGGCGCTGCGCCAGGATCACGGTGTCGTCCTTGACCACATAGGCGCGCTGCCGGCACGCGGCCTCGCCCTTGGCCGGGCAGCCGTCGTCGTCGTTGAGCAGGTACAGGCGCGGCACCGCGACCTTGGCGAGCGAGAACCCGGCCGTACTCATGGGGAAGCCGCCGTTGCGGCACATCGCCTTGTCCTCGTCCGGCGCCGCGTAGGCCAGTGCGGGAACCGCCAACAAGGCGAGCAGCCAGGTCTTGTGCATCACAGTCGCTCCAGAGGTGGGGCAATAGTGTGGTGCATGCCGGGTGAACCGGTGGCGAGCGAATCGGCAGGCGAGGATCTCGTGCCGTCCGCCGGACACCGCTGCTGTGCTGCGTGGCGTGGCCTCCGTAACCCATGCGCGCCGGCCAGCCGCCGCGACACCGAAGAACACCTCGACCTGTAAGGTGGCTGCCATCAGGCGCGCCGCGGGGATACCCTTGCCGCGGTCCAGATTTCAGAGGGCGATGGAATCGCAGTGAAGTACCGGGCGGGCGATGTCTTCGCGGTCCCGTTGGATGCGGGGACGTACACGCTCTGCCAAGTACTGTGGGCGCCGCAGGGCGACTATCGCAAGGTGGTCGGCTTCTGTGTGCTGGAACAGCAGGCATCGGAACCGACGCTTGGCGCGTCGCCGGCACAGCCGCTGCCGGTGCGCGATGGCGACAAGGACATCCGATTGCTGTTTACCGGCACCCAGAAACTCAGGAGCGGCGAATGGCAGATCGTCGGCCACGCGCCGCTGCCCCAAGACGCCAGGGAGTTGCTGACCTTCCACATCGCCGGCGCCCTGCAAGAAGGCAGCACCTTCGTTCGGATGCTGTCGGTGGACGAGTACGCGCGCTATCCGTCGATGTCGGTGCTCGGATTCGAGCTGGTGCAGCGGCTGCTGAGCGAGAGCCGCTGATCGAGGGCGCCGGCCGTTGACGGCCAGTGCCCGCTCGGCGAGCATCGCATAGAGCCTCGGCGCAGCGGCGTGGCCAACGCCGCACATCACTTCTGTCTGGATCAGGTGACACCATGCCCGCAAGCCTGTTGACCGAGGTGGTCCTGCGCCCGCTGGTCGAGATCGTCCTCTACGGTCTGTGCTATGTCGTCGGCATGCTCGTGGTGCCGGCGTTCTCGTTCGGCTACTACAGCGTGGAACCGTGGAGCAGCAAACGGCGCAGCAAATCCGGCAAGCGCAGCGCCTATCTGGCCCCACGCGTGGTCTCGGCCGACGCGGCGGCCTTCTGGGGCGGGTTTTCCCTGGTGGGCTTTGGGTTGTTGGGCTATGCGCTGTGGAGCGCGGCGGGCGCTTAACCTCGAAGCGGCTGCACCGCGCTACGCTCCCTGGCCTTGGACTGCAAAGGATTGCACCGATGCCACATTCCGGCACCTGCTTCATCACCCGACACACGCTGTCGGCGCTGCGCGATCAGATTCACCAAAGGCCCGAACTGGTGATGGCGCTCGAAGGCTTGATCGAGGTGGAAGAGGAGCACTTTCCTGATCCACCGATCTACGCTGCGCTGTCGCATCTGGCGCAATGCACGGCATGCCAGGCCTGGAGCGCGCTCTGGCTGGAGGCGCAGTTTCCCGAGAGCGGCGCGTGGCGCGAGCGCGTCGCTCGCTACTGCTGCTTCAGCATGTTCGAGGCAGTGACCAAGCCGGGCAGGGTGGTGCGGATCGGATTCGAGTTGTTCCGTGGCGAGGATCCGACCTGGTATCTCAATGACGCGATCTGCGTGCAGTTCTGTCCCTGGTGTGGGCAACGTCTGCCCGATCGCCCGTTCGAGCCGGATCTGCAGCCGGAGCCGGAGCCAACACCATGACGCGGTGCCGCCGCCGCGTCGCGGCCGTTTCAGTGCAACCGCGACAACCGCCGCCCGCCCTGTGGATGGCGTGGCGCTGCGATCGGTCTCAGGGCGTCTCTGGGCGCGCGTGCTGTCTACGACGGATGCGATGAGTTGTCATGCGGGCATGCTGCAATGGATCTGGCCGGTTGCGGCACCAGGGTGTCCGGCGCTGGTCGCTGGGTGCTGCGAGTGCCGTCTCTGCGTGCCGCAGGCGCCTGCGTAGGCCGCACGAGCTACATGACGTGCCGCACCGCTGTCCACCTGGACCGCCGCGCGTGCGTTACCCTCCGGGACCGCCCATCCGCGCCTGCGCGCCATGACGCAGCCGCGGCGATGCGCGCGTCCGCCCCCCGATCGTTCGAGAGTCAAGCTGCCGCATGCATCCTGTCATCCATTTCCGCTCCCGCCTGCTCGAGGTGAGCGCCGAGCCGGAGAATCCCATCAATCCGATCCGCGGCAGCTCGCTGCTGGACTGGCTGCGCGTGCGTGTGGGCGACGCCATGGTCCTGTCCGAACCGGACCCGGAGGACTGGGGCTGGGCGTCCGAAGCGGAATGCCAGGGGCGCACCTACCTGGTCGGTGCCTACGCCGAGGAAGAGGTCGATGGCAACCATACCTGGATGCTGCAGATCGACAAGGAGCGCTCGTTCTGGGAGCGGCTGCTCGGCCGCCATGCGATGCGCGACGACGATCCGTGCTTTGCGCGGCTGCATGCGCTGATCGCGGCGGAACCGCGGTTCACCGACGTGGTGGTCGAACGCGAATCCTGACCGCCAATACGGCTGCCCGGCGCGATGGCGCGGACTGCAGCACACGCGCCATCGCGCTTGGGTATGCTCGGCGGCCCCTCTCCATCCGCGTGCCACCATGCCGATCCGTACCCTGTCGCTGTTCCCGTTGCTGCTGATCGGCACCTCGCCCGAGCTGATGGCGGCGCCCAAGCATTGCCTGCCGTATGGACCGACTCAGGTCACCCTGTCCGGGACTCTCGCGCCGTCGCCCACCGACGCCGCCGTGCCTACTGCCCCGCACACGCATGCGCATCCGGACGCCGCTGCCGGTGCGGCAGCGACCCAGGAAGAGATACTGATCCTGCCGCAGCCGCTGTGCGTGGCGGCGTCGGCGGATGGTCGCCAGCCGCGGCACGAGCAGGTGCGCCAGCTGCGGCTGGCGGTCACCGCGGACCAAGCCGCACACCTGCGCGAAGAAGGCGTCGGCCAGGTGGTGCGGGTGACCGGAACCCTGGCGCATGCGCCGACCACGCCGGATGCACCGCCGCTGCGTTTGAGCGTGCTCGGGGTGGACAGCGACTGAAGGATGCCCTGGCGACGCGCTTTCGCTGCGATTGAGCGGCATGTGTCGTGGCCTTGTAGGAGCGGCTTCAGCCGCGACGGGCATTCCCGGTAAAGCCTGTCGCGGCTGAAGCCGCCCCTACGTGGTTGGCGTCCCGGTGAGATCGGATGTCTCCTGTTACCTAGGCATCTGGTTGCTGCGGCCACGCCGGCCGCTGGCGCACGAGGCAGCGCTCGCATTGACGGCGTGCAGTGGCTGACCGAGGATCGCCGTGCCGCGCCTGGCGGCTCAAGGTGTTGGCAATCCATGAGGGCAATGCGTTTTCTGTGTGCGATGAGTCTGTGGCTGAGCGCGTTCGCCGCCATCGCGGGCGAGTCGCCGGCGCGCGCGGTTCAGACGTTCTACGCCTGGGCGATCGCGCCCCAGCGCGCCGATGGCGACGTTGCGCAGGTGCGGCATCTGCTGGGGCGGGAACTGTTCGCGGCGCTGGAGGCGCAGCGCGCCTACGAGGCGGCCTGCGCCAAACTTGTGCCTGCAGACGTCAAGCCGCACATGCTCGACCAGAGCCCCTTCTTCCTGTGGCCGGACCAACCGACGGCGTTGGTCTCGACGACCGCACAGGCCAAGGGCGACACCGCGCGGGTACGCGCCCGCCTGGCCGTCGACGGCCTGCAGTGGACGGACACGGTGGTGCTCGGCCGCCAGGACGGTCGCTGGGTGATTCTGGACATCGCCTGGCAGGAAGGAACGCTCACCCGACGCCTGGCCGACTTTGCGGCGCAGCGCTGCACGCAATGACGCCGCCGGCGTAGACGAGGGAAGCACAATGGATGACGTCGGCAGCCGTACCGCGTTATTGCTGAGCCTGCAGCGCGCCCTGCTTGGTGAGGTGCACCAGCAACTGCGGCAGGCCTCGATCGAGGCCGACCAGGCGCGCCGCGTGGTCCGGTTGCGCTTCGAATACGACGGCCCGCCGATGGAAGCGCCGCGCGAAAGCTGCTCGTGCGCCGCCACCGAAGTGATCGCGGACTTTCCGGCGCGCTGGGACCTCGAAGAAGTGCATGTCGCCGTGCCGATGCCGACGCCGCTGCAGCCCCTGCAGCACGTGGCATACCGTCGCGCAGAACCTGACGCTTCGGCCTGAATGGCACGGCGGGTTCTATCGTTCCCGAGTGCCCGCCTCCACCACCCCGGGAATCGGCGTCGCCGCGGGAAACGCGTCGCGCAGCAGGTCCACGCCCTGCTGTGGCTTGGCCAGCGGCGTCAGGTCCTGGCGGTCGGCGCGCAGTTCGGCGCTGCGGTGCGGGGCGATGGCGTCGCGGCGGGCCTGCAGGTCCGGCTGCAGTTCGCCGTCGCGGTTGAACGACCAGGCCAGCATGGGTTCGCCCAGCGGCAAGGTATCGCCGGGCTTCGCGCCGTCGCGCGAATGCCAGGTGTGCCAGGTCTTGCCGTAGCTGTTGAGCTTGCTGCGCATCAGCGCCTTCTCCGCGGTGAGCGGCAGGCCGGGCGCGGACAACTGCCCGGACAGGATCTCGCCGTTGTGCGGATGCCAATAGCGGCGCTCCTCCGGCGGCAGTCGCTGGAAAAAATGCTCGGAAATGATGTACTCCACGCCGGTGAGGTTGGCTTGCGCGGTGTCGCCGTCGAACAGGGCGCACTGGGCGAACTCTTCGTTGACCTGGCGGCAGAAGTGGTGGGCTTCCATCTGCTGGTGCGGGTGGTCGCGCATCGGGTGGAAGCCGATCAGGTGGATGTCCATCACCGCGGCGGGGCCACTGTCCTGCAGTGCCTTGGCGCCGGCTTCCAGGACCCGGGTCTTGGCGCTCTCGGCCGCGCCGGGCGGTTGCGTGGCGGGTTCGGTGCGATCGCGGCCACAGGCGGCCAACGTCAGCAACAGGGGAGCGAACAGGATGCGGCGCATGCGGTGTCTCCAAAGGCGGCGCGGCGGCGTGGGCCGCATGGCCCGGACGCGTGGCGCACGACAAGGGGCAGCATCGGCTGCGCTGCGTCGATCGACTGTGGCCGGGGTGTGTGCACGGCGTGGTGCCGCGCAGACCCGACCCGCCGGCGACGCGATGCATGAGGTCCCGCGGATGTCCGCTGCGAGGGCGTGGCGTGACGTGATGCGGTCACGCACTGTCGTGCCGTGGCCGCCACGCCGTCATTGCAATGGCGGTGCAACACAGACGACATATCGTGCCGCGCTGCGCCACAGTCTGGCGCATGCCGTCGCGGGCTGCTGCGCAAGCCGAACGGACTCGATTTTGCGCGCTCACAAGGATCCGACATGCTGCATCCCCCTCTCTCCCCGCGGCCGCTGACCGCGCGCGCCGCGCCGGCCCGTACCCGCCTGGCGCAGGCCTGCGCCGCCCTGGTGCTGGCCTCGGTCGCCGCCGCCGCCGCCGCGCAGGACAGCGCGCCGTCGCTGGCCGGCAGCGAGACCCGCCCGGCCAATGTCGCCGGCAATGGCGATGCGGCGACCTCGCTGGATACCATCATCGTCACCGCCGAGCACCGCGAGCAGAACCTGCAGGACGTGCCGGTATCGGTGGGCGTGGTGCAGGGCGAGGCGATGCGCGACTTCACCGCCGGTGGTGACGACACCCTGCTGGCGCTGTCCGGCCGCGTGCCCAGCTTCTACGCCGAAACCACCACCGGCCGCATCTTCCCGCGCTTCTACATCCGCGGCCTGGGCAATATCGACTTCTACCTCGGCGCCTCGCAGCCGGTGTCGATCATCCAGGACGACGTGGTGCTGGAGCACGTGGTGCTGAAGTCCAACCCGGTCTACGACGTGGACCAGGTGGAAGTGCTGCGCGGCCCGCAGGGCTCGCTGTTCGGCCGCAACACCACCGCGGGCATCGTCAAGTTCGACAGCATCAAGCCCAGCGACGACTACACCGGCCGCGTCACCGCCAGCTACGGCAGCTACAACACGGTTTCGGTCGACGGCGGCATCGGCGGCCCGATCAACGATGTGCTGTCGTTCCGCGTGTCCACGCTGTACCAGCACCGCGACGACTGGGTGGACAACACCTACACCGGTCCCAGCGCCGACGGCACGGTCACCCCGAAGAAGGACGCGATGGGCGGCTACGACGACCGCAACGCGCGCCTGCAGCTGCTGCTGAAGCCGAGCGAAAACTTCTCGTTGCTGGGTGCGTTCCATACCCGCGACTACGACGGCACCTCCACCCTGTTCCTGCGCGGCGCGCTGCGCAAGGGCTCGAACAAGGTCGACGTGCCGCGCGACCAGGTGGCCTACGACGAAGCCCACGACAACCCGCAGGCGTACAAGACCCATGGTGCCTCGCTGAAGGCGATCTACGACTTCGGCGGCGTCTCGCTGACCTCGATCAGCGCCTACGAGACCACCTCCGGCTACAGCCGCGGCGACACCGACGGCGGCGCCGCGGCCAACTTCCCGGTCAACGGCGTGCCAAACGGCTACGGCCAGTCGATGGGCCAGGTGCGCGACCTCGACCAGTACACCCAGGAACTGCGCCTGGCCAGCGAAGGCGACGCCCCGCTGCAGTGGCAGGCCGGCGCGTTCTACTTCGACGGCAAGGACACCACCGACTTCTACCAGCGCGCCTACTTCCTGCAGACCGCCGCGCGCAATCCCAACAACTGGGTGCGCCTGCACAACAGCAACACCTCCTGGGCCGGCTTCGGCCAGCTGACCTACAAGGTCACCGACGCGCTGACCCTGACCGCCGGCGTGCGCCAGACCCGCGACAGCAAGGAGACCAAGCTGCTCAAGACCGCCGACACCGCGGCCGGCGTGGTCACCTACAAGGGCCGCCGCGACGTGCGCCTGGCCGACACCCAGCCGAGCTGGGACCTGAGCGCGATGTACGAGATCAACCCGAACGTCAACGTGTACGCGAAGGTCGCCCGCGGCTTCCGCGGCCCGACCATCCAGGGCCGTTCGGCGGTGTTCAACTCCGACTTTACCACCGCCGACTCGGAAACCATCCTGTCGTGGGAAGCCGGCATCAAGAGCAACCTGTTCGACAACCGCCTGCGCCTGAACGTCACCGGCTTCACCTACACGGTCGACGACATCCAGCTCAACGGCAACGACTCCAACGGCAACGGCGTGCTGTTCAACGCCGACAAGGCCAAGGCCTACGGCATGGAAGCGGACCTGGACTGGCGCCCGATCCCCAACCTGTCGCTGACCGCCGGCCTGAGCCTGCTGCACAGCGAGATCCAGGACAAGCGCGTGTATGCGCAGGTGTGCGGCCTGAACGGCGTGGTGGTGTGCACGGTGAAGGACCCGACCATCCGCATCGGCAACAACACCTTCGCACAGATCGACGGCAACCCGCTGCCGAACGCGCCCAAGTACAACGTCAACCTGGCTGCGCGCTACGACATCCCGGTCAACGACGGCGGCGCGTTCTTCGTCGCCACCGACTGGAACAAGCAGGGCTACACCAGCTTCGTGCTGTACGACTCCACCGAGTTCACCTCCAACGGCAACTTCGAGGGCGGCCTCAAGCTGGGCTACACCGGCGACTACGGCGCATGGGAAGTGGCCGCGTTCGCCCGCAACATCACCAACGAGAAGAACCTCAAGGGCGTGATCGAGAACTACATGGCGGCCGTCTACAACGAACCGCGCATCGTCGGCGTCTCGTTCAACCTGCACTGGCACTGATCGCAGCACGTCATAGCACCACACCGGCAGCACACGCCGGCACCAGCGGGCGGGAGGGCGACAGTCCTCCCGCCCGTTTGCGTTTTCGCAGCAGTAAGTTGCGGTTAGCTCTGACCATAGCCATAGCCTTCTCGCTTCTCGCTTCTCGCTTCTCGCTTCTCGCTTGCGGCTGTGGCTGTTGCTTCTGATTTACCGGGTTCCCTTCCGAAGCGGCGGCCATCGCGGGGAAAAACCCGAAGGGCGGCGTACATGGATGTACGCCGTCC
>NZ_JAQJCQ010000015.1:0-136008 GCF_038442435.1 Xanthomonas protegens | reverse complement strand
GGATTCGCGGAAGGGGCATCCTGCCCCTGCCGCGAACGGCGCACATCCATGTGCGCCGCCCTTCGGGTTTTTCCCCGGTCCATCCGCCGCTGCGGAAGGGAACCCGGTAAATCAAAAGCAAGAACAACGGCAACGGCGGTGAAGCAACAGCAGAAGCAACGGCAGAAGCAACGGCAGAAGCAACAGCGACGGCGTCAATCGGGTACTCGTTTCCCCATGGCAACTGCATCGCGGGGATCGGGAAGCAGAAACAAGCACTTCAACAGCAAATGCAACAACTGGAGCTTGATCGGTTCGGCTACAGCAGGCGCAGCTGGAACTGACTGCATCAGACAGCTGCGATGTCGAGGCGCTGGTGCAGCGCGCAGTGCGCCCTCGTGCGTTGCGCTACTGCGCCGCGGCCTCCGCCGTCTTCACCTGCATGCCGGCATGCAAAGCCTCCGGCGGATCCAGCACCACCGTGTCGCCCGCGGCCAGGCCGGACAGCACCTGGCGGTCGTCGCCCAGGGCGATGCCGGTCTTCAGCGCGCGCTGCTCGACCGTGTTGTCCTCCTTGACCGCGAACGCCACGTCCTGGCCCTCACGCTTGACGATCGCCGCGCCCGGCACCCGCACGCCCTGCGGCGTGTTCTGCGCCTGCGGCTGCGGCGCCTCCAGGAAGCTGACCCGCACGCCCATCTCCGGCACGATGCGCGCGTCCTTCTGCTTCAGCGCCACGCGCACCTTCACCGTCGCCTTGCCGCGGTCGGCGGAGGGGATGATCGCGATCACCTCGGCCGGGATCTTCCAGTCCGGATAGGCGTTGAGCACGGCTTCCACCGGCATGCCCGGCTTGACCCGGCCGATGTAGGACTCGCCCACCTCGACCTCGATCTCCAGCGAATCCATGTCGACGATGGTGCCGATGCCGGTGCGGGTGAAGCCGCCGCCGGCCGACAGCGGCGAGACGATTTCGCCCGGCTGCGCCGCCTTGGCGGTGACCACGCCGGAGAACGGCGCACGCACGATGGTGTTGTCGACGTTGAGGTCGGAGATCGACAGCTGGTTGCCGGCCACAGACACATTGCGTTGCGCGTTCTGCAACTGCGCACGCAGGGCGTCGCGCTGCGCCACCGCCTGCTCGTACTGCGAGCGCGAGACCAGTTGCTGGCCGGCCAGGGTCTGCAGCCGCTGCGCGTCGGCATCGGCCTGGCGCACCTGCGCCTGCATGTTGGCGACCAGGCTGCGCGCCGCCTCCAGTTGCGAGGCCGACAGCACCCGTTGCGCGTTGGCGTCGATCGGATCCAGCGTCGCCATCACCTGGCCTTCCTCCACGCGCATGCCTTCCTCGATGCGCACCTCGCGGACCTTGCCGGTGATCTTGGCCGACACCGTGGCCATGCGCCGCGCCACCACATAGCCGCTGGCGTCCAGCACCGAGGCGCTGCTGCTGCCGGGGGCGATTGCCACCACCGCGGCGGTGCGCACCTCCAGCGGCTTGCTGCGGCCGAACAGCCACCAGCCGCCGGCGCCCAGGGCGAGCAGCACCACCAGCAGCACCACGGCGATCCACAGCCCGCGCCGCGACGGCGGCTCGCTCGGCGGCGCCTTGCGGTCGATACGGAGTTCCTTGAGCAGGTCGGAGGAAGTACTCATCGTGTCCTTGAACGAAACGGTCGGCGCGCTGCAGTGTGCGAGCCGCCGGCCGCCGTGGGCATGGCCGGAAGTCACTTTCTGCGATGCGCTGTAGCGGGAGAACGCCGCCCCTCGGCGTGGATCGCAGCATGCGGCAATCGTGCGGGGGCTGCCAGTGACAGATGTCATCCACTGCAGCTGACGCGCCGCACTGGGCGGCGACGCCGCCGCGGCGCAGCCTAGGCACTCCCTGCCACCACCGGAGTGTCCCATGCCCGATCACGATGCGTTGCCGCTGGCGCAGCTCAGCGGCGTCCACAAGCGCTACGGGACGCTGGTCGCGCTCGACGGTGTCGACCTGCAGCTGCGGCCCGGCCAGTTGCTGGCGCTGCTGGGCGCCAACGGCGCCGGCAAGAGCACTGCGGTGAGCCTGCTGCTCGGGCTGCAGACGCCCGACGCCGGCAGCGTGCGCCTGTGCGGGCAGGATCCGCGGGCGCTGGCCGCACGCCGCCAGGCCGGGGCGATGCTGCAGACCGCCGGGCTGCCGGACACCCTGCGCGTGGGCGAACTGCTGCTGCAGGCGCGCGGTTACTACCCGCAGCCGCGCAGCGTCGCCGACTGCGTGGCGCTGGCCGGGCTGGATGGCTTGATGGCACGCCGCTACGGCCAGCTGTCCGGCGGCCAGCAGCGCCGCGTGCAGTTCGCGATGGCGATCTGCGGGCGGCCGCGGGTGCTGTTCCTGGACGAGCCCAGCACCGGCCTGGACATCGAGGCGCGGCAGGGCCTGTGGCGGGCGATCCGCGAACTGGTCGCCGACGGTTGCGCGGTGCTGCTGACCACGCACTATCTGGAAGAGGCCGAGGCGCTGGCCGACCGGGTGGCGGTGCTGCAGCGCGGCACGCTGATCGCCGAGGGCAGCGTCGCCGAGCTGCGTGCGCGCTTCGAGCAATGCACCATCCGCTGCCGCAGCGCGTTGCCGGCGGCGCAGGTGGCGCAGTGGCCGCAGGTGCGCCGCGCCGAGAGCCGCGACGGCGTGCTGGAGGTGGTCGCCGAACCGGCCGAGCCTGTGGTGGCGCGGTTGCTCGCCAGCGATCCGGCGCTGGCCGCGCTGGAAGTCCGTCGCGCCGGCCTCGCCGATGCCTTTCTCGCCATTACCCGTGCGGAGGCCGCATGAACCCGATCGATCTGTCCATGTCTTCCCCGGCGGCCGCCTGGTCGTTGCGCGACCAGGGCGCGCTGCTGCTGCGCGAGATCCGCTACGAGGTGCTGCGCTGGCTGCGCGCGCCGTCGTTCGCCTTGCCCACGCTGCTGTTCCCGCCGCTGTTCTATCTGCTGTTCGGGGTGCTGCTCAATCATGGGCGCCACGACGCGGCGGTGTACCTGATGGCCAGCTACAGCGTATTCGGGGTGATGGCGCCGGCTCTGTTCGGGTTCGGCGTCGGTCTGGCCCTGGACCGCGAGCGCGGCCTGCTCGCGCTGAAGCGGGCGATGCCGGTGCCGCCGCTGGCGCTGCTGCTGGCACGCACTGCGCTGGCAATGGCCTTCGCGCTGGCGATCGGCGTATTGCTGCAGGCGTTGGCCGCGCTGCTCGGCGGGGTGATGCTGACGCCGGCGCAGCGGGTCGGGCTGCTGCTGGTGGACGTGCTGGGCACGCTGCCGTTCTGCGCGATCGGGCTGGCGCTGGGCGCCTATGCCGGCGGCAGCGGCGCACCGGCGCTGGTCAACCTGATCTACCTGCCGATGGCATTCCTGTCGGGGCTGTGGATCCCGCTGCAGCTGCTGCCGGCGTGGCTGACCACGCTGGCGCCGCTGTGGCCGTCCTATCACCTGGGCCAGTTGGCGCTGCGCGTGGTCGGGCAGGGCGACGGCCACGGCAGTGCCGGCCATGTCATCGCGTTGCTGGCGGTGACGGTGGTGTTCTACGCACTGGCGCAGCGGCGCCTGCGCCGCGGCTGATGGTGCGCCGTGCCGATCCCGGCGTCGCCGCGCGGTTTCGCGCGTCGGCGCCTTCGCTAAGCTATGCGCTGCGGCGGCCGCGCCGCCCTGGGAGCCCGACGTGATCGCCTTGCTGCACGCCTCGCCCGACTCGCTGATCGCCCGCCGCATCGGCTGGAGCTCGGCCAAGTCCAGCACCCACTGGTTCGTGTGGCTGTCGCTGGTGTGGTCGATCTGGCTGTTCGTCACCCCACTGTACGAGCCGTACTACTTCCGCAACTGGTTCCCGCCGACGCTGGCCAGCTATCTGGTGTTCCTGGCCCTGTACTACGTGGCCTACTACCTCCACCGCCGCTACCTGCCCTGGTGCGTGGCGGGCATGGCGGCGCTAGCGTTCGTGCTGTTGCCGTACAACCCCGGTGCGCAGTGCTACATCATCTATGCCTGCGCCTTCCTGGCGTTCTGCCTGCCGCCGGTGCGGGCGGTGGCGGCGATGCTGCTGGTGCTGGCCCTGTTCGCGCTGGCCTGGACGATGCGCGGCTGGTCGCCGCTGTACATGGTCAGCGCGGTGGTGGTCGGCCTGTCGGTGGGGCTGATGAACATCAGCTTCGAGCGCCGTGCGCGCGGCGAGGCGCAACTGCGCCTGAGCCACGAGGAAGTGCGGCGCCTGGCGGCGGTGGCCGAGCGCGAGCGCATCGGGCGCGACTTGCACGATCTGCTCGGCCACACCCTGTCGCTGGTGGCGCTGAAGTCGGACCTGGCCACGCGCCTGCTCGCCCATGACGCCGCCGCGGCGCAGCGCGAGATGGAGGAAGTGGGCCAGGTCGCACGCGAGGCGCTGAGCCAGGTGCGGCGTGCGGTCAGCGGCATCCGCGCGGCGCAGCTGGCGGCGGAGATCGCCTCGGCCAAGCTGCTGCTGGAGTCGTCGGGGGTGACCTTCCGCTACCAGGTCGAGGCCTTGCCGCCGTGCCCGCAATTGGAAACGGTGTTCGCGCTGGTGCTGCGCGAGGCGGCCACCAACATCCAGCGCCACGCGCGTGCCAGCCACGCGCAGTTGCGGCTGTGGTGCGAGCGCGGCCAGGCCCTGCTGGAACTGCGCGACGACGGCCGCGGCGGCGCGCTGCAGCCGGGCACCGGGCTGAGCAGCATGCGCGAGCGGCTGGAGGCGGTGGGCGGCAGCCTGCGCATCGCCTCCGAGCGCGGCCTGGGCACCTGCCTGGTCGCCGCCGCGCCGTTGCCGCGGGTCGAGGCGGCGATGCCGGACGCCGCGCCGGCGGCGCGGATGCAGTCCCCGGCGGACCAGGACGCCGCGCTCGGCTGAGCGCCGGCCCGGCCCGGGCACTACAATGGGCCGACAAGGACCGGGGGGTGCCGTGATTCGTTTAGTGCTGGCGGAGGACCAGGCAATGGTGCGCGGTGCGCTGGGCGCACTGCTGGGCCTGGAAGCGGATCTCGACCTGGTCGCCAGCGCGGCCGACGGCGAAGCCGCCTGGCGCGCGCTGCAGGCGCATGCGCCGGACCTGCTGGTCACCGACATCGAGATGCCCGGCCTCAGCGGCCTGGAGCTGGCCCAGCGCATCCAGCGCCAGCAACTGCCGGTGCGCGTCATCATCGTCACCACCTTCGCCCGCCCCGGCTTCCTGCGCCGCGCGCTGGACGCCGGGGTCGGCGGCTACCTGCTCAAGGATGCACCGCCGCAGCGACTGATCGAGGCGATCCGCCAGGTGCACCGCGGCGGCCGCGCGATCGACCCGGAACTGGCGCTGGAAGCCTGGTCCGAGGCCGACCCGCTCAACGACCGTGAGCGCCAGGTGCTGCGCCTGGCCGGCGAGGGCGCCTCGGCCGGCGACATCGCCACGCAGTTGGGGCTGTCGTCGGGCACGGTGCGCAACTACCTGTCCGAGGCGATCGGCAAGCTCGGGGTCGGCAACCGCATCGAGGCGGCGCGGCTGGCCCGGCAGAAGGGCTGGCTGTGATGCGGCGCGCGGTTCGGCCTGAAACTTGCATGGCCCCCTGCGCTTGACTGCGCAGCGCAGTGCAGGGCGCGCGCGGCCTTCCTTCCTCCCATTGGCCAACGCCATGCCCTCCACCACGATCAACCGCTATGGCGTGCCGCTGGCCCTACTGCTGCTGTTGGGCATCAGTGGCGGCGTGCTGGTGGGCAGCGAGCGCTTTCTCGCCGATGCGGCCGCGGTGCAGCGCAGCCATCGGGTCATTGCCGAGATCAACGGCCTGCAGCTCAACCTCGCCGACTGCGATGCCTCGCTGCGCGGCTTCCTGCTGCTGGACAGCCGCGAACACCTGGCCGATTTCCGGGCGTGCCAGCGCGCCCTGCCGCCGCGGCTGCAGCAACTGGCCACGCTGCTGCAGGGCAACCCCGCGCAGCAGCAGCGGCTGCAGGAGGTCCAGGCGCAGATCGAGGCGCGCATGCGCGACAGCGCGCTCGCCGTGGCCCGCTTCCAGGGCAGGGCGGCAGGCATGCGCAAGCCGGACCCGGAGCGCGCCCGCCAGGGCCGCCTGATGTCGCAGGCGATCCGGCGCAGTACCGACAGCCTGGTGCGCAGCGAGCGCGCGGCGCTGGCCAGCAGCGCCCGCTCCACCGCCGCCAACGCCGACCTGCTGCGCCGGCTGGCGGTGATCGGCATCCCCACGGTGTGCGCGCTGACCCTGGGCCTGTACCTGCTGCTGCGCCGCGAGATCGGCCGCCGCAGCCAGGCCGAGCAGCGCGGTCACCATGCCAATGCGCTGCTGGTGGGCACCGTGCAGCAGATGCAGCGCACCGAACAGGATCTGCGCACGCTCAACCGCTGCAGCCGCGGACTGCAGAGCTGCGTGCAGCAGGACGAGGCGGTGGAGGTCGCGCGGCAGGCGCTGGAGCGCCTGCTCGGCGATGCCGGCTGCAGCGTGTACTGCACCGATGCGGCGGGCGAGCAGGCGGTCTGTGTCGCGCACTGGGGCGAGGATGCGGTGTGCGCGCCGTCGCTGTCGCTCAGCGGCTGCGAAGGCCTGCGCCGCCGCGCCACCCAGATCCAGCGGCCCGGCGCCGCGCCGGCCTGTGCGCACGCCGCCGGCGTGGCACGCCATGGCACCTGCGTGCCGATGATGGTGCAGGGCGAGCCGCTGGGGCTGATCCATCTGTCCAGCCGCGATCCGGCCGTGCTCGAACGCCTGCCCCTGGTCGAGGTGGTGGCCGAACAACTGGCGATGGCGCTGCACAACCTGCAGCTGCGCCAGCGTCTGCGCCTGCAGTCGATCCGCGATCCGTTGACCGGGCTGTACAACCGCCGCTACCTGGAAGAGTCGTTGCTGCGCGAACTGGCGCGCTGCGAGCGGCGCGACCAGCCGCTGGCGCTGATGATGCTGGACCTGGACCACTTCAAGGCGCTCAACGACCGCCTCGGCCACGCCGGCGGCGATGCCTTGCTGGCGGCGTTCGGCCAGTTGCTGGCCGGGCTGGTGCGGCCGGAGGACATCGCCTGCCGCTACGGCGGCGAGGAGTTCACGGTGATCCTGCCGGGCGCCGCCGCCGACGTGGCGCAGCGCCGCGCCGAGCAGATCCGCGCCGCGGTGGCGAACCTGCAGGTGCAGCACCAGGGCGAGGCGTTGCCGCCGGTGACCGTGTCGATCGGCGTGGCTGCCTATCCGGACCACGGCCGCAGCACCGAGGAACTGCTGCGCTGCGCGGATGCGGCCCTGTACCGCGGCAAGCGCAGCGGCCGCAACCGGGTCGCTGCCGCCGGCGACGCGCCGCTGCGCATCGCCGAGGCCTAGGGCGCCTCCATCCCCGTGCAGGCAGTGCCGCGGTCGCGCGCCTGCGGCGTGTCAGTGTCCGGGGGCGGCCTGCCGGCTCAGAACGACCAGCTGAAGCTCAGCGTGCCGTTGCGCGGTTCGCCCCAGGCGCCGTAGCCGTAGATCTGCGCGTAGTAGCGCTTGTCCAGCAGGTTGTTGAGGTTGAGCTGCACCGAGAAGGCCGGCGACAGGCGGTAGCGCGCGAAGGCACTGACCAGCGCGTAGCCGCTCTGCGCGAAGCGGCCGTAGGTGGCATCGACGTAGTAGATGCGGTTCTGCCAGTTGACGCCGCCGCCGACGGTCAGTTCGCTCAGGCTGCGCGGGGTGTAGCTGCTGTAGAGCTTGAGCGTGGTCTGCGGCAGTTGGCTGTTGATGTCGGCGCCGGCGACGTCCTTGGCCACGTAGCGCGAGGCGCCGAAGGTGGCGTTCAAGCCCGGCGCCAGCTCGCCGTTGAGTTCCAGTTCGAAACCGCGGCTGACCGTGCCCTGCGCGGCGACATAGGCGGTCTCGGTGGTGCCCTGCACGAATCCGCTGGTGGACTGGGCGACGTTGTCTTGGTCGATGCGGAACACCGACAGCGCGGCGTTGAGGCGGTCGTCGAACCAGGCGCCCTTGATGCCGGCCTCGTAGCTCTTGCCGATCACCGGGTCCAGGTAGGCGCCGCCGGCGGTGCGCGCGGTCTGCGGCTGGAAGATGTCGGTGTAGCTGGCATAGACCGACCAGACGTCGTCCAGCGTGTACACCAGGCCGGCATAGGGCGTGGTCTTCTCCTGGTGCAGCACGTAGCCCACTCCGCTTTCGGCACCATCCACCTTCCAGTCGGTGTAGCGCGCGCCCACGATCAGCTTCAGCGGATCGGCCAGCGACAGCCGCGCCGCCGCATAGCCGGCCTTCTGGGTGACGGTGCCGCGGCTGAACTCGCTGAGCGGCGACCAGGCCGGTTCCGGATAGGCGCCGGTCCATCCCAGGTAGCTCGGCAGCGGCGCGGGGAAGTCGAAGGCGCCGGTGTTCACGTAGCGGCGGCGGTTGTAGCTGAGCCCGGCCATCAATTCGTGCTCGCGTCCGCCCAGCTGGAACGGGCCTTCGGCGTAGGCGTCCAGGCCGTCGACCTTGCGTCCGGTGATGTAGTAGCCCGAATACGGCACCACGCCGGCGCCGGTCTGCCGGTCGAAGCCGTAGATCGTGTAGTACGGGTAGAACAGCTTGTCGGTGACATCGGTCTGGTCGTGGGTGGCGTTGAGCTTGAGCTGCCAGCCGTTGCCGAAGGCGTGCTGCAGGGTGGCGAAGGCGCGCTTGCTGGTGGTGTCCCAGAACGTCCAGTCCGCGGCCGGGTTGAACCAGCGCGGATAGTCGGTGCGGCTGCCGTCGGCGTACCACAGCGGGAAGCCGCCCCAGGTGACGCCGTCGGACTGCTTGTTCTGGTAGTCGTAGCCCACGCTCAGCTGCGTGTCCGGGGTCAGGTCGGCATCGATCACCGCATAGCCCAGCGACTTGCGCTGGCTGTAGCGCTGCACGTATGAATCGGTATCCAGGTAGCTGCCGATCACCCGGGCGCGCACCGTGCCGCTGGCGTTGAGCGGGGTGGTGACGTCGACCGTGGAGCGCGTGCGGCCCCAGCTGCCGGCGCTGACGGTGACGCTGCCGGTGAGTTCGGCGCTGTCGGCGTGCTTGCGGATCAGGTTGACCGAGGCCGAAGGATTGCCGGCGCCGGTGAGCAGGCCGGTGGCGCCGCGCACCACTTCCACGCGGTCGTACAGCGCCAGGTCCAGCGCCGAATCGCCGTAGCTCCAGTTCTGCACCATCGTGGTCGGGATGCCGTCGAACTGGTAGTTGTCGATGTAGAAGCCGCGCGCATAGAACTCAAAGCGTTCGCTGTCCGAGCGCGTGCTGGACACGCCGGTGGTGTTCTCCAGCACGTCGATGATGTCGTCCAGGCCCTGATCCTCGATGCGCTGGTGGCTGATGATGCTCACCGACTGCGGGATCTCCCGCGGCGCCAGTTCGAAGCGGGTGCCGGCGCTGGTCTTGCGCACGCTGTAGCCCTCGGCGCGCTCGCCCTTGACGCTGATCTTGTCGAGGGTGGTGACGTCGCGTTCGGTGTCCTCGGCGCTGTCGGCAGCAGACGCGGCCGGTGTCGCCGCGAAGGCCGGCATGGCGGCCAGCAGGCAGGCCACGGCCAGGGCCGAACGGCGCGGGAAACGACAGGTGGGGGCAACACGGGACATCGCGGACTCCAAGGCAGCAGGCAGGGCCATCGCCGGCGCGGATGCGGCGCCGGACGACGATCGAGGATGAGCTGGCTTGGCGCGTGGGCCCGCAGGCCGGCAGGCGGCTACGGAACATCGGCACTGGCTGGCGCGGTCGCGGCGCCGGATTCCAGGGGAACGATCGGTGCGCGGGAAAAACAGGGCCGGACGGGCGCGCCCGTCCGCCGACAAGTGTAACGGCGGCCTGGGGCCGCGACCATGTCGGCGCCGACACAAACGCGTGGCGCGGCCCGGATGCAGCGCGATCCCGCGCCGGCCGGTGCAGGCGCGGAGGCCAGCGGCGCTGCGCGCATGCGCGGCAGCGAATGCGGCGCCGCGCGTGCGTGCCGTCGGCTGGACTACGCCTCGTCGCGGCGCACGGATGGCGCCGCCGCGCCGCGCGCCATGCTCGAGAACACGCCGTCGCGGCGCACCCAGGCATGGAACAGCGCCGCGCACAGGTGCGCCAGCACCGTGGCGAACAGCAGGTAGGCCAGCCAGCCATGCGCGCTGCGCAGCCAGGCGTACAGCGCCGGGCTGTGCGGGGCGATCGGCGGCAACTGCACGCCCGGCCACAGCACGATCGGGTAGCCGCCGGCCGAGAGCATCGACCAGCCGAGCAGCGGCATCGCCAGCATCAGCGCGTACAGCAGCCAATGCGAGGCATGCGCTGCCGCTTTCTGCCAGCGCGGCAGGTCGGCCGGCAGCGGCGGCGGCCGGTGCATCAGGCGGTTGCCCAGGCGCACCAGCACCAGCAACAGGATGGCGATGCCCAGCGGGCGATGCAGGTTCAGCAGCCAGGGCCGCTGCGACACCGAGGCGACCATGCCCACGCCGACGAACAGCATGGTCAGGATCATCGCCGCCATCAGCCAGTGCAGCACGCGCGCGAGCAGGTTGAAGTGCGCGGAGCGGTCGTCGCGGTTCATTGCGCACCTCCGTGCGGCTTCCCGGTGGCATCGGGCGCCTGGCCGCGGGCGATCTCGCGCTCGCGGCGGTTGAAGGACTGCGAGTACACCGCCGAGCGCGCGGCCAGGATCGGATCGTCGGAGCCGGCGATGCCGTGCGGCAGGATCAGCGGATCGTAGTTGAGGTCGCGGCACGGCCCGGTGGCCTGCGGCTCGGCATGGTCCAACACCAGGGTGCCGGCGACCACCTGCTGGCGGTCCTGCGGCCACGGCTGCGAGGGATCGTCGACCGGGTCGCCGGGTGCGGCCACGGTCAGCACCAGGTCCCAGCGCAGCGGACCGCGCGCCAGCCGCGCCTGCAGGTCTTCGCTGAGGAAGTCGGCGTCGGCCTTGGCGCGTTGCTCGGCCGACAGCGGCGCGAACGGGGTCTGCGGGCGCATCGACCAGCGCACCGCATGCGTGCTGCCATCGGCGGCGGTGAAGCGGAACGCGTTGACGCCGTTGTACTGGGTGTTGGCCCAGCTGTTGGACCATGGTGCGGTCTTGGCCCACTCCTGGAACTTCTTCGCTTCCGGATAGCGCTGCAGGAACGCCGCCATTTTCGCCGGGTCCGGCTTGCCGGTGGCCGGATCCGGCCGCGCGGCCAGCGTCTGCGCCATGAAGCCCTCGGTGCTGGCGACCACGAAGAACGGGAAGCTGTTCATCGCCGTGCGCCATTCCTGGCCGTCGTCGCTGCGCAACTGCAGCGCCATGCTGCGCACGCGGGCGGCGCCGTCGGCGCCGTGCGGGTCGCCGCCGCCGATCGACAGGCGGCCCAGCACCGGCACCGAGGATTGCGCGAACACCCGCGCCGAGGACAGCGCGCTGCCCTGGCCGTTGCCCTGGAAATGGCCGCTGACGCACACGCCCTTGCTGTGCGCACGGCGGAAGCCCGGATGCGGCGGGCCGCCGGCTTCGATGGCGTCGGTCATGCGCTGCGCGGTCAGCCGCTGCGGGCCGCCGAGCCAGCCGGCGCTCCAGGCGAAGGCGGCGGCGAGTGCCGCGGCGATCGCGGCGATGCCGGCCAGCGCCAGCCAGGGCCGCCGCGGCGGCGGCGTGGGATCGGGACGGGACACGGGGCGGCTCCTGTGGCGAAGGCGAGGGGAGGGGCGCGGTCGGGCGCGGCAGGCGATAGCAGACACGGTCGGGCATGAACGCAGTGCAGTGGCGGCGGGCTGCGCGCGGGACTGGCCGCCGCAGCGTGCCATGCCCGGGCGGGCACGACCACGGCGGCGTCATCGGCCCTGCGCATAGAATCGCCGCATCTTGCGGGCAGGGAGTCGGCGATGGCCGGTGCGATCGGGTTGGTGCTGTTGGGGCTGGCGTTCCTGGCGCTGGGCGGGGACTCGATCGTGAAGGCGGCCTCCGGCCTGGCGCAGCGCTGCGGCGCCTCGCCGTTCGTGGCCGGCTTGCTGCTGGTGGCCTTCGGCACCTCGCTGCCGGAACTGGCGGTCAACGCGCGCGCCTACGCCGCCGGCGCGCAGGACCTGGCGTTGGGCAACGCGATCGGCAGCAACCTGGCCAATCTCGGCCTGACCCTGGGCCTGGCCGCGCTGGCGGCGCCGCTGCTGCTGCGCACGCGCCTGCTGCCGCCACTGCTGGTGCTGCTGACCCTGGCGACGCTGGCGCTGATCGGCTTCGGCCTGGATGGTGCCATCTCGCGCGCTGAGGGCGTGGCGCTGCTGCTGGCCTTCGTCGGCGTGGTCGCGTTCCTGCTGTTGCGCGCGCGGCATGAACCGGCCGCGCGCCAGCTCGGCGTGTCCGGCTACGCGGTGACCCGCACCGGGCTGGTGCTGAATCTGCTGCGCCTGCTGATCGCCCTCGTGCTGTTGAACGCCGGCGCCAACCTGGTGGTGGAACACGCGCCGCGGCTGGGTGCGGCCTGGGGCCTGTCGCCGCTGCTGGTGGGCCTGCTGCCGGTGGCGATCGGCACTGCGCTGCCGGAAGCGGCCGCCGCGGTTGCTGCCGCGCGCCGGGGTCAGGGCGATATGGTGGTCGGCCATGTGCTGGGCTCGAGCCTGTTCAATCTCCTGGTGGTGATCGGCGGCATGGCGGCGCTGCGGCCGCTGCCGTTGCCGGCTTCCTTCGTGCGCCTGGAACTGCCGGCGGCGATCGCGCTGGCGGTGGTGCTGTACCCGATGCTGCGCGGCGACATGCGCTTGAGTCGCGGCGAAGGTGCGGTGCTGCTGGTGGCGTTCCTGGCGTGGGTGGGACTGGAGCTGGCGTTGCTGGCTTGAGGGCCGGGAGTGGGGATTTGGGAGTGGGGATTGGAAAAAGCGGCTGGCCCCACGGTACGCACCGGCCTCGCTCGTAGGAGCGGCTTCAGCCGCGACGGGCGTTCCCGGTAAAGCCTGTCGCGGCTGAAGCCGCTCCTACGAGGTACCCGATGCGCTACGGCCCGTCCGGCTGCTCCGGCGGCGGCAGGCCTTCCTGGTCGGCGTGGTCGCTGCCCGGCACCTGCGGGCGCTGTTCCAGCATCAGCGACAGCGCCGCCTTGGCCATCATGTGCGCGCTGATCGGCGCGGTGATGAACAGGAACGCGGTGATCAGCAACTCGCGCGGCTGCGGGTCCTGGCCCAGGAACAGGTGGTAGCCGACCGAGGCCAGCAGCACGCAGCCCACGCCCAGGGTGCTGGCCTTGGTCGGCGCGTGCAGGCGCTTGAAGAAGTCCGACAGCTTCACCAGCCCCAGCGCGCCGACCAGGATGAAGAAGCAGCCGACGATCAGCAGCAGCGACAGGCCGACCTGCAGCACGCCGATCATTCGACGATGTCCCGGCGCAGCACGAACTTGCTCAGCACCACGGTGCTGCCGAAGCCGAGCATGGCGATGATCAGCGCCGCCTCGAAATACACCGGCGAATCCAGGTACATGCCGAACAGCATCAGCTCGGCGATCGCGGTCACCGACAGCGTGTCCAGCGCCAGGATGCGGTCGGGCACGGTCGGCCCGCGCAGCAGCCGCCACAGCGCCAGCAGCATCGCCAGCGCCACCACGTGCATGCACACGACGATCGTGGTCTCGATGAACATGTGGCTGGTCATGGGAAGATCTCCATCAACGGCGCTTCGTAGCGCGTCTTGATCTGCCGGATCACGGTCTCGGCATCGTCCAGGTGCAGCACGTGCACCAGCAGGTACTTGCGGTCGTCCGACAGCGCCGCCGACACCGTGCCCGGGGTCAGGGTGATCATGCTGGTCAGCGCGGCGATGCCGTGGATGTTGGCGATGTCCAGCGGCACCCAGATGAAGCCGGGGTGGATGCGTTTCTCCGGGCCGAGTACCTGCAGCGCCACCACCACGTTGGAGCGCACGATGTCCCAGGCCGCCACGCACAGCATCTTCGGCACGGGGCGCAGCGAGCCGATGCGCGCGAACTCGCGGTCCAGGCGCGCGGCGAACAGCGGCACCGCCACGCCCAGCACCGCGCCCAGCAGCACCTGGCCGAGACTGAAGCTGTCGCTCATCAGCAGCCAGAACGCAGTGACGGTCAGGCTCAGCGGCCAGGACGGGAACAGGCGGCGCGACCAGGGACGGGCGGACATGTCAGGGCTCCCGCAGGATCGGCGCGGTGCCGCGCAGCTGGGTGGTGTAGTCGGCCGGGCGCAGCAGTTGTGCGGCGGCGTCCTCGCTGTAGCGCAGCAGCGGCCCGGCGGCCACGGTCATCGCCACGCCGTAGCCGAGCAGCAGCACGGTGGCGGCGGTTTCCAGCGGCCGTGCCGGCGCCTTGCGCGGTGCCGGGCGCGGCAGCTCCACGGTGCCGTCCTCGGCCGTGTCCTGGTCGCCGGGCACGCGCCAGAACAGGCGCACGCCGCCGCGGGTCAGGCCCATGATCACCATCAGGCTGCTGAGCAGCACCGCCGCCCACACCGGTGCGGTCAGCCCGCCCGGCGTCGCGCTGAGGATCGCGACCTTGGCCAGGAAACCGGACAGCGGCGGCAGCCCGGCCACCGAGATCGCTGCGATCAGGAACAGCACGCCGGGCACGGTCTTGCCCGGCAGCGGCGCGATGATCTCCTTGCGGTCGCTGGCGCCGCCGCGGCGGCGCCGGATCAGGTCGGCGATCATGAACAACGCCGCGGCGACGAAGCTGCTGTGCGCCAGGTAGTACAGACCGGCGCCGAGCGTGCCCGGCGCATCCAGGGCGAAGGCCACGAACAGTGTCGCCGCCGACACGATCACCAGGTAGCCGATCAGCACCCGCAGGCGCACCGCCGCCAGCACGCCCAGCGCGGCCAGCAGCAGCGTCGCCAGGCCCAGCCACAGCAGCCAGTCGCGGCCATAGCCGTCCAGCGCCTGCGCCTGGCTGCCGAGGATCAGCGTGCTCACCCGCAGCACCGCGTACAGGCCGACCTTGGTCATGATCACGAACAGCGCCGCCACCGCCGCCGGCGCGCGCGCATAGGTTTCCGGCAGCCACAGGTACAGCGGCAGCAGTGCGGCCTTGGCGCAGAACACCAGCAGCAACAGGCCGAACGCGGCCTTGATCAGCGCCACGTTCTGCGGCGGTGCCTGCGCCACGCGCTGCGACAGCTCGGCCATGTTCAACGAACCGAGCAGCGCGTACAGCAGGCCCAGCGCGATCAGGAACACGGTGGAGGAGGTGACGTTGAACACCACGTAGTGGAAGCCCACGCGCAGGCGCAGGCTGCGCCCGCCGCTGAGCAGCAGGCCGTAGGAGGCGATCAGCATCACCTCGAAGAACACGAACAGGTTGAACACGTCGCCGGTCAGGAACGCGCCGTTGAGGCCGACCAGTTGGAACTGGAACAGCGCATGGAAATGCGGTGCGCGCCGGTCCCAACCGGCGCAGGCGTGCAGCAGGCAGGCGCCGGCGAGCAGGGTGGTGGTCGCCAGCATCCATGCCGACAGGCGGTCGGCCATCAGCACGATGCCCAGCCGCGAGGGCCAGTCGCCGAGCAGGTAGGCATGGACCTGGCCGTCGCTCACCTGCACGCACAGCGCCAGCACCGCCGTGGCCAGCGCCGTCATCGCGGTCCAGGCCACTGCGCGGCGCACCTTGCGACCGTAGCGGCGGTGCTCGGCGAACAGCGATAGCGCCGCGCCGAGCAACGGGATCAGGATCGGCAGGATCAACAGATGGGTCATGGCGCCTCCCCATCGGCGGGGTCGCGGTCCGGGCGCGCATCGACGTGGTCGCTGTGGTTGTCGCCGCGGCTGCGCATCGCCAGCACGATGCTCACCGCGGTCATCGCGAAGGCGATCACGATCGCGGTCAGCACCAGTGCCTGCGGCAGCGGGTCGGCGTGCTCGGCCAGGGTCGGGGCGATGCCGTCGCGCAGCACCGGCGCCTTGCCCTGCACCAGCCGGCCGCCGGCGAAGATCAGCAGGTTGGTGGCGTAGGACAGCACGGTCATGCCCAGGATCACGTCGAAGCTGCGCGCGCGCAGCACCAGGTACACGCCCACCGCGGTCAGCACGCCGATCGCGCTCGCCAGTGCCAGTTCCATCAGTGCATCTCCCCGGTGATGGGCGAACGCCGCGCCGGATCGATCTGCCCGCGCTGCGAATCGCGGGTGCGCGAGGGCTTGATCGTGCCCATCATCGACAGCGTCAGCATGGTGCCGCCGAACACCACCAGGTACACGCCGGTATCGAAGACCAGCGCGCTGGCCAGCGGGACCGTGCCGATCAGCGGCAACTGCAGATCCAGATGGCCGCTGGTCAGGAACGGCACCCCGAACAGCATCGAGGCCATGCCGCCGAGCGTGGCCAGCAGCAGGCCCAGGCCGATGCAGCGGATGTAGTCGAAGCCGAAGCGCGACTCCACCGAGGCCGCGCCCTGGATCACGTACTGCATCAGCAGCGGCACCGCCAGCACCAGCCCGGCGATGAAGCCGCCGCCGGGCGCGTTGTGGCCGCGCAGGAACAGGAAGATCGACACGGTCAGGGTCAGCGGGAACATCAGCTGCGCCAGGTCGGCCGGCACCGGCAGCTTGATCGGCGGACCGGGCATCACCTTCTCCGGCGCCATCCGCGCGCGCCGCAGCAGTGCGTGCACCACCAGCGCGGCGATGCCGAACACGGTGATCTCGCCGAAGGTATCGAAGCCGCGGAAGTCCACCAGGATCACGTTGACCACGTTGCGGCCGTAGGCTTCCGGCAGCGCGCGCTGCAGCAGTTCGCCGGCCATCGTCGTCGCCGGCCGGGTCATCACCGAATACGCCAGCAGGGCCATGCCGCCGCCGGCGACGATCGCCAGGGCCGCATCGCGCCAGCGGCGCCAACGCCGCGGTTCCGGCGGCGAGGCCTTGGGCAGGTAGTTCATGCCCAGCAGCATCAGCACCAGGGTCACCATCTCCACCAGCAACTGGGTCAGCGCCAGGTCCGGCGCGGACAGGAACACGAACACCAGGCTCACGCCCAGCCCGCTGCCGCCCAGCACGAGCACCGCCAGCAGCCGCTGCTGGTACAGGAACAGCGTGGACAACGCGCAACTGAGGATCAGCAGCCACAGGCCCCAGCCCAGCAGCGGCATCCCCTGCGGCGCCGGCCACTGCTGCCACAGCGGCGGCGCGTGCAGCAGCGGCGCGGCCACGACGACCACCGCGGCCAGCACCAGCCAGCGCAGGCTGCGCTGCAGGCTGCCGTTGGCGAGCAAGCGGGTAAAGCGGGCGGCCACGCCGAACAGGGTCTGCACGTGCCAGTGGAACACGCGCTTGCCCAGCGAGCGGCGCACCTCGGTGTACAGCGCGGTCAGCCGGCGCAGCCCGAAATACAGCGCCACGCCGCCGACCACGCCGGCGATGCTCATCGCCAGCGGTGCGTTCCAGCCGTGCCACACCGCCAGGCTGTAATCGGGCAGGGCGTTGCCGAGGATCGCGCCGGCAGCGCTGCGCAGCACCGGCGCCACGGTCAGCGCCGGCACGATGCCGACCGCCACGCACACCAGCACCAGGATCTCCACCGGAATCTTCATCCAGCGCGGCGGCTCGTGCGGCATCGTCTGCAGGTCGCGCGGGCCCTTGCCGAAGAACGTCTCGTAGACGAAGCGCAGGCTGTAGGCCACGCCGAACACGCCGGCCAGCAGTGCCGAGGTCGCGGTGAACACGCGCATCGCCGCCGGGCCGTCGGCACCCAGCGCCTCGGCGAAGAACATCTCCTTGGACAGGAAGCCGTTGAGCAGCGGGATGCCGGCCATCGACAGCGAGGCGGTGATCGCCAGCGCGCTGGTGATCGGCATCCAGCGGCGCAGGTTGCCGAGCCGGCGCATGTCGCGGGTATGGGTTTCGTGGTCGATGATGCCGGCGGCCATGAACAGCGAGGCCTTGAACACCGCGTGGTTGAGGATGTGGAACACGCCGGCCACCACCGCCATCGGCGTGGACAGCCCGAACAGCATGGTGATCAGGCCCAGGTGCGAGATCGTCGAATACGCCAGCAGGCCCTTGAGGTCGTGCTGGAAGATCGCGAACCAGGCGCCGGTGAGCAGGGTGATCGCGCCGATGCCGCTGACCGTGTAAAAGAACAGGTCGCTGCCGGCCAGCGCCGGATGCAGCCGCGCCAGCAGGAACACGCCGGCTTTCACCATCGTCGCCGAGTGCAGGTACGCCGACACCGGGGTGGGCGCGGCCATCGCGTGCGGCAGCCAGAAGTGGAACGGGAACTGCGCGCTCTTGGTGAAGATGCCGAGCAGGATCAGCCCCAGCGCCCATGGATACTGTGGGCTGGCGCGGATCACGTCGCCGGCGGCGAGCACCGCGTCGAGCTGGTAGCTGCCGACGATGCGTCCCAGCAGCAGCACGCCGCCGAGCAGCGCCAGTCCGCCGCCGCCGGTGATCACCAGGGCCATGCGCGCGCCGTCGCGCGCGTCCTGGCGGTGCGACCAGAAGCCGATCAGCAGGAACGAGCTGATGCTGGTCAGTTCCCAGAACACCATCAGCAGCAGCAGGTTGCCGGCGATCACCATGCCCAGCATCGCGCCCATGAACAGCAGCAGATAGGCGTAGAAGCGCGCCGCGTTCTCGCGCGCGCTGAGGTAATAGTGCGCGTACATCACCACCAGCGCGCCGATCGCCAGCACCAGGCCGGCGAACATCCAGGCCAGGCCGTCCAGGCGCAGCGAGAACTGCAGGCCGATCTGCGGCAGCCAGGCGTGGTCGGCACGGACGATGCCGCCGTCGAGCACCGTGGGCGTCAGCGCGCCGAGCACCGCCAGGCCCGCCAACGGCGCCAGCGCCGCGGCCCAGGCCAGGGTGGCGCGCGAGCGGTGGCGCAGGGCGACGACGGCCGCCGCCATCAGAAACGGCAAGGCCAGCAGGAGGTCGAGGGCTGGGATCATGCAGGGAATACGAGATTCGCGAGCAGGAGCCCGAGTGTAACAGGCGCGTCACGGCGGTGGCCGGCGCGGGAACGGAAGGCGTGCACGGTCATGCCGACAGCGTAGCGGCGGGCAGGTGATGCGCTTGCGAGTGCGGGTGGGATGAGGGCGATCGAACGTTGGCGCTGCGCGATGTACCAAACGCCATGCGCACCACGCGGCGCGCTTGCGTGTGGCGCAAGCATTGCCATGGGTGAGCGCGTTCTGCAGCGCATCGCGCGTCGCTCTCCATCCGGGTGCTGGTGCGTGCGGCCCGGGCCAGGTCGCCGGTGCGCTTGGCGATCGTTGGCGGCTGCGTATGTCCGCGCCACGCGTCGCCTTGTCCGCCTCCACCGGCCGTGGCATGCCGTGCAGCGTGCGGATGCCGCGTGATTCCAGCCGCAAACGGCGGCGCACGCACTATCCTGTGCCGATGACCGATTCGCTCGCCGCTGCCTCCGCTTCTCCGACGACCGTCGCGCCACCGCGCATCGCGCTGGTGTTCGGCGGTAGCGGCCAGATCGGCGAGCGCCTGCTGCACCGCCTGCTGGCCGACGGGTGGGAAGTGCATGCCTACTCCCGACAGGCGCGCGCGGCGCACCCCGGCCTGCACTGGCATGCCGGCGAACTCAGCGCGCTGCAGGCGCCCCCGGTGGCGGCCGACGTGGTGTTCAGTTGCGGGCCGCTGGATGCCTTCGCCGACTGGTATCGGCGCGCGCCGGTCGCCGCCGCGCGCGTGGTCGCCTTCGGCTCGACCAGCCTGGAGGTCAAGCGCGACTCGCTGGACGCCGCCGAACGCGACGTCGCCCGGCGCCTGCGCGAGGCCGAAGCCATCGTGTTCGCGGTCGCCGCCGAACGCGACGCGGCGGCGACGGTATTGCGGCCGACCCTGGTGTATGGCGCCGGCCGCGACCGCACCCTCAGCGCGATCGCGGCACTGGCGCGGCGCACCGGCTGGTTCGTGCTGCCGCGCAGCGCCAGCGGCCTGCGCCAGCCGGTGCACGTGCAGGACCTGGCCGACGCGGCGCTGGCGGTGCTGGCGCATCCGGCCACGCACGGGCGCAGCTACGCCCTCGGCGGCGGCGAGACGTTGACCTACCGCGAGATGGTGCGGCGGGTGCTGGCCGCGCTGCGGCCGCCGGCGCGGTTGCTATCGCTGCCGCATGCAGCGTTCGCCTTGGCGCTGACGCTGGCCCACGCCTGTGGCCGCCTGCAGGGCATGAACCGCGCCGCGCTGCAGCGCATGCGCGAGGACCTGGCATTCGATCTGCAACCGGCGCAGCAGGATTTCGGCTACGCGCCGCGCGCCTTCGCGCCGGATGCGGCGATGTTGGGCCTGGACCTTGGCGACGCGGCGACGCCGGGCTGACGCAACGTCGCCCACTCGCCAGCTGGATGTGGAGGGCGCGCAGGCGCCGCGGTGGACGAGGGACGCTGGACTTGGGCAGCGCCCGCGCGCGCCTGTGCTGGGTCGTCGCGTGGGTGGGTGCGCTCAGTAGCGCCAGTGCATGCGCCGGTACAGCTTGGCCAGCACCCAGGCCGGGCCGATCAGCAGATAGGTCAGATCGGTGAGGAAGCTGGGGCGGTGGCCTTCCAGCGCGTGTCCGATGAACTGCGCGATCCAGGCCACCACGAACACGCCGATCGCCAGCCACAGCAGCCCCTGCAGGCCCAGGTGCGCTTCCAGCAGCCGGCACAGGCAGCCGCAGAAGAAGAACGCCGCCAGCATGCCGTAGCCCAGCGGGCGCGACAGGCGGTTGTAGTACATCCACGCCGCGAACATGCCCAGCGCCGCCCACAGCCCGCTCTGGAACAAGGTGCCGCCGACCGGGATGCACCACAGCAGGGCCACCACCGACCACAGGATCGCCGGCACCGCGACCACATGGATGCGCTGGTTGGCGGCATTGCGGTGATCGTCGGAATAGCTGGCGAAATAGCGGTCGATCGGGCGCGCGTAGGCGGTGGTATCCATCTTCCCTCCCAGGAACCGCTCCAGCATAGCGCCATCGCCGGCGCGATGCGGAGACACCGCGCGGCGTGTCGGGCTTCTAAAACTAAAACTTCGGGAAGCATCTCGTAGGAGCGGCTTCAGCCGCGACGGGCCTCACCGGGGACGCCCCGTCGCGGCTGAAGCCGCTCCTACAGGTGCAACTTGCAGCCGGCTCGATCGAGCCGGAGGCAGGCATGAGAGACGCTTTTTTGCGTTTCGACGACCAGCGTCTGGAATGCGTCAGCCAGCACGTGACCAATCGCCGCAAGCAAGCGGTGGCGTCGTCGAGCAGGGGCGATCGCGCTGTCGGCACGATCGCCCCGCCACGGCTTGGCGACTCAGGCGCGCGCCATGCTCTTGTTCGACTCCTGCTGCTGCTCCCGCTGCACCGACTCCTGCTGCTGCGCGGACTGGCGAGCCAGTTGCGCGCTGGTCTGCTCCAGCGGTGGTGCTGGCTGCTGCAGATCCACCACCGCACGGAAGCCCGGCGTGGTCCCGGCGACGAAGGCCGTTTCACCACGCATGCTGACTTCCTTCAGCTTTTCCGGGTGGTCGATCCCGGCCTGCTTGGCCTGCAGCGTCAGGTTGGCCACCGCCTCGTTCGACAGCTTGGCGTGTTGCGGATCGGCCTGCTTGGCGGCGCGATCGGCCTCCGTGCGCATCTTGTCGTACAGCGGCGTATCCGGATGCCCCGGCTCGCCGAGTTGCGGACCTTTCGTCGGCTTGGCCTGCGCCTGCTCGGCGGCCGCCAGCCCGGCCCGGGTGTCGCGGCCGACGATGCCGTCCTGGGTGAGGCCGCGCTGTTTCTGCAGGGCCGTCACCGCTTCGTGGGTGTTGTCGCCGAAGCGCCCGTCCTCGGCCAGCGGGCGACCTTGCGCGTCGCGGATGCCGAGGCGGTTGAGGTGCTGCTGCAACTCGCGCACCTCTTGACCGTGGTCGCCCTGGCGCAGCGTGCCGTTGCCATGCTGTGCCTGATCGCGGCCATGAGCGTCGACCTGCTGGCCGCGGTTCCACCACGTCTCCGGGCTGACGGCTTTCCCGTTCGCATCGTGCATCTGGTAATGCACGTGCTGCGCGTACTGGTTCGCCCCATTCGGGCCGCGTCCGCCCATGGTGCCGATCGGATCCCCGGCGCGCACGGTATCGCCTTCTTTCACCGAGCGTGAGTCCAGATGCAGGATTTCGTGCGAGTTGCCTTGCGCGTCACGGATCTTCACCGTGCCGTACTGGCCGCCGGAGAAGGTCACCGTTCCGGAGATCGGCGCGTGCACCGTCGGGTGCTGCCGGTTGATGCCGGTCTGGCCGCCTTCGTAGTTGAAGTCGGTGCCCCCGTGCGGGCCACGGGCACGCTGTTCGCCATAGTGCCCGGTGATGTGCGGATCGACCTTGCCCTGGCTCGGCAGCATGCGCTCCATCGTCTGCTGGAAGTTGCTGTGGGACGCCCCGACGTTGGCGGTCGCCGGCCGATGGCCCTGCGTGGGTGCAGCCACAGGCTCACCCAGCCGTCCCGCTGCCAGGTTCTGCATCAACTCGGGTGTCAGCGTTCGTTGCCAGTGTTCGAAACGCCTCTCGCGATCCGCCAGGCCGTTCGGTGGGTTGGCGCCGTTGATGGTGGCACCCGCGTTTTGGACGCTGTTGCGCTGCTCCTCGGGAACTTTCTGCTGCCAGTACCAAGTGGCGATGCGCGAGGCGTTCTCGGGCTGAGATGCCAGTTCTGGCCGATTGACCAAGTCCAGCCCCAACGCCTCGCCAGCCGCGCGGTACTGCGCCTTGCCGGTCAATTGCATGTAGCCACGGCCGTGATAGAGATAACCGTCTCCCGGCTGATCGTTGCCAAGATCCCGGCGATTGCCGTACATGAGTTCGCCGAGCCGTTCCGGCCGTCCCCTGAGTGCCTCGATACGCGCGCTTTCCAGTGCCTCCGGACCTTCGCGCAAAGCAGAACGCACATTGGCGGAGATCTGCCCGATTCCCTTCGTGTAATTGAAGCTTTCCTCAAGCCTGGAAAGTCCGCCGGATTCATGGCCCACCTGCGCCATGAAATTCGCCAGTTCCCTGGGCTGGGTGATGCCGGCCGCGTAGGCGGCGCGCAGCATCTGGTTCTCTCTGTCTGTTGCCATGGTGTAGCTCCTCATTTCTCAGCAACGTGATGGACGGACCATCCTTGTCCGCGGAAACCATTACTTCCCTTTAATTCTTGTCTGGTGCGCCCTCTTCCAGTGGGGCGACCTTGGGTAGCTTGGCGGGGTCGAAATCCGCGAATGCCACCTGCCCGAAATCTTTGGCCGTCAGTTCCAATTGCTTGTGTTGTTCGGATTGCGTATCGGTGAGTTCGCGTACCACCTTGTCCAGCAGCCAGGTTTTGCTGTCAGGCGCATAGCGGAAAGTGAAGTCGTCAGCCCAGCGCTCGCGCGAGCCGCCCGAGATGGAGATGGTGAATTGCCCTTTCTCGATCCGCGAAAACGCATAAGGATCGCCGGCCATGCCGCCGCAGTTCGCGCATGGGACGATATGCGCATTCTCCGCGGCGTTGTGCAGCTCTCCACGTTCATCCTGGGTCAGCAGGATCACTGTTCTTGGTGCGCCCTGACCTAACTTCTCGCCAGCGGACGATGGAGGGGAAACGACCAGTAATGCATCTGACCGACCGGTGCCGGTGAGGTCGCCCCGGAGCGTGTCCACGGCTTCCATGCCAGCAGGAACGAAGGATGCGACATTTTGCACAGGAGCACTCCCTTGCTGGTTGGCGGTGGCGTTCTGCCCCTGGCTTTGTTGACTAGGGGAGGGAGACTGCTGCGGGGTGTCTCGCATGTCGGCAGGCTTGCCATCCGCGGGTGCACCTCCGCAGGCTGCCAATGCCAGGGCGAGGAGAGGCGAAGACAATTTCAGGAAATGCACGCGAATTCCTCTTTTAGGTTCGATTTCCACCCAGTGAGGCGGGCATATACGTACTGCTCCGCACTTTCTGGGCGCGAGTGTTGGATAGACGGCGGACGCTTGTGGCGCGATAGGTGGGACGGCGCTGCGCTGGCGAAGAAGCATCCATGCGGGTCTCCCGGGGCCGCGACTACAACGCCTGATCGTCGACCTTCACCAGCGTCCAGCAAGGCTTCTGCTCGAACTGGTAGACCTGCTGGTCGCCGGTATCGGGGGTGCGCACCATGACCTGCCGGCCCCCGGCGTTCTGCGTTACCACGACCTCGCGCCCGCCCTTGCGAGCGGCCTCCAGATTAGGGATCACCGGCCATTCGACCTCGGCCAACGGCACGTTGCGGGTCACCGGTGCTGGCTCCGGCTGCGCGTCCGGGTCGATATGGATCATCGTCAATGGGTTCGCGGTGGCCTTTTCCTGGACCGCGATGTCGGCGCTGAAGCGCTTGAGGAAGGTGTCGAAATCGGCATCCTGGCAACGCGGGGCGTCTGCGGCGGGCGCGGCCTGCGCGGGGGCGGCTGTCGCCGCGGCGACCGTGGAGTCAGCAGTTTGCGCCTTGCACGCGACCAGGGCCGCGGCCAATGCCAGAGACGTCAGAATGGGGCGTGCGATAGCCAACGGATCCTCCTGATCGGGTCGGGCGGGCAATCGCCCTTCGGGCGGGTGATTTTAGTTCACCAGGATCATCGTGTCGTGAAGCCGAAGCGGGACATTGTCGGGGTTCTGCCGGCAGCCAGCGTCAGGGCTGTCAGCAGCGTGGCGAAAGGATCACAGTCCGTTCGAGAACACATCCAGCTTCCGCGGTTCGATCCATCCTTGCGCACAATCGCCTTCGGGACGCGCATTGCCTGCAATGGTGCAGTGTTTTCCCTGTTTGCGCTGTGTCACGAAGTCGATTGGGCGCTCGCCATACTGATTGCAAATGGGCTTGCCGTTGCATGCGCCGACGCCGGCGGGAGGGATGGCGGCCACGTAGTAGTAGGCTGCCTGTTGACCCGCATGCGCGGTCGCCAGAATGCAGACGAACTGTCCATCTGAAAGCTTGGCGGTGACCTGCACCTTGCTGCCGGTGACGGGTAAGGCATCCAGAAGTGTCGCGTCGCGTTCGGCCACGCCTGCGAAGTTTCCGTCTGCGCCACAGCGTGGAGACACGTCGACGTCGTAGAAATCGCCAGCGTCCATGTTGCCCGCTACGCAGCCTTTACCCTTGGCCGCATTCTCACAACGAAGGTGCAAGGACTCGGCCAGTGCTGCAACGCCGTCATCCTGGTGGGCCGTCTGTGATGTGGTGGACGCGCGAACGGGGGTGGCCTCGTCCGAAGATGCAGTGCGAGCGGAAGCGTTAGCGGCGGGGCTCGCAGTTGTCGACGCGTCGGTCTGCCTAGGGCTGCAGGCTGCCAGCGCCATGAAAAGCACCAGGGATGCAAAAAGCGGGGGCGAACTAGCCAACGGATCCTCCTGATCAAGTCGCACGCGCGAGCGCTCGCGCGGGTGCCGGAGTCTAGCCGGCCAGGATTCTCAGGGTCGTGAAGCGGCGGGCATGGCGGTGGGTGCCCGCAAGGTGGCCGCCGTCCGCGACCACCCGTGACGCGCCGGGCATCCGGCGCGCGGGCGCACACTCAGTCGACCGAAATCCCCGCCAGCCGCTGCAGCGCCTCGGCGTACTTGGCGCGGGTACGGTCGATCACCTCCTGCGGCAGGCGCGGGCCGGGCGCGGTCTTGCCCCAGTCCAGCGTCTCCAGGTAGTCGCGCACGAACTGCTTGTCGTAGCTCGGCGGGCTGGTCCCGACCTCGTACTGGTCGGCTGGCCAGTAGCGCGAGGAGTCCGGGGTCAGCATCTCGTCCATGATGTACAGGCGCCCGTCGGCGTCGGTGCCGAACTCGAACTTGGTGTCGGCCAGCAGGATGCCGCGCTCGGCGGCGAAGTCGGCGGCGAAACGGTAGATGCGCAGGGTGGCGTCGCGCACGCGCTCGGCCAGTTCGGCGCCCACGGTCTTGACCATGGCGTCGAAGTCGATGTTCTCGTCGTGGTCGCCGACGGCGGCCTTGGTCGACGGGGTGAAGATCGGTTCGGCCAGCTTCTCGGCCTGGCGCAGGCCGTCGGGCAGTTCGATGCCGCTGACCTTGCCGGTGCGCTGGTAGTCCTTCCAGCCGCTGCCGATCAGGTAGCCGCGGGCGATGGCCTCCACCGGCACCGGCTTGAGCTTGCGGGTCACCACCGCGCGCTTGGCGTACAGGGCCTTGTCCACGCCCTCGGGCAGCACCGCGGCCACGTCGATGCCGGTGAGGTGGTTGGGCATCAGGTGCTCGGTCTTCTTGAACCAGAAGTTGGAGACCTGGCACAGCATCTCGCCCTTGCCCGGGATCGGGTCGGGCAGCACCACGTCGAAGGCGGAGAGGCGGTCGGTGGCGACCATCAGCAGGTAGTCGCCGGGCGGCGCATCGGCCGGCAGGCGCTCGCGGGGAATATCGAACACGTCGCGGACTTTGCCGCGGTGGCGCAAGGGCAGGCCGGGCAGATCGGATTGCAACAGCGTGGTGGACACAGGCACTCCTACGGACTTCGCAATGGCGACCGTCCCGGGACCCGGCGGGCCCGCGGCGGACGGCGGGCCGCGTAGTGTACGGCCGGAATGCCCCGCTGTGCCGTAAAATGGCCGGCCCTGACGCCGCGCCCGCCCTTGCCCCATGCCCTGGTACGGAAAACTGCTCGGCGCCATCGCCGGGGCCCTGCTGCTGCGGCCCACGCCGGTGCTGGGCGCGTTGATCGGGCTGCTGATCGGGCATGCCTTCGACGCCGACTGGTTCAAGCTGTCCCAGCGCGAGGATCCCTACCGGGAACTGGGCCTGACCCGCGACGCCACCGACGCCGAGATCGAACTGGCCTATCGCCGGCTGATGTCCCAGTACCACCCCGACAAGGTCGCCAGCGCCAGCCCCGAGCTGCGCGCCCGCGCCGAGAAGAAGGCCAGCCAGCTCAACACGGCCTACGACCGTATCCGCACCCTGCGCAAGCGCTGAGATCCCGCCATGTCCGACTGCATCATCTCCCCGTCCATCCTGTCCGCCGATTTCGCCCGCCTCGGCGAGGAAGTGGATGCCGTGCTGCGCGCCGGCGCCGACTGGATCCACTTCGACGTGATGGACAACCATTACGTGCCGAACCTGACCATCGGCCCGATGGTCTGCCAGGCGCTGCGCAAGCACGGCGTCACCGCGCCGATCGACGTGCACCTGATGGTCGAGCCGGTGGACCGGCTGATCCCCGATTTCGCCGAGGCCGGCGCCAGCATCATCAGCTTCCATCCCGAGGCCAGCCGCCACGTGCACCGCAGCATCCAGCTGATCAAGTCGCACGGCTGCAAGGCCGGCCTGGTGCTCAACCCGGCCACCCCGTTGGACATCCTCGACTGGGTGCTGGACGACCTGGACCTGGTCCTGGTGATGTCGGTCAACCCGGGCTTCGGCGGCCAGGCCTTCATTCCCTCGGCGCTGGACAAGCTGCGCGCGATCCGCGCCCGCATCGACGCCAGCGGCAAGCCGATCCGGCTGGAGATCGATGGCGGGGTCAAGCCGGACAACATCGCCGCGATCGCCGCCGCTGGCGCCGACACCTTCGTCGCCGGCTCGGCCATCTTCAATGCGCCGGACTACGCCGAGGTGATCACGCAGATGCGCGCCGCGGTGGCGGGGCGCTGAGATGGCGGCGCTGCACATCCGCCCGGCAGTGGCCGACGACGCGGCGCTGATCCTGCGCCTGATCCGCGACCTGGCCCGCTACGAGCGCGCCGAGGACGCGGTGCAGACCGACGAGGCCGGCCTGCGCGCCAGCCTGTTCGGCGCCGACGCCCGCGCCCAGGCGCTGATCTGCGAGGCCGACGGCCAGCCGATCGGCTACGCGGTGTACTTCTACAACTACTCTACCTGGCTCGGCCGCAACGGCCTGTACCTGGAAGACCTGTACGTGGACCCGGCGCACCGCGGCGTGGGCGCCGGCAAGGCGTTGCTGCAGCACCTGGCGCGGCAGGCGGTGGCCGAGGGCTGCGGCCGCTTCGAATGGTCGGTGCTGGACTGGAACCAGCCGGCCATCGACTTCTACGAAGCGGTCGGCGCCCGCGCGCAGGACGAGTGGACCGTGTACCGGCTGCAGGGCGAGGCGCTGGCCCGGTTCGCGGCCGGCTGAGCGGCGGCGGGCGTCCAAATAAAAGAACCGCACCGTCGCCGGTGCGGCCCCTGGGAGAGAAATCGGAGGCTGATCCTGCCTCCATCCGTCTTCCTTGCTATGGCCTTCCATGTTCCGGATCCTCGGTGACGTGCGTATGACAGCGCACGCGCCTTGGATTCACGCATCGCGCATGCCGCGCCCGTTAGCGTGGGCGCCTCACCCCGGGATGGTTCGCATGGCTGCAGCGCATTGGCGTCTGATCCTCAACGGCAAGTCGGCCGGCGACGAGGCGTTGCGCGAGGCGGTCATGGCCATGCGTACGCGCGGCGTGGCGCTGCAGGTGCGGGTCACCTGGGAGCAGGGCGATGCCGAGCGCTACGTGGCCGAAGCGGTGGCCGACGGTGCTGCGTGCATCGTCGCCGCCGGCGGCGACGGCACCCTCAGCGAGGTCGCCACGGCGCTGGCGCATCGCCAGGAAACGGGCGACGCGCTGCCGGCCCTGGGACTGGTGGCGCTGGGCACGGCCAACGATTTCGCCACGGCCACTGGTATCCCGCTGCCACCGCTGGAGGCACTGGAGCTGATCGCCCGCACGCTGGCGCTGCCGATCGACCTGCTGCGCATCGAGGCCGAGCACGGCCCGCACTGGTGCGCCAACGTCGCCAGCGGCGGCTTCGGCACCCAGGTCACGGTGGAGACCGATGAAGGCCTGAAGAAGATGCTCGGCGGGCTGGCCTACCTGGTCACCGGCATGAGCCGGCTGGGTCGGATCGATCCGATCCGGGCGCGCTTCGAAGGGCCGGAGTTTTCCTGGGAGGGCGATTTCATCGCGCTCGGCCTGGGCAACGGCCGCCAGGCCGGCGGTGGCCAGGTGCTGTGCCCGGAGGCGCTGCTCGACGACGGCCTGCTCGACCTGACCCTGGTGCCGGAGTTGACCGGCGAGGTCGCCGCGACCCTGGGCACCCTGGTCACGTCCGGCAAGCAGGCCGCGCTGGAGCGGGTGGCGGTGCGCGCGCGCCTGCCGTGGCTGCGGATCGAGGCGGCGCAGCCGCTGACCCTGAACCTGGACGGCGAGCCGGAAACCTCGCGCCACTTCCGCATCGACTGCGTGCCCGGGCGCCTGCGCATGCACCTGCCGCCTGAGTCGCCGTTGCTGCGGGCGCGCTGATGCCAGCAGGCTCGCAGCGCCCGCCATCCATCTGCGCTCGTGTTGCTGTCGCGTTGCCCTCGTAGGAGCGACTTTAGCCGCGACCGGCATTCCCGGTAATGCCCGTCGCGGCTAAAGCCGCTCCTACGACAGGCGGTGTGGCGATGCTCGATTCGATCGTGGACGCGCATGCGATGACAGAGCGCCCACCTTGGACTCCGCACACCGCACCAAGGCAAGTGGACCCCCTGTGGGAGGGACTTCAGTCCCGACGCGACACCCTCGCCGACCGCTTCCGCACCGCGATCGATTGGTCGCGCCTGCAACCGTTGCCAGTCGCCGCAGTTGCGGTAAAGTAGCCGCCGTGTCCAGCCTGACGACCCCGCTTTCCTTCACTTCCGCTCGCCGTGCGTGGCGATGGTGGCCTGCAGCCGTCGTCCGCCCTGTCACCGAGTCCCGGAAGGAAAGCCGTCTTGATTACCCGCGAGCAGTTCCAGCGCTACGCCGCTGAAGGTCACACCCGCATCCCCGTCGTCCGCGAAGTGCTGTCCGACCTGGACACACCGCTGTCGGTCTATCTCAAGCTCGCCGACGCCCCGCACACCTATCTGTTCGAATCGGTCGAAGGCGGCGAACGCTTCGGGCGCTACTCGATCATCGGCCTGCCGGTGCGCCGCGTGTACACCTTCCGTGGGCACACCCTGGAGGTGCGCGACCATGGCGAGCTGATCGAGCGTCGCGAGGTCGCCGATCCCTTCGCCGAGGTCGAGGCGCTGCGCGCCCAGCACGTGGTGCCCAAGCTGGCGGGCGTGCCCGGCTTCACCGGCGGCCTGGTCGGCTGGTTCGGCTTCGAATGCATCGGCTACATCGAGCCGCGCCTGGCCGGTGCCGTCGCCCGCGACGAACTGGACACGCCTGACATCCTGCTGATGCTGTCCGAGGAAGTGGCGGTCTTCGACAACCTCAAGGGCCGCCTGTACCTGATCGTGCATGCCGACCCAGCCGAAGCCGATGCCTGGGAGCGTGCGCAGGCGCGCTTGGATGCGCTCACCACCACGCTGCGCCAGCCCGGCGCCGGCTACCCCGCGCCGCTGGCGCGCGATGTGCTGGACGAGAGCGACTTCGTCTCCGGTTTCACTCGCGAGGGCTTCATCGCCGCGGTGGAGAAATCCAAGGACTACATCCGCGCCGGCGATATCTTCCAGGTGGTGCTGAGCCAGCGCCTGAGCGTGCCGTTCACCGCGCGCCCGGTGGACGTGTACCGCGCGCTGCGCGCGCTGAATCCGTCGCCGTACATGTATTTCCTCGACGTCGGCGACACCCAGGTGGTCGGTTCCTCGCCGGAGATCCTGGTGCGGTTGGAGAACGGCCAGGTCACCGTGCGCCCGATCGCCGGCACCCGTCCGCGTGGCAAGACCCCCGAAGAGGACCAGGCGCTGGAGGCGGAACTGCTCGCCGATCCGAAGGAGCGCGCCGAACACCTGATGCTGATCGACCTCGGCCGCAACGATGCGGGCCGGGTCTCGCAGGCCGGCAGCGTCGCGGTCGGCGAGCGCTTCGTGATCGAGCGCTACAGCCACGTCATGCACATCGTCAGCGAAGTCACTGGCACCCTGTTGCCCGGCCTCAGCTACGCCGACGTGCTGCGCGCCACCTTCCCTGCCGGCACCGTCAGCGGCGCGCCGAAGATCCGCGCGCTGGAAGTGATCCGCGAGCTGGAGCCGATCAAGCGCAACGTCTATGCCGGCAGCATCGGCTACCTCGGCTGGCACGGCGACGCCGATACCGCCATCGCCATCCGCACCGCCGTGATCAAGCACGGCCGCCTGCACGTGCAGGCCGGTGCCGGCATCGTCTACGACTCCGATCCGCAGACCGAATGGGACGAGACGATGAACAAGGGCCGCGCGCTGTTCCGTGCGGTCGCCGAAGCGGCGAAGGGGCTGTGAGCGCCGCCGCGCCGCGGATTGGCTTCCGCAACGACTACAGCGAAGGTGCGCATCCGCGCCTGCTTGCCGCGCTGGCTGCGGCCAGCGCCGAGCAGAACGCCGGCTATGGCCTGGACCGGCACAGCGCGCGCGCTGCGCAGCTGATCCGTGCCGAGATCGGCTGCGCCGACGCCGACGTGCACCTGCTGGTCGGCGGCACCCAGACCAACCTCACCGCCATCGCCGCGTTCCTGCGCCCGCACCAGGCGGCGATCGCCGCCGCCTGCGGCCACATCGCCACCCACGAGACCGGCGCGATCGAGGCCACCGGACACAAGGTGCTCACCGTGGAGGCGGCCGACGGCCGGCTCACGCCGGAGCGGATCGCGCCGCTGCTGGTCGAGCACGGCAACGAGCACCTGGTGCAGCCACGGTTGGTCTACGTGTCCAACACCACCGAGGTCGGCACGATTTACCGCAGGCACGAACTGCAGGCCTTGCGCGCGTTCTGCGACGCGCATGGGCTGCTGCTGTTCCTGGACGGCGCGCGCATCGGCAGCGCGCTCACCGCCGCGGGCAACGACCTGACGCTGGCCGATGTCGCCGCGCTCACCGATGTGTTCTATATCGGCGGCACCAAGAACGGCGCGCTGCTCGGCGAGGCGTTGGTGATCCTCAACCAGGGGTTGAAAGCGGATTTCCGCTATCTGCTCAAGCAGCGCGGCGCGCTGCTGGCCAAGGGCATGGTGCTGGGCACGCAGTTCGCCGCGCTGTTCGATGACGGGCTGTTCTACGAGCTCGCCGCGCACGCCAACCGCATGGCCGCGCGGCTGCGCGAGGGACTGGCCGCGGCCGGCGCGGAGTTCGCCTCGGACTCGCCAACCAACCAGTTGTTCGTGATCCTGCCTGCCGCCGCGGTCGAGACCCTGGCGCAGCGCTACGACTTCGAGCGCTGGCAGGTGCTGAGCGATGGCCGCTGGGTGATCCGCTTCGTGACCTCGTGGGCGACGCAGGACGCGGCGGTCGATACGTTGATCGCGGATTTCGCTGCGTTGATCCAGCCAGGCGCGCAGCGTGCGGCCAGCTGACATTCCGCCAAGGAGAGGAAGATGAACATTCGTACGCTTGTCGCCTGGGCCTTTGCCGCGGTGCTGGCCTTGCCGGCCGTCGCCAGCGCGCAGGTCAACAGCCTGCCGTCGCAGCCGCATTTGTTGGTGAAGGGCGAGGCGCAGCGCGAGGTGGTGCCGGACAGGTTCTCGCTACGCATCAACCTGCGCGCCATGGATATGCAGCCCGACCTTGCTCGCAAGCGAATCCAGGCATCGGCGGAGCAGATTCTTTCAGCACTGAAAAGAAACCGTGCTTTGCAGGACAGCATCATGGCCTCCTCTTTGCAGATCCAACCCTCGTATCGCTTCTCGCCGCAAGGGGGAACTCAGGAGTTCGAGGGTACCGAGGTCAAGCGCAGCATTGGTGCAACGTTCCGATCGCTCGACGATGCGCGCCAGTTCCTCAGCGGATTCAAGACCAGCCGTGAGGTCGAATTGTCTGGAATCCAGACTTCCTACAGCAAGGAGGACGAGATACGTATGCAGCTCAAGCGGGAAGCGGCCGAGCAGACCCGTGTTTCGGCAGACGGGCTTGCCAAGGCTTATGGCGTGCGTATCCAGGGGCTCTACACCATCTCCGATGTCGCGCCTAGCTTTTCCTATGGTATCCAGGCAGGCACCTGGCCAGCCGCGCGCAACGCCCGCGCTGGCTTCGTCTCCTCTCCAGAGCCGCCGGCGCCAGCTAGCGACGTCGGCGCGATCGTCGAATCCCTCGAAGCCGGCACCCTCACCCTTTCCGAAAACGTCTATGCGGTCTTCCTGATCGCGCAATGAGTCCTTCGCCATGCGGTGTGCGGCGGACACCGACGCAGTGCGCAGGCTGATCCGTCCGGCGCGCGCGAGATGGCACCCAGGCATGAGCCCACCACTCACCGCGCCACTTCGCGCACCGCGCGGTCGATGAAATCGGCGACCACCTGCGGGTGCGACACCAGCGACAGGTGGCTCGACGCCAGATGCTGGACCTGGGCACCGATGTCGTGCGCCAGCTGCCGCTGCACCGTCGGCGGCAACGCGTGATCCTTGTCGGTGACCAGATACCAGCTGGGCTTGCTGCGCCATGCCGCATGCGACACCCTGTCGGCGAAGGCGCGTGCGGCGATGGGCTGCTGCGTGGCGGCGAGCACACGCACCTTGTCCATCGGCACATCGCCCGCCATGACGGTTCGAAAGGCGGCCGGCGCGTCGAGCCACAGCCATCCGTCCGCATCCGGCGTCAGGCCGTCCATGGGCGCGTGCAGCCGAGTCAGCAGGTCGGCGACCGATTCGTTGCTGTCGGGCACGAGGGCGGACAGATAGACCAGGCCGCGGACGTTGTCGGCATTGCCGGCTTCGGTGATGACCGCGCCTGCCCAGGAGTGCCCGACGAGCAGAACAGGGCCGCGCTGCCGCGCCAGCACGCGGCGAGTTGCGGCGACGTCGTCGGCCAGCGAGGTCAGCGAGTTCTGCACGGCCGTCACGTGGTAGCCCTTGCGCTGCAGTCGCCGTACGACCTCCGCCCAGCTCGATCCGTCGACGAATGCGCCGTGCACCAGCACGATGTTCGGCACGGCACCGCGGAGCGTCGCGGCCCGGCTTGATCGCGGAAACGCACCGGCAGCGAGCACGCCGGCGACCGCAAGGCCCGCAAGAAGCTTGGTGGGGAACGCCATGGGAATTCCTTTGCCGTGTGCTCAGGCGGGCTGGGCGCTGACCACGGCGGCGGCGCTTGCCCAGCGTGCCGCCAGTGCGTCGGCGCGGATCGACGGCTCGAAACCTTGTACCGACACCGTGACCAGCCCATGGGTCACGAACGGATCCTCCGCCATCATGGCGTCGAGTTCGACGCGGCTCGTGCATGACGCCAGCACGATCCCGCCGGATTTGTCCGCATTCGGTCCCGCCGCCAGGATGCGGCCTGCCTGGATATGGTTCGCCAGCCATCGGCGGTGGGCATCGAGATGCGCCTGGATGTGCTCGGGTGGGCGGAGGTAGGACAACGCGACGATGTAGATCATCTGGATTCCTCGGAAAGTGCGGGTGATCAGTGCAGGGCGATCTGGCGCGCAACGTCGGCCGCGGCGCTGCGGGCGGCGGACATGGCCTGCGTGGCCAGCACATCGCCCTTCGAAAGGGGTTCGGCGCGAACGACATGCACATCGGTGATGCCCATGAAGCCCAGCGTGGCCTTGAGATACGGCTCCTGGAAGTCCAGTGGCGCGAGGGGGCCGCTCGTGTAGACGCCGCCGCGCGTGGTCACGATCACCACGCGTTTGCCAGTGGCCAGTCCTATCGGGCCGTCGGGCGTGTAGCGGAAGGTCCGGCCGGGCTGCACGATCCGGTCGATCCACGCCTTCAACTGTGTGGCGACCGAGAAGTTGTACATCGGTGCGCCGACGACCACGACGTCGCTGGCCAGGAATTCGGTGACCAGCGCTTCGGATCGCGCGTGCTCGGCGGCCACGCTTGCCGTGTCCGCCGGTGCGGTCAAGGGACGAAATCCGGCCGCGATGGGGCCGTCCAGATGCGGAATCGCCTCCGCGACGAGGTCGCGGTAGCGGATCTGCGCCGCTGGCGCGTGCGCCAGCAGCTCTGCGACAACCAATGCCGTCAGCGCTCGGGACGCCGCCGCATCGCCGAGGATGCTCGAATCGAGGTGGAGGATGTGCATGGTGCTCTGTCCGCTGTTGGGTGAGTGGAGCTGCGCGTGGGTCGCGCCGGCTCGGCGATGCGGAGGATGGCCGCCCGGTCGCTGGGCGTCCAAGACGGAATATGGGAAAGTTGAGACCCAAAAGGACACACCCCCATGCTCGACCTGCGCCAGCTTCGCTACTTCGTTGCGGTGGCCGAAACCGAGAACGTCGGTCGTGCGGCCGAGCAGTTGTACATCTCGCAGTCGCCGCTGAGCCGGCAGATCAAGCAACTGGAGGAGCAGTTGGGCGTGCTGTTGTTCGAGCGCAGCAAGCAGCGCATCCGGCTCACCCAGGAGGGCCGCGATCTGCTCGGTGAAGTGCGGACGCTGATCGCCAACGCCAATCGGGTCGAGACCTTCGCGCGGCGCCTCGGTGCGGGCAGCGCCGGGCGCCTGGCGATCGGCTACGTGGAGGGCGCGATGTATGCGAACGTGGTCAGCCCGAGCGTGCGCGCGTTCCGGATCGCCAGCCCGTCGGTGCTGCTGTCGCTGCAGGGATTGGGTACCGCGTTGCAGTTCGATTACCTGCGCCGGCACATGCTCGACGTGGGGCTCGCCTACCGGATGCCGGAACGCGATACCGGCCTGAGCAGCGCACTGGTGCTGGATGAGCCGTTGACGCTGGCGATCCCGAAGGGGCATCCGTTGTGTCGCTCGCGCAGCATCACCCCGGCGCAGCTCGACGGGCAGACCTGGATCGCGGTGACGCGCCAGCCGGTGGATACGATTCGCCCGGCATTGCTCGCCGCCTGCCAGGATGCCGGTTTCACGCCGGACATCGCCTACGAGACCTCCGATCCACTGGCCTCGCTGTATCTGGTGAGTGCCGGCCTCGGTGTGGCGCTGGTCCAGTCCGCGTTGAAGGAGCGCGCGCCGGCCGGCATCGTGTTCCGCGATCTGCCTTGGCTGAGACTGCGGGTGAAGCTGTATCTGGTCTGGCGCAGCGACGATGCGCGTCCGATCGTCGCCACCTTCCGCGAGGCGGTCGCCACCTTTGCCGGGCACGCGCTCGACGCTTGAGCGCAGCGCCTGACGCGGCGGAAGCCCGACCGGTCCGCAATGCTGCGCCGAGCGCGGTAAGGTGCCGTGGGCGCGCCGTCTTCGCCGTCGCCGGCGCGGTGAAACAGCGGGGTTTACCAGGTCCGCCGCCCGCGGCGACACGACCGGCGTGGCGCGCAATCGACACTGTCGAACATGGGCATTACACTCGGGACCGGCCTGTCGCCGCTGCCTGCAGCGGTGGCCGGACCCTCCATCGATCAAGTGGCCGAGTGCATGACCCGCAACATCCCGTCCAACCTGGTGCATTGGTGGCGCTTCTCCTAGAAGCGGCGCACCCCTGCGGTCCATGACTGCACGATCGCCGCCCTGACCGGTGGCGGCTTCCCTCGGCTCCCGGCATGGCGGCTCCCAACGAAGGAGAGTTGTCTTGTCCCCCCACCAGATCCACGCCTCCCATGCCTGCCGCGCGTCACGGCGCCTGCCCGGTTTCCCGCGTCTGCGGAGCCGGCGCCTCCCTCCACGGATCGGTGGCATCCATGCGTGAGGACCGAACCGCTCCTGGTGCTGTCGTTGCGGGTGCTGCGCGGCAACGATGGCGGGCGCGAACGATGCTGCGGTTGCGCCGCACCCAGCCATCGCGCGTCAATGCTGCACGCGGATCGGCTTTCTCTCTCCAAGACATGCAATGAAAATCAATGGGTTAAGTCGATGACCGTCTTGATGCTGGATAACTACGACAGCTTTACCTACAACCTCGTGCAGTACCTGCAGTCGCTCGGCGCCGAGGTCAAGGTGGTGCGCAACGACGCGCTCAGCGTGGACGAGATCGAGCGCCTGGCGCCCGAGCGCATCGTCATCTCGCCGGGGCCGTGCACGCCGAACGAGGCGGGGGTGTCGCTGCAGCTGATCGAGCGGCTGGGCCAGCGCACGCCGATCCTGGGCGTGTGCCTTGGCCACCAGAGCATCGGCCAGGTCTACGGCGGGCAGGTGGTGCGTGCCGGCACCATCATGCACGGCAAGACTTCGCGCATCCGCCACGAAGGCCGCGGTGTGTTCGCCGGCCTGCCGGACCGCTACGAGGCCACCCGCTACCACTCGCTGGTGGTGGAGAAGACCACGCTGCCCGACTGCCTGGAAGTGACGGCCTGGACCGAACACGACGACGGCACGGTGGAGGAGATCATGGGCCTGCGCCATCGCCAGTTCCCGGTCGAGGGCGTGCAGTTCCACCCCGAGTCCATCCTCACCGAGCATGGCCATGCCTTGCTGAAGAACTTCCTGGAGCGCTGAGCGGGCCGCGCCGGCGCCGCCCGCTTTCCGCCACTGCCGGACCCTGCCGATGCACGAGCGCACAGACGCCTTCCATTTCTACGAACCGGCCAACGGCCACGGCTTGCCGCACGATCCGTTCAACGCCATCGTCGGGCCGCGGCCGATCGGCTGGATCGGCTCGCGCGGCGCCGACGGCATCGCCAACCTGGCGCCCTACAGCTTCTTCAACGCCTTCAACTACGTGCCGCCGATTGTCGGTTTCGCCAGCATTGGCTGGAAGGACAGCGTGCGTAACATCGAGGCCACGGGCGAGTTCACCTGGAACCTGGCCACGCGGCCGCTGGCCGAGGCGATGAACGCCAGTTCCGCCGCGGTGGCGCCGGAGGTGGACGAGTTCGCGCTGGCCGGCCTGACTGCCGCGCCGTCGCGCCTGATCGCGGCGCCGCGGGTGGCCGCCAGCCCGGTCAGCTTCGAATGCCGGCTCAGCCAGTTGCTGCCGCTGCAGAGCGCACGCGGCGAGCCGATCCAGACCTGGCTGGTGCTGGGCGAGGTGGTCGGCGTGCATATCGCCGAACACGCGCTGCAGGAAGGGATCTACGACCCGGCCGCGGTCGCCACCCTGCTGCGCGCCGGCGGCCCGGCCGATTACTTCGAGGTGCTGGCGCAAGGGCGCCTGCGCATGTCGCGGCCGACGCAGGCGCGCTGAGCGCATCCGGCGCGGCGCCTCACATCTTCAGCTACGAGCAGACCCCTTCCCATGACCATCACCCCCCAGCAAGCCCTGCAACGCACCATCGAGCACCGCGAGATCTTCCACGACGAGATGGTCGGGCTGATGCGGCAGATCATGCGCGGTGAGGTGTCGCCGATGATGACCGCGGCCATCCTCACCGGGCTGCGGGTCAAGAAGGAAACGGTGGGCGAGATCGCTGGCGCGGCGGTGGTGATGCGCGAGTTCTCGCGTACCGTGCCGGTCGCCGACCGCACCCACATGGTCGACATCGTCGGCACCGGCGGCGACGGCTCGCACACCTTCAACATCTCCACCTGCGCGATGTTCGTGGCCGCGGCCGCCGGCGCCAAGGTCGCCAAGCACGGCAACCGCAGCGTCTCCTCCAAGTCAGGCAGCGCCGATGCGCTGGAGGCGCTGGGCGCGGCGATCGAACTGCAGCCCGAGCAGGTGGCGCAGGCGCTGGAGTCCACCGGCATCGGCTTCATGTACGCGCCGGTGCATCACCCGGCGATGAAGGTGGTGGCGCCGGTACGGCGCGAGATGGGCGTGCGCACCATCTTCAACATCCTCGGCCCGCTGACCAATCCGGCCGGCGCGCCGAACATCCTGATGGGCGTGTTCCACCCCGACCTGGTCGGCATTCAGGCGCGCGTGCTGCAGGAACTCGGCGCCGAACGTGCGCTGGTGGTGTGGGGCCGCGACGACATGGACGAGCTCTCGCTCGGCGCCGGCACCCTGATCGGCGAACTGCGCGATGGCCAGGTCCGCGAGTACGAGGTGCACCCGGAGGATTTCGGCATCGCCATGTCGGCCAGCCGCAACCTCAAGGTCGCCGACGCCGCCGAATCGATGGTGATGCTGCGCGCCGTGCTCGACAACGTGCCCGGCCCGGCGCTGGACATCGTCGCCTTCAACGCCGGCGCGGCGCTGTACGTGGCCGGCCTGGCCGAGGACATCGGTGCCGGCATCGCCCTGGCGCGCGCGGCCATTGCCGATGGGCGTGCGCGGGCGAAGCTGGAGGCGTATGTGGCCTGTACGCAGGGCCTGGTCGGGGCCCGGGACCCGGGACCCGGGACCCGGTAAGCGCAGGGCGTCGCCTATCTGCGGCCCCTCGTCTCGACTCGGGCATGTCGTCGGTTGCACTACTTGCATGGCGGCCCAGGCTGTTGCGGGTCCCGGGTCCCGGGTCCCGGGTCCCGGGTCCCGATCCCTTCTTTACCCCACATCGCCGATAATCCGGCCATCCCCCAGGATTCCCACCGCATGAGCAGCGACATTCTCCGCACCATCCTCGCGCGCAAGGCCGACGAGATCGCCGCGCGCAGCGCGCGCGTGCCGCTGGCCGAGCTGGTCGCCCGCGCCGAGGCCATGCCGCCCACCCGCGGCTTCGCCCGCGCGCTGCAGGCCGCCATCGCCAACGGCGACCCGGCGGTGATCGCCGAGGTCAAGAAGGCCAGCCCGTCCAAGGGCGTGATCCGCCCGGACTTCCATCCCGCCGACATTGCGGTCAGCTACGAATTCGGCGGTGCCGCCTGCCTGTCGGTGCTGACCGACGAGGACTTCTTCCAGGGCCACGACCGCTACCTGCAGCAGGCGCGCGACGCCTGCACGCTGCCGGTGCTGCGCAAGGATTTCACCATCGATCCGTACCAGGTGTACGAGGCGCGCACGCTCGGCGCCGACTGCATCCTGCTGATCGTGGCCGCGCTGGACGACCTGCAACTGGCCGAGCTGTCGTCGCTGGCCCTGCAGCTGGGCATGGACGTGCTGGTGGAAGTGCACGACATCGACGAACTGGAGCGCGCGCTGCAGGTGCCGGCGCCGCTGATCGGCATCAACAACCGCAACCTGCGCACCTTCGAGGTGTCGCTGCAGACCACCTTGTCGATGCAGGACGCGGTGCCGCGCGACCGCCTGCTGGTCACCGAAAGCGGCATCCTCGGCCCGGACGACGTGGCGCTGATGCGCGGCGCCGGTGTGCACGCGTTCCTGGTCGGCGAGGCGTTCATGCGCGCCGAGGAGCCGGGCGAGGCGCTGCGCCAGCTGTTCTTCGCGGCATGAGCGGGCAGGACGCCAGTCCGTATCCGCTGCCGCGCGCCGATGCGCCGCTGGTGGTGTTCGATTTCGACCACACCCTGTACGACGGTGATTCCGGCAGCCACCTGTTCGCCTGGCTGATCAAGCGCAATCCACTGCGCCTGACCGCCGCGGTGCTGGCCACCCCGTTGCTGGGGCCGCTGGTGGCGATGCTGCCGACCCGGCGCACCGGCATTTCCGGCTACGTCTGGATCGCCAGCTTCGGCCTGCGTCGCGCGCGCGAGTTCAACCGCATCATCGACCAGTACGTGCTGCAGCATCAGGCGCAGATCCGCCAGCGGCTGCTGCCGCAGGCGCTGGACGTGTTCGCCCGGCACCGCGCCGCCGGCGATCGCGTGGTGGTCGCCACCGGCGCGCCGCCGGAACTGGCGCGCGCCATCCTCGGCTTCGTCGCGCACCAGGACGTGCCGGTGGTCGGCAGCCTGATCGGCCCACGCCTGGGCGCGGTCACCGCCACGCGTCACTGCCACAACGAGGAAAAGATGCGCATGCTGCGCGAACTGGGCTATGGCGAGATCGCCATGGCCTATTCCGACAGCACCGCCGATCTGCCGCTGCTGCAGGCCGCGGCCGCGCCGGTGGTGGTCAATCCCAAGCACGGCGCGGTGGCGGTGTTCCGCCGGCTGCTGCCGTCTAGCACGCCGATCCTCAACTGGGGTTGCCGCGACCGCGCCGGCGACGCCGCCGGCTCCCAGTAGCTAGGCCACGCCGCCGCGTGCGCTGCGTCGCATCCGGCGCCGCGGCGCCGGGAACCGCGCAGCGTCATTGCCGTTCGCGCGGGTGCGGCTGTACCGCCTGCGGCGATCAGCCGCCGGACTTGGCGTAAGCGCTGTCGCTGCCCACCAACGCATGGTGCAGCGGCGCGACCCATTGCCCGCGGTCGATGTCGTAGGCGCCGAAGCTGCCCTCGAACTCCCAGTAGGCCCAGGCGAAATAGCGTTTCTCGGCGGCGTTGACCACCGCCACCGTCCAGGCCAGCCGATCGGCGGGCGGTGCCTGCTCGTAGGCGCCGAACTCGCCCAGCAGCACCTGCCGATGGTGCGCCTTGGCCCAGGCCGCGATGCGGTCGAACTCGCCGTACAGCTTGGTCCGGTCGGCCGCGCTGCCCCAGGTCACGCCGGTGTGATCGCGGATGTCCGCAGGCGCCCACGGCGCGCCCTGGTGGGTGAAGCGGAACGGGTTGTAGTAGTGCACGGTGACCAGCAGGTGCGCATCGTCCTCGGGCAGGCGCAGACTGTCGAGCGCGGTGAAGGAATTGCTGCTGGCCGGGCCCACCACCACCGTGCGGGTCGGGTTGTCGCGGCGGATGATCTGCAGCGCATCGCGCAGCAGGTCGTTCCACACCGCGCTGGTCATCTGGCCATTGGGCTCGTTGAGGATCTCGAACAGCACCGATGGCGGCGCGTGGCGGTAGCGCGGGGCGATCTGGCTCCAGAACGCCAGCAGCCTGGTCCGGCACAGCGCGGCATCGGCGGCGCACGGGTGGAAGTCGTGTTCGTCCAGGATCACGTTCAGGCCCGCCGCGGTGGCCTGGTCGACCACCGTGTCCAGCGTCTTCAGCCAGGTCGGGTCGAGTCGGTTGTCCGCGTCCATGTGCGCGAAGGCCTGCAGGTTGACCCGGACCGTACGGAAGCCGCCGTCGCGGATCGTGTGGTACAGCGGCGGGCGGAAGCGCGCCTTCGCCGGGTCGTTCCACAGCGGGTCGTAGCCGAGGATGTTGACCCCGCGCCCGAGCCGGGCGAAGGCGTCGTCGGCCTGCGCGCGCGGCGACGGCAGCGCCAGGCACAGCAAGGCCAGGAAGAGCGGAAGGGCACGGCGCATGGCGGTCTCGCGGGGCAGGGGAGTGGCGCGACGCACAGCCATCGGTGGCAGCGTCCCGCCCGCGATCATCGCGCGGCCCGCCCCGGCAAAAGCAAACGCGGCCTGACCGCAGATCGGATCACCAGCGCAACGGCTTCAGGCGCCGCGGAGACCGCCTTTGCGAATCCCCAATCCCGACTCCCAAATCCCGGGCGTCAGCCCACCCACCGATACAGCGCCCCACCCACCTGATACAGGCTGATGCCCAGCACCAGCAGGCCCACCGCCACCAGCACCCAGCGCTCGCGCACGCGCTTGACCAGCAGCGCCGCCAGCGGCGCGGCGAGCATGCCGCCGACCAGCAGGCCGAGCACGATGTCCAGGTGCTGCAGGCCCATGGTCAGCAGGAAGGTCAGCGAGATCGACAGCGTCACCAGGAACTCGGCGGCGTTGACCGTGCCGATGGTGGTGCGGGCCTGGCCGCCATGGGCGAGCAGGGTCGAGGTTGCCACCGGGCCCCAGCCGCCACCGCCGCTGGCGTCCAGCAGGCCGGCGACGAAGCCCAGCAGCGGCACCCGCCGCACCTCGCGGCGCGGCAGCGCACGGCCGGCCGCGCGCAGCAGGATCAGCACCGCCAGGGCCAGCAGATACAGATAGACGAAGGGGCGGATCAGCTCGCCCGGCAACTGGGTCAGCACGTAGGCGCCGGCGACCCCGCCGACCATGCCCGGCAGCGCCAGGCGCAGGAACAGCCGCTTGTCGACGTTGCCCAGGGCCAGGTGCGACAGACCCGAGGCGCCGGTGGTGAACACCTCGGCGCTGTGCACGCTGGCGCTGACCACCGCCGGCGGCAGGCCCAGGCTCAGTAGGACCGAGGACGAGACCAGGCCGAAAGCCATGCCCAGCGCGCCATCCACCAGCTGGGCGGCCAGGCCGACCAGCACGAACCAGTAGAAGGTCTCGCTCAGCACCATGGTGCCGGGCCTATCGACCCATGGCGGTCAGCGCGCGCCGTACAGCACCACGGTCTTGCCGCGGGCGTGCAGGATGCCGTCGACCTGCAGCTTCTTCAGCACCCGACCGGCCATCTCGCGCGAGCAGCCGACCAGCCGCGCCAGTTCCTGCCGCGACACGCGCAACTGCATGCCCTGCGGGTGGCTCATCGCCTCCGGCTCCTGCGCCAGGTCGTGCAGGGTGCGCACGATGCGGTCGGTGACGTCCAGGAACGCCAGGCGGCTGGCCTTGCGCGAGGTGTCCAGCAGGCGCTTGGACAGCTGCACGCCGATCGCGTACAGCACCCGCGGCGCATCGGACGACAGCGAGCCCAGGAACAGCTGGTGCAGGCGCTCGTAGCTGATCTCGGCCAGTTCGCAGGGTGTACGGGTGCGCAGGATCACCTCGCGCTGGTCGGACTCGATGAACAGGCCCATCTCGCCGACGAACTCGCCGCTGCCGAAATAGCCCAGCACCAACTCGCGGTCGTCATCTTCCTCGGCGATGATGCTGACCGAGCCGCTGACGACGTAGTACAGGGTGCCGGCCGGATCGCCTGGCCTGAACACGTCCGTCCGCGCCGGATAGCGGCGACGGTGGCTGTGGGCCAGGAAGCGGTCGATGGTGGCGGTGTCCAACGTCAAAGGACTTGGAGCGATGCGCACAGGTGCTGCAGTGGATGTGTTTCCGGGGCTCATGGCGGCTTCGCTACGGCGTAATTCCCGAAGCTTAACGGGACGCGTTCGCGGCGGCAAACAAGAGACGGACGCCACGTTTCGCAGCGCGGCCATTTGGCTCATAATTGATTGGCTTTCCCCCCGACCCACTTCCAGAGGATCCACGCCGTGGTCAAGCCGTTGCCTCGCCTGAGGCTGCAAGGTTTCAACAACCTCACCAAGGCGTTGAGCTTCAACATCTACGACGTCTGCTACGCGATCTCCGAAGAGGAGCGCCAGCGCTACATCGAGTACATCGACGAGCAGTACGACGCCGACCGCCTGACCCAGATCCTCACCGATGTGGCCGAGATCATCGGCGCCAACATCCTCAACATCGCGCGCCAGGACTACGATCCGCAGGGCGCCTCGGTGACGATCCTGATCTCCGAGGAGCCGGTCATCGACAAGAAGGCGGCGGGCAAGGAGATCATTTCCGATGCCGTGGTCGCGCACATGGACAAGAGCCACATCACCGTCCATACCTACCCGGAAACCCATCCGCAGCACGGTATCGCCACGTTCCGCGCCGACATCGATGTCGCCACCTGCGGCGTGATTTCGCCGCTGAAGGCCCTCAATTACCTGATCGAGAGCCTGGAATCGGACATCGTGATCATGGACTACCGCGTGCGCGGCTTCACCCGCGACGTGAAGGGCAAGAAGCACTACATCGACCACAAGATCAACTCGATCCAGAACTTCCTGGCCAAGAACGTCAAGTCGCGCTACGAGATGTTCGACGTCAACGTCTATCAGGAGAACATCTTCCACACCAAGATGCACCTGAAGGACTTCGACCTGGACCAGTACCTGTTCGAGGAAAAGGCCAAGAACCTCTCGTTCAAGGAGCGCATGCGCATCGAGGCGCTGCTCAAGCGCGAGATCGAGGAGCTGTTTCACGGGCGCAACCTGTCCGAGTAAGCGCTCCATACCGGCGGGACGGCCCGCCCGCAGCACGCGCTGCGACCCCTGCCGACGGCGGCCCGATGTGCAGACATCGGGCCGTTTTCGTTTTCATTTGTCTACGGAGAAAGACAATGCCCTGGATCTACCTGCTGCTCGCCGGTCTGTTCGAGATCGGTTTCGCCCTCGGCCTCAAGTACAGCGAAGGCTTCACCCGGCCGTGGCCGACCGTGGCCACCCTGGCCGGTGCGGGCCTGAGCCTGTGGCTGCTGACCCAGGCGCTCAAGCACATCCCGCTGGGCACCGCCTATGCGATCTGGACCGGGATCGGTGCGCTGGGCACGGCCGTGCTCGGCATCGCCCTGTTCGGCGACAGCGCCTCGCCGGCGCGGCTGGCCTGCATCGGCCTGATCGTGGTCGGGGTGATTGGCCTGAAGCTGGTCGGGCACTGAGCGCAGCCCGCGCGAGCGTGGCCTCAGGCGGCGGCGATGCGGCGCCGGGTCAGCACCCGGCCGATCAGCAGCCGGTGCGCGACCACCGCCAGCAGGGCGGCGATCGACAGCGCGATCAGCGCGCGGGTGAACACGCTGCCGAGGTTGCCGGCGTGCTGCAGCTGGTCCAGGCGCCCGAAGCGTGCGGGATCGGCATTGGCGTAGGCGATCTCGACCGTGGCGCCGTCCAGCAGCAACGGCGCGGCCTCCGCGCCGCTGGCCTCGAAGGCGCCGCTGTGCAGGCGGCCCTTGCTCTCGAACACATAGTGGAAGCGGTAGCGCACCAGTGGCTCGGTCTGCACGCCGAAGGCGCCGTCGGCGATCACCGGGACGGTGGCGACGGAATGGTCGCGCAGGATCGCGCTGGCCTGGCGGTAGTCGCCGAGCAGGTGATGCAGCAGGGCGCCGCCGCCGATCGCGAACAGGGTCGCGAACAGCAGGCGCGACAACCAGCGGGTCCGGGGCGATGGCAGATGGGGCGAGGATGCGGGCATGACAGTCTGCAGGCGGAGCGCACGCGGGCGTGGCTCGGCACGGGTACATCGGTGGCTGCGGCACATGGCGATACCGCAGCCGGAACGGCGTGCGCCGACGTGGAATCAGTCAGCGTTCGTTCACTTTAACGCGATCGGCCCGGCAATGCCAGCCGGGGTGGCATCGGCCCGACCGGCGGGCGGCTACAGCCGATAGGCGACGGCCTTCATCAGCCGCGAGGCGGCGGCCATGACCGTGGGGATCGGCGGCGGCAGGCGCCGCGCCCCGGCCTGTTCGGCATGCTCGGCGTGGCGTGCCTCGTCGGCCTTCATCACTGTCAGCACGTCGCGGCTGCGCAGGTCCGCCGGCGGCAGGGTCTGCAGGTGTTCGTCCAGGTGTGCCTCGACCTGGCGCTCGGTCTCGACCACGAAGCCCAGGTTCCAGCCGTCGCCGCGCAGCCCGGCCAGGGTGCCGATCGCGTAGCTGCCGGCGTACCACAGCGGGTTGAACAGGCTGGGGCGGCTGTCCAGTTCGCGCAGCCGTGCCGCGCACCAGGCCAGGTGGTCGGTCTCTTCCTGCGCCGCCTCCAGCAGGTGCGCACGGGTGGCCGGATCGCGCGCGACCGCGGCCTGGCCGAAATACAGGCCCTGCGCGCAGACCTCGCCGACGTGGTTGATGCGCATCAGGCCGGCGGCGTGGCGGCGCTCGTCCGGCGCCAGCACCACGTCGGCGGTGGCCGCGGCGGGGTAGGGGCGCTGCGCCGGCGGGTCGCCGAACACGGTTTCCAGCGCGCGCTGGGCCTCGACCAGGGCACGATCGAGCGGGGAATGCTGGCGGCTGGCGGTCATGGGGGACGCCCGGAAGCGGTGGGCCCTCGATTTTCGCCGCCGGCCGGTGTGCTGCCAAGCGCGCCACCGACCCTGGCACCGCAGGTCTGGGGCGGACTTGCGCGCGGCGGCCGGGCCACGTAGAATTTCGCCTCTTGCGTTTTTGCAATTCACAACGCGTGGCAAAGTTCCGGCCGTTCGCTGCAGGAATCCGCCCGACCAACCGAGTCTGATCATGAGCACCTTCACTGCTAAGTCCGAGACCGTCCAGCGCGACTGGTATCTCGTCGACGCCGCCGGCAAAACGCTGGGCCGGCTTTCCACCGAACTGGCCCGCCGCCTGCGCGGCAAGCACAAGCCGGTCTACACCCCGCACGTCGATACCGGCGATTACCTGGTGGTGATCAACGCCGAGAAGATCGTCGTCACCGGCAACAAGCTCAAGGACAAGAAGTACCACCGCTTCACCGGCTACATCGGCAACCTGAAGACCGAGAGCCTGGAGCAGGCGCTGGAGCGCCACCCGGAGCGCGTGATCGAAATCGCGGTCAAGGGCATGCTGCCCAAGGGCCCGCTGGGCCGCGCGATGTACCGCAAGCTCAAGGTCTATTCCGGTGCGGAGCATCCGCACGCCGCTCAGCAGCCGCAGGTTCTGGATATCTAATCATGGCGATTTCGCAAAACTACGGCACTGGCCGCCGCAAGTCCTCCACCGCCCGCGTGTTCCTGCGCAAGGGCACCGGCAACATCTCCGTCAACGGCCGTCCGCTGGACGAGTTCTTCGGTCGCGAGACTGCGCGCATGATCGTGCGCCAGCCGCTGGAACTGACCAAGAACACCGAGAGCTTCGACATCCTGGTCACCGCCAGCGGCGGCGGCACCACCGGCCAGGCCGGTGCGATCCGTCTGGGCATCGCCCGTGCGCTGGTCGAGTACGACGAAACCCTGAAGACCGAGCTGCGCAAGGCCGGCTTCATGACCCGCGACGCCCGCGAAGTCGAGCGTAAGAAGGTCGGTCTGCACAAGGCCCGTCGCGCCACCCAGTTCTCCAAGCGCTGATCCACCGCGCCTGGCGTGGGCTCCCTCGGGAGCCCGCTGGGGACCAAGCAAAAGCCCGGCTTCGGCCGGGCTTTTGTCGTTTGGGGTCCATGGTTTGTGCTGTCTAGCGGCATGTGCGCGCCGCCGCGGGTTTGGCGCGAACAGTATTCGGGCGATTGCCCGTCTGGCTTGGGGACTCGGCGTCGCCGCAAAAGATTCATGTCTGCAGAGCTACAAGTCTGCAGAGCCAGGGCCGAGTGTGTCTCGTCGGCACGGGGCGGATGAGTTCGTTTCCCGTCAGCTCCCGCTTCGGTGGATCGAATTCCATCTGGTGGAGTAGCCCCCTTGGAGTCCAAGGGGGCGCGCCGACAGGCGCGGGGATGTGGAGGCGGAAGGCCGGGGCCCGCGCCTTGCGCAGCAAGGCGTGGGGCGCAGGCGCTGCGCGCCTGCGCGAACCCGCAGCCAAACACACAAAAAAGGCCGATCGAAAGATCGGCCTTTTTTGTGTGTTTGGCTGCCCCGGATGGATTCGAACCACCGAATGCCTGAGTCAGAGTCAGGTGCCTTACCGCTTGGCGACGGGGCAATGTGGACTGCAAGTATCGCACGCCTTGGGCGTACACACCATGGTGGCTATGGGTGGACTCGAACCACCGACCCCAGCATTATGAGTGCTGTGCTCTAACCGGCTGAGCTACATAGCCCTGGTGAACCGCCAATTCTTATGGAGAAGCGGGCGGCTGTCAACGGGTTTCTGCGCTGCTTGTGGCCCGGCCGCAGCCATGGCAGAGTCGGAGCCAGTAGATTTTTCAGGAGTCCGCATCGTGATCGATCCGGACGGCTATCGACCGAACGTAGGCATCGTGCTGATGCGGCCGGATGGTCAGGTGTTCTGGGCACGCCGTGTGCGCCGGGACGGCTGGCAGTTCCCGCAAGGCGGCATGAACACCGACGAGACCCCGGTGGAGGCCATGTACCGCGAGTTGCGCGAAGAAACCGGGCTGTTGCCCGAGCATGTGGAAGTGCTCGGCGCCACCCCCGGTTGGCTGCGCTATCGCCTGCCCAGCCGGGCCATCCGCCGCAACGAACGCCAGGTCTGCATCGGCCAGAAGCAGGTCTGGTTCCTGTTGCGGATGCAGTGCGACGAGAGCCAGCTCAATCTGGAACTGACCGAGACGCCGGAATTCGACCACTGGCGCTGGGTCGATTTCTGGTACCCGGTGGAGCACGTCGTGCTGTTCAAGCGCGGGGTCTACGCGCGGGCGCTGCGCCACCTGGCGCCGCTGGCGCAGACCATCGCTGGCGCCGGCATCCGCGCCATGCCGACCCTGGCCCAGGAGGCCTGGCTGCCGGGCAATACGGCGGGCCACGAGCGGCCGCGCAAGCGTCCACGCAAGCGCGGCGGGCCCTGGGCGGCGCGGATTAATAACGATTAACGGGCGGAATTGACAACCATTCTCACTTTGGTTTGAATGGGCGCCAGGCGCAGTCCGCGCCGTCCGCCGCCAAGCCCGCCGTGTACGTCTGCATCTGCAATGGGGTCACCGATCGCCAGATCCGAGAAGCCGCCGAAGCCGGCTGCCGCAGCGTGTCCGAACTGACCATGCGCACGGGCTGCGGGGCCACCTGCGGCTCCTGCCTGGACATGGCCGGCGACCTGCTGGAGCGCGCGCTGAGCCGCGAGCTGCCGTTGCCGGTGCTGGGCGGCCTGGCCCGCGCCGCCTGAGGCCGTCGCCGCGCTGCAGCGCGGGATGATCACGATTCGCGTTCCTTCACGTCGCAGCGCGATTCGCTAGAGTCTGCGCTTTCCGGCTTACGCGAGCGATGCAATGAAGGGCGACAGCAAAGTCATCGAGTTCCTCAACAAGGTCCTCTACAACGAGCTGACCGCGATCAACCAGTACTTCCTGCACGCCAAGATGCTGAAGAACTGGGGTCTGAAGGAACTGGCCGAGCACGAGTACAAGGAATCCATCGACGAGATGAAGCACGCCGACAAGCTGGCGGACCGCATCCTCTTCCTCGAGGGGCTCCCCAACTTCCAGGCGTTGGGCAAGCTGCGCATCGGCGAGAACCCCAAGGAAATCCTCGAGTGCGACCTGGCGCTGGAGCAGGACGGCACGGTCACCCTGCGCGAAGGCATCGCCTACGCCGAATCGATCCAGGACTACGTCAGCCGCCAGTTGCTGGCCGACATCCTGGAATCGGAAGAAGAGCACATCGACTGGCTGGAAACGCAGCTCGACCTGATCGACCGGATCGGCGAGCCGAACTACCTGCTGACCAAGCTCGACGACTGAGTCGTCGACGCATGACGCCGCGGCGCTGGCCTGTGTCCGCGCCGCGCAGGATGTTGTTCGCTCTGCGCTCCGGGATGGCGCTGACATGTCCGGAATGGCGCTGACATGCACGTGTAGGAGCGGCTTCAGCCGCGACGCGTGGCGGAAGGTCGCCGCTGATCCCGTGCTGTGGCACATGCTGCTTCTGCGCGAGTCCATGGTGACGACATGGCATCCGCATCGTGCGACGTTGCTTTTTCTGTTGGAACGGCTTCCGCCGCGACGCGTTGCAGGCCGAAAGTCGCCGCCGATCCCGAACAGCAGCACATGCCGCTCCTGCGAATCCCTATGGCCGACATGGCATCGGCGTCGCACGACGTCGCTCTCCTGTGGGAGCGGCTTCAGCCGCGACGCGTTGATGGTGATCGTCGCGACTGAAGCCATTTCTGCACGCACCGGGCAGGCGGCGACTGCGGCGGTACGGCGCAAGCGCAGCGAGACCTTCCTGTGCGGATCAACCGCAATACTTTGCTGCTGAATCTCGCGCGTCCTATGCGCGTGATCGCACGCGGAGCATGCGCCTTGGAAAAGGTCATGCTGCACCACGACGCCTTCATGCACAGCGCCAGTGTGCTGTAGGAGCGGCTTCAGCCGCGATGGCGTCACCGATAACGTCCTGTCGCGGCTGAAGCCGCTCCTACGAGAGAGGCACCAGGCCGTGCGTCGATGTCTTCGATGCACTGTGGCCGGGTCTTGCGGGCGATCGTGTCGCCTGCAGACGCGCCGTAGTGCGATACCGCGCTAGGGTGCGGCGGGTTCGGTGGTGTCGCGGACACTGGCGCGGTAGCCGTTCAGCGCCAGGCGCGCGCGCGCGAATTCGGCGATCACCAGGGCGACCGCGACCACCGGACGATCCAACGTGCCGGTGCGCACGCCCGACTCGATGCGCAGCGCCGCCGCCGACAGCGCCAGCGCGCCGAGGTTGGCGGCCGAGGACTTCAGCGTGTGCGCGGCCTCGCGCAGCGCGTCGCTCTGCGCCGTCGCCGCAGCCTGCTCCAGGCGCTGGATCAGCAGCGGCGCATCGGCCAGGAACAGTTCGACGATCTGCGCCACGCTGGCCGAGCCGATGACCTCGCGCAACTCGTCGAGCACGGCGATCTCCAGCACCGGCGCCGGCACCGCTGATGGCGGTTCCGGATCGTCTGCCTCCGGCGCGGCGAGCGGCGGCGTCGACGTTGCGGTGGCGCCGCGCGATGCCGCGTCTTGTTCCAGCGCAGGCACTGCCGGGGGGGCGTCGAGCGTGGCGTGATCGGGCGATGGCATCGAGGCGGTCGACGTGGTGGTGGTGGGGCTGGACGCCGTGGCAGCGTCCGCCGTGTGCATGAAGGGGTGGCGGGTGTCCTGCGATTCGACATGCATCGCGTCGGCAAGCACATCTGCCGCTGGCCCGCTGGCGATCGTCGCGGACCCGTTCACGGCTGCATCCGCCTCCGGCGCGGCCGCCGGCTGCGCCGGCAGCCAGCGCTGCAGGCAGTCCTCCAGCCGCGCGCGGTCGAGCGGCTTGGACAGGTAGTCGTCCATGCCGGCATCGAGGCAGCGCTGGCGGTCGCCGGCCATCGCATTGGCGGTCATCGCCACGATCGGCAGGCGCGGCCGCGACGCATCGGCCTCGCGCTGGCGCCACTGCCGGGTAGCGGCGTAGCCGTCCAGCACCGGCATCTGGCAGTCCATCATCACCAGGTCGTACGGCTGCAGCGACAACTGGGCCAATGCGGCGGCGCCGTCCTCGACGCTGTCGGCGTGGTGGCCGAGCGATTCCAGCAGCCGCCGCGCCACCATCAGGTTGACCGGATTGTCCTCGACCAGCAGCAGACGGTAGCCGCTGCGCGGCGGCGGCGCGTCGGCCACGATGGTCGTCGGTTCCGCGGCGCGGGCCGGTGCGGGCGCGTCCATGACGTCCGTCGCGAAGGCATCGTGGTAGAACGCGTCGGCGGTGTCGGCGCCATCGCCAGTGGTGTCGCTGGCCAGGCTCGGCGTCGCCGGGGCCAGCGCCAGCATGCTGCGCAGGTCGATGTCGGCGGCCTGCCGCGACAGCAGCGCGCCGTGCGCGCGGATTTCCTCGGGAATGTCGGCCTCGCCGTACAGCCAGATCAGCCGCGCGGTCTGTGGCGCCGGCAGGCGCGCCACCGCGCGTTGCAGGGCGCGCGCGCTCTGCCGCAGGCCATCCAGGTCGCCGATCACCAGATCGTAGGTCGGGCGCACGCTACCGCCACTGCCGTTGCCGCGCAGCCGCTCCAGCGCCTCCTGGGTCGAATCGACCTTGCTCACCTGCACGCCCCAGTTCGGCAGCAGCACGCCCAGGCGCTGCTGCAGGCGCTGGTCGGCGCCGACCAGCAGCGCATGCAGCCGCGGCAGGCCGCCCGGATTCTGCGGCAGGTCGCCGATCACCTTCAGCAGCGGGATCTCGAACCAGAACGTGGCGCCCTGGCCCTGCCGCGACGCCACGCCGATGCGCCCGCCCATCAGCTCGACGATGCGCTTGCAGATGGTCAGGCCCAGCCCGGTGCCGCCGTACAGGCGGGTGGTGGAGGCGTCGGCTTGCGTGAACGCCTGGAACAGATGCTCCTGGCGCTCGGCGCTGATGCCGATGCCGGTGTCGCGTACCTCGAAGCGCAGCAGGTGCTGTGCCGGGGTTTCGCCGAGCCGGCGCACGCCCAGGTCGATGCCGCCGCGCGCGGTGAACTTGACCGCGTTGCCGAGCAGGTTGCTCAGCACCTGGCGCAGGCGCACCGGATCGCCGCGCACCGGCAGGCGCACCGCCGGGTCCAGTTGCAGCGCCATGCGCAGGCCCTTGGCCTCGGCTGCGCGCTGCATCAGCTCCAGCACGCCGTCGAGCAGTTCGCGCAGGTTGAAGGTGGTGATCTCCAGCTCCAGCCGGTTCGCTTCCAGCTTGGAGTAATCGAGGATGTCGTCGACGATGCGCAGCAGTTGCAGCGAGGAGGTGTTGGCCGCGCGCAGCATCTCGCGCTGGTCCAGGCCGAGCGGGCCGCGCCCGATCAGTTCCAGCATCGGGATGATGCCGTTGAGCGGGGTGCGGATCTCGTGGCTCATCGTCGCCAGGAACTCGCCCTTGGCCAGCACGGCGGCCTCGGCGGCCTGCTTGGCCTGCAGCAGTTCCTGTTCCAGCCGTTCGCGCACGTGCACGTCGTGTTGCAGGGCGTTGCGCTCGGACTCGGCCAGCGCGGCACGCGCCAGCGCCGCATCCAGGCGTTCGATCTGCTGGCGCGCGCGGCAGCCAGCCAGGGTGGCCAGCGCCGCGGCGGCGGCCATGCACAGCGGCGCCAGCCAATGCCACAGCGGCGGCAACGGCAGCGCCAGCGGCGGCAGCGCCAGCAAGGTGCCGGCGACGGCGAGCGCCGCGGCGAAGGTCGCCGGCCGCGGAACGGGCCGACGTCTGCGGTCGGACATGGCTAGAGCACCGCGTTCTGGAAGTCGAAGTTCAGCTGGTCGCCGACCGACTGCACCAGGTTGCCCTGGATGAAGTCGACTCCGCCCATCCACATCGCGGCCGCGGCCTGCGCCTGTTCGATCTGCTGGCCGATGATCAGCAGGCCGGCGCGGTGCGCCAGGTCGATGGTGGCGCGCAGCTGGTCGCGCAGTTCGGGATCGGCATGCGCGCCGGCGAAGCGCGCCGACAGGCGCAGATAGCCCAGCGGCAGATGCGCCAGCAGCGCTTCGGCCTCGGCGCCGGGTTCGAACTGGCTGATGCAGAACTGCACGCCCAGCGGCATCAGCCGTGCGCAGAACTGCTGCAGCGTGGCGGTGTGGACCAGCGCATCGTCCAGGCGCAGGTCGATCACCAGCGAGGTGCCGGTGACGCTGCGCCGGCCGATGGTGTCGATCAGCCACTCGGCGAAGGCGGTGCGCGCCAGCGTGCGCGTGGACTGCGAGACGAACAGGCGCAGCGGCGGAGTGGCGTGCTGGTACAGATGCAGCAGGCCCAGCGCGTGGTCCAGCACCTGCTGGTCGAGGTCGGCGAGGCGTCCGCCGGCCTCGGCGGCCGGCAGCACCTGGCCGGCCGAGAGCAGGCTGCCGTCGCGCTGGCGCAGGCGCAGCAGCACCTGGTACTGGGCGATGTCGCCGCCGGCGACGGCGACGATCGGCTGGTAGGCCGGTTCCAGTTGTCCCTCCAGCATCGCGATGCGCTGCAGGTCCTCGTCCGTGCGCGGCGGCACGTAGGCGGCGATGCTCTGCGGATGCAGCCGCGCCTGCAGCGCGGTGCGCTCGACCGCTTCGAGCGCGCTGCCGGCGTCCTCGAAGCCATGGCCGAAGTCGGCGTAGCCGATCGCGCAGCGCAGGTGCAGCGCCTCGTCCTCGCGCAACGGGAAGGCGTGGCCGGACAGGGTGTCGCGCAGGCTCTGCGCGCGTTGCCGCTGCGCGTCGGCATCGGCGTCGTCGGCCAGCAGCAGGAAGCTGTTGTCGTTGAGCCGCGCCAGCGGCTGCGGCGCGGTGATGCCGGCCAGGCGGCGCCCGGCCTGCACCATCAGCCGCTCGAACGCGGCGTAGCCATAGCGTTCGCGCAGGCCGAGCGCGCTGGCGATCTCGATGAAGTACAGGCTGCCGGGGCGGCGCGCGCGCAGCGTCGTGTCCAGCAACTGCAGCACATGGGCGCGGGTCGGCAGGCCGGTCTCGGGATTGTTCAGCGGCACCGCCTCGGCGTGGCCTTGCTGGGCCTGCTGGCGGGCGCGGCGGATGCGGTTGGAGACCGCGGCGATCAGGTGCCGCGGCCGGATCGGCTTGGTCAGGAAGTCGTCGGCGCCGCTGTCGAGCACTTCGTATTCCAGCTCCGGATCGGCGTCGCCGGACAGGAACACGATCGGCAGCAGTTGGTGCTGCGGCTGCTGGCGGATCAGCGCGGTCAGGCGCATGCCGTCCAGTCCCGGCATGTGCAGGTCCATCAGGATCAGGTCCGGCCGGTAGTCGACGATGGCCTGCTGCACGCCTTCGGCCTGCATCTGCACCTGCGCATGCATGCCGGCGCCATGCAGCACGCTCTGCGCAAACAGCGCCTGCGCGCGGTCGTCCTCGACGATCAGCACGCGGTACGGCGCGGCCGCGGCCTGTGCGGCGGGATCGGAGGCGGCGTCGGCGACGACGAAGGCGGCCGCGTTGGCGTCGGCCGTGTCGTCGTCGTGCTCGCTGCCGGCCAGCGGCATGGCGGCTGCCGCCAGTTCGGTGGGCACCGGATGGGCCATGCCGTCACCGGCGGCGGGATCGCCGGGCGCCGCGCGCTGCGCATCGCCGACCCAGCGCCGCCAGTAGTGCGGCGGCGGGGTCTCGGCGCGGACATGGCGCGCGCGCGCGTCCTCGCGATGGGAAAGCGGAGCGGTGTCGTTGGCGGGCATCGCGTCTGGTTCCTGGGGCGCGTCCAATTATGCGACGAAGTTCACGATGGCTGTGCGCCGGGCTGCGAGGGGGGGCCGGCCGTCGCTGTCGGCGAGGCCAGCAGGCGGCGCATGCCCCGCCACAGCAGGCGCCACGTCCACCACACCAGCAACGCGCCGAGCGCGCTCGCCGCCAGCACGACGGCCAGCGCCAGCCACGGGTGCGCGAGGGCCAGGGCCAGCGCGGCGATCACCACCGAATCCTCGGCCAGCGAGGCGATCCAGTTGCTGGCCGGTTCCGGCGAGGTGTTGAGCAGGGCGCGGGTGCCGGCCTTGAGCGCGTGGCTGGTCAGCGCCACGCCGGCGCCGGTGGCCAGCGCGCCGGCGCTCAGCTGGCCGTCGGGCGAAAGCGTGGCCGCGGCCAGGAAGGCGCCGGCCGGAATCCGGGTCAGGGTCTGCAGCAGGTCCCACACCGAATCCACGCCGGGGATCTTGTCGGCGAAGAACTCGGCCAGCGCCAGCGCGCCGGAGGTGCCGAGCACCCACCACGACTGCGTCGCCTGCAGCGCCGGCGGCAGCTCCAGCCAGCCGAGCAGGCCGGCCAGGCCGATGCCGAACACGGTGAGGTAGACGCGGATGCCGGCCAGCCAGGCCAGCAGGATGCCGATTACGAAGAGATGGGCGTCGGTCATGGCAGGCGCTCCTGCAACTGCACGGATGCCGGCCACTATCGGCCAAGCCCGCCACGAAGGCCAGCCCGCGGCGCGGGCCGGCCGCGCAGTCCGGCGCCGCTCAGGAGGGTGGCTTACACTAGGTGGCCCAGCAGGCCGACCCGCGAGGATCGACGCCGGCGCCGCCTCGGTGGCGCGGCAGCGCGCATGAACCGACCCGTTCCCCGTTTCCAGATCGTGGCCAATGGCGCCGCGCCCCGCCGTGGCCGCGGGCTGTGGTTGCTGCTCGCCGGGCTGTGGCTGCTGTCGCTGGCCCTGACCTGGTGGCTGGCCAGCCGCCAGGCCGCGCCGCGGCTCGGTGCGGTCAGCGCGCAGTTGCGCGAGGCCGAACGCAACCTGCAGGCGCAGCAGCGGCAGATCGAGACGCTCAACCAGCGCCAGGCGACCCTGGCCCGCTCCGACCAGATCAGCCGCGCCGCCAACAACGAGGTGCAGAGTTCGCTGGCAGAGCGCGACGAGGAGATCGCCGGGCTGCGTGCCGATGTGGCGTTCTACGAGCGCCTGGTCGGCGCGACCAGCCAGCGCAAGGGCCTGAGCGTGCATTCGGTGGAGTTCTCCGCCGAGGCCGGCGGCACCTGGCGCTACAACGTGGTGCTGACCCAGAACCTCAACCGCGGCGCGATCAGCCAGGGGCAGCTGCGGCTGACCGTGGAAGGCGTGCGCGGCGGCAAACTGACCAGCGTCGGCTGGGACGAACTGCACCAGAAGACCGGTGTGCCCGGGCAGGACTACTCGTTCCGCTACTTCCAGCAACTGGACGGCAGCGTGATCCTGCCCAAGGGCTTCACCCCGCAACGGGTGCGGGTGGCATTGAGCGGCGGCGGGGCGCCGGTCAGCCAGACCTTCGATTGGACATTGGCCGGTAACGGCAAAGGGGAATAATCAGCCTATGTTTGGGAACAAGAACAGCCGCAACAGCGGCCAGACCGTGGTCGATACGCTGATCGGCGCGCAGGTGGTGATCCGCGGCGACCTGGTGTTCAGCGGCGGCCTCTACGTGGAAGGGCGCATCCTCGGCAAGGTCGTGGCCGAAGACGGTGCGCCGGCCACGCTGACCCTGTCCGAGCACGGCAGCATTGAGGGCGAGGTGCGCGCACCGGTGGTGATCATCAACGGCCAGCTGATCGGCGACGTGCATGCCGCCGAGCGCGTGGAACTGGCGTCGAAGGCGCGGGTGCAGGGCAACGTGCACTACCAGGTGGTGGAGATGAACGCCGGCGCGCAGCTGACCGGGCGCCTGATCCACGCCGGCAGCCTCGCCGCACTGGCGCCGCCGGAAGCGCACCGCGAGGCCGCCGGCGACGCCGAGCCGCCGCGCGCGCTCACCGCCGAGGCTTGATTCGGGCGTCCGCCGTCCCCATTCTCCCGCCATGAGCACTCTCGTCTCCCTGCCCGGCGCCGCGCCCACGCCCGACTACCAGTCCCTGGACCGGCCGTTGAACTTCACCGCGGCCGCTGCGGCCAAGGTGCGCGAGCTGATCCGCGAGGAAGGCAACGACGCGCTGGCGCTGCGCGTCTACATCCAGGGCGGCGGCTGTTCCGGCTTCCAGTACGGCTTCGAGTTCGACGAGAACCGCGCCGAGGACGACCTGGCGGTGCAGACCGACCAGGTCACCCTGCTGGTCGACCCGCTCAGCCTGCAATACCTGATGGGCGCGGAAGTGGATTACAGCGAAGGCCTGCACGGGGCGCAGTTCGTGATCCGCAATCCCAACGCCAAGACCACCTGCGGGTGCGGCAGCAGCTTCAGCGTGTAGACACGCTGCGGCTTGCGGGACGCACGGTTTGCCTGCACCCTGCGGCGCATGTCCGATCCGACGCCTGCCTCTTTCGCCTTCGCCGGTCCTGCGATCGACCGTGCCGATGCCGTACGCAACGACACGGCCGCGCTGCGCCAGGCCTGGGAACAGGCCCGGGTGCTGGTGCTGGAAGCCGATGGCCAGGCGCATGCCGATGCCGACGGTCGCCCGCTGATCGCCAGCGCCGCCGCCCTGGGTGCGCTGGCAGAGCAGGCCATCTTCCTTGGCCTGGACCAGGACCAGGCCTGGTTCGCGCTGGCCGCCGACGCGCTGCCGCAGGCGCTGGCGCCGCCGCAGCGCATCGACCTGCGCCGCGCCGCGGCCGAATGGCCGGCGCCGGAGGCGGGCCTGTTCGCCTATGCCCGCGCGATGCTGCACTGGCAATCGCGCACGCGCTTCTGCGGCGTGTGCGGCGGCACCATCGCGTTGCAGCGCGGCGGCTTCCTCGGCGTCTGCACGCAGTGCGCCAGCGAACACTATCCGCGGGTGGATCCGGCGGTGATCGTCGCGGTCAGCGATGGCCGGCGCCTGCTGCTGGGGCGCCAGGCGAGCTGGCCGGCGCGGCGCTATTCGGTGATCGCCGGCTTCGTCGAGCCCGGCGAATCGCTGGAACAGACGGTGGCGCGCGAGGTGGCCGAAGAGACCCAGGTGCGGGTGCGGCCCGGCAGCTGCCGTTACTACGGCGCGCAGCCGTGGCCGTTCCCTGGCGCGCTGATGCTGGGCTTCAGTGCGCAGGCGGAGGCGGACACGCCGCAGGTCGACGGCGAACTGGAGGACGCGCGCTGGTTCGAGCGCGAGGAGGTCGGTGCCGCGCTGGCGCGCCTGGCGGCGCAGGGCGACAGTGCCGACGACGGCCACGGCCTGCGCCTGCCGCCGCGCATCTCCATCGCCCGCGCGCTGATCGAGGATTGGTACCGGCACGGCGCGCCGGCCTGACCGCGCCGGCACGTTCCGCGCATCCGCTTCAGAACGGTCCCGGAGGACCTGCATGTTCACGACCCTCGTCGCTGTGATCGTCGCCCTGGTGCTGGGCCATGTCGCGCCCGGCATGGTGGCCTCGTTGCGCCGCTTCGACGCCTTCGGCGACTGGCTGAGCTGGCTGGACACGCATGCCGGCGAGGGCAGCGCCTGGCGCGGCCGCTACGGCATCGCGCTGGCGCTGCTGCCGCCGCTGCTGCTGGTCGGCCTGCTGCAGTGGCTGCTGGCGGCGCCGCACCTGGGCCTGCTGACCCTGCTGTTCGGGATCGTGGTGCTGGCCTTCAGCTGGGGCCCGCGCGACCTGGACACCGACGTCGAAGCGATCATCGACGCCGATGACGCCAGCGCGCGACGCCTGGCGGTGGCGCAACTGCAGGCCGATGGCGGGCCGCTGCGTGAGGATCCGGCCGGGCTGGTCGAGGCGGTGGCGGTCAGCGCGCTGCGGCGCTGGTTCGCGGTGCTGTTCTGGTTCCTGTTGTTGGGGCCGTTCGGTGCGCTGGGTTATCGGCTGCTGGCGCTGGCCGCGGTCGGTCCCTATGCCTCGCGGCTGCCGCCGGCCACCGCCGCCGGCGCGCGCGCGTTGCTGGCGGCGCTGGAATGGCCGGTGGCGCACCTGATGACCTTCTCGCTGGCCCTGGTCGGCAATTTCGAGGCGGTGTTCGGCGCCTGGCGCGCCGCCGGCGGCAAGCGGTGGCAACTGGACACCGGCTTCCTCGGGCCGGTGGCCTGTGCCAGCGTGCGCGGCGAACTCGATGCCGAGGCGCACGACTACAGCGACGCGGGCATGGTGGTGCCGGCGCTGCGGCGCCTGCCCGAACTGCGCGATGCGATGAGCCAGGTGTGGCGGGTGCTGCTGCTGTGGCTGGTGCTGCTGGCGCTGCTGGTGATCGCCGGCTGGGTCAGCTGAGGCCGCTCTCGACACAGGTCATCTCTGACAACCTGCTTCTGCCACGCATGACGTTGGCGCGTAGGAGCGGCTGCAGCCGCGACGCGCTTACCGGGAACGCTCTTCGCGGCTGAAGCCGCTCCTACGGGACGCGTCCCGACGTGATGAGAGCTGCCCATCAGCCGTGTCGGCAGGTGCCAGCCTGCTACCCGACACGAAGAGGCGGATGCGGCGGGCCGGCTAGTGCGGCGCCAGCAGGGTGAACGGGAACCACGGCAGGTTGCGCGCGATCCAGTAGCCCGGCAGCGCGACCAGCCAGAAATTCGGCCGCGAGACCACGCCCACGACTGGCGCGAACCAGGCCGCGCGCCAGCCGGCCTTCCAGGCGATCAGGCCCGGCAGCAGGGCCAGGCCCAGCATCGCGCCGGGATTCATCGCGAAGGCGCCGACCGGGTCCAGGTGCACCAGCGCGTGCAGGGCACGGGTCATGCCGCAGCCCGGGCAGTAGTAGCCGGTGAGCGCATGGAACATGCACGGCGCGAACGGGTTGTTCGCGGCATTGGGGTCGAAGCGGTACAACAGCGTGGCGCCGCCGGCCGCGAGTGCGGCGGCGGCGCCCAGGCACGCCCGTTGTTGCCAGGCGCGCATGCCGATCAGCTCGCGTGCTGGATCTGCTGCATGTAGTCCATGTAGCTCTGCATGCCGCCGGTGGCGAGCATGACCACGTTGATCAGCAGGCCGATGATGGCCAGCGCGGTGGTCACCCAGCACCAGGTCTTGGCGGTGTTGGAGGCGCGGCGCGCGCCCTCCAGGTCGCCCTGGTTGAGCAGGCCGTTGACCTTGCTGGAGAACACGATGGCGACGATGCCGGTGATCAGCGCCGGGCAGCACAGGCAGAAACCGAGCACCGTCGAGATGATCGCCCAGGCCAGGTGATTGGGGACCGGACCGGGGACGCCGGAGGCGGGAGGCGGCGGGGGCGCGACGGGGCTGACGGTACTCATGTGGATCTCCTTGATGGGTGGTGCACGGCAGTTGCTGAGTCTAGACGAGTCGCTGCGGTGTGCGGGTGTGGCAGGCCGTCAGTGCGGCGCGAGCAGGGTGAAGGGAGACCAGGGCAGGTTGCGCAGCAGCGCGTAGCCGAGCAGCACCCACAGCCACAGCCGCGGGTCGGCGAGGATCTTCAGCAGCGGCGCCAGCGGGCGCAGGCGCAGGCCGGCGGCGTTGAGCGCCATGATCGCCAGCAGCGGCAGTGCCACCACCAGCAGGGGATTGCTGGTCCAGGCGTGAGCCAGGTCCAGATGCACCAGCGCGTGCAGGCAGCGGGTGCTGCCGCAGCCGGGGCAATACAGGCCGGTGAGGGCGCGGAACGGGCAGCCCGGCAGCGGATTGCCGGGGACGTTGGGATCGACCCGACGCAGCACCACGGTGGCGAACACCGCGGCGCCGCTCAGTGCGGCCAGCGGCAGCCAGCGGGGCAGGGACTGCAGACGCGGCAGGGACATGGCAGGGAGGCGCTCGCGTGTGGCCGGCCGCCGTCGCAGGCGACGGCGGCCGCGGTGCTCAGGACGCCGAGGCCTGCTGCATCATGCCCAGGCCGCCGAGGGCGAAGATGAAGATCATGTACAGCACGATCAGCACCACCGAGGTGATCGCCGAGTAGATCGCCCACTTCTTGGCCTTGTCCGCCGACTCGCGCGCGCCGGTCACGTCGCCCGCGGCGAGCTTGGTGTTGACCTGTGCGGCGTAGACGATGGACACGATGCCCAGCGGCAGGCAGCAGAACAGCGTGGTCAGGATCGCCCAGACGAGGTTGTTGGACACTTGCGGTGCGGTGGTATTCATCCGTGTTGCTCCGGTGGTTGGGTGGTGAAACGGGAAACGCCCAGGGTCAGTGGCTGGTCAGGCTGCCGAGGAAGGCCAGGCCGCCGAACAGCAGGAACCACAACGCCATCAGGATCGGCAGCGCGAACGCGGACCACATCGCCCACAGGCCGGCCTTGCGCGAGGCCTCGCGTGCGCCGGCGATGTCGCCCGCGGCGCGGCGGCCATCCACCTGCGAGGCGTAGACGATGGAGACGATGCCCAGCGGCAGGCAGCAGAACAGCGTGGAGAGGATGGCCCAGACGAGATTGTTGGGCACATAGACGCCCGTCGCGTTGGGCGCTGGTGGTGGTACGACCTGATTCACTGTCCTCGGTCCTTCGCAATGGACGCCGCTGCTTGTGGCGTCTCCCCTCCGGGTAATTTACCCGAAGCGCGCGCCCGCGGCACCTGCGCCGCGCTCAGGCGGCGTCGCCGCGCAGCCGCCGCACGTGGGCTTCCAGGGTCTCGGCGGTGGCCTGCGCGCCGGCCACCGGCGCATCGGCGATCACCTCGACATGCGCGCGGAAGCGCCGCGGCACGCGCATGCGCCGCAACCGCGAATCGCGCTTGCTCCACATGCTGGTCCACATGTTGCGCAACGCCATCGGCACCACCGGCACCGCGCGGCGCGCCAGGATCTTCTCCACGCCGGACTTGAACGCGGCGATCTCGCCGTCCTTGGTCAGCGCGCCCTCGGGGAAGATGCACACCAGTTCGCCTTCGGCCAGCGCGGCGTCGATGGCGTCGAACGCGCGCTGCATCAGCTCGGGATCTTCGCGCGCGCCGGCGATCGGGATCGCCTTGGCGGTGCGGAAGATCCAGCGCATCACCGGAATGTTGAAGATGCGGTAGTACATGACGAAGCGCACCGGCCGCGGGATCGCCGCCGCCAGCACCAGTGCGTCCATGTAGCTGACGTGGTTGCACACGATCAGCGCGGCCCCTTCCTCGGGCACGTGACGTTCGACCCCGTGCAGGCGCAGCCGGTACAGCGTGCGCACCATCACCCAGCTGAGGAAGCGCATAAGGAATTCGGGGACGATGCTGAAGATCCAGATCGCCACCAGCGCGTTGGCGATGGCCAGCGCCAGGAACACCTGCGGGATGCTCAGCCCGGGCATCGGGATGCGCGTGCCGAACAGCTGCAGCTGCTGCATCTGCAGGGCGATGCCGATCATCGCCGCCAGCACGATGAACAGCGAGTTCTGGATGTTGAGCCCGGCGATGACGCGCGACAGCTCCGCCTTCGGCGTGCGGCTCTGGATCAGCGCGAACAGCGGCACCACGAACAGGCCGGTGCACAGGCCGATGCCGACCAGGTCGAGCATGATCCGCCAGCTGCCGGCCTGGTGCACGAACTGGCCGATGCCCAGGCCGGTCTGCAGCGCGGCGCCGGGCCGGGCGAAATACAGGTCGAGCATGAAGGCGCTGATGCCGAACGCGCCCAGCGGCACCAGGCCGATTTCCACGGTGCGCCCGGACAGCTTCTCGCACAGCAGCGAGCCGGTGCCGGTGCCGATCGAGAACAGCGCCAGGGCGAAGATGTACAGGTCCTGCGCGCCGCCCAGGTTGAGTTCGGCGTAGGTCGGCAACTGCGCGGTGAGCACGGTGCCGACGAACCAGAACCAGGACACGCCGAGCACGGCGTTGCGCACCGCCAGCTGGCGCCGGGTCAGGCGCATGATCGCCAGCGATTCCGGCAGCGGGTTCCAGTTGATCTTCAGCTCGGGCGCGCCGGCGTCGACCCTGGGGATGCAGCGCGCCACCAGATTGCCGGTGACCGCCAGCGCCACCACCGCGGTGGCCGCGGCCACCGGCCCGTGGTCGCCGGCGATCTGGAAGATCAGCCCGCCCAGGATCATGCCGCACAGGATCGAGATCGAGGTGCCCATCTCGACCAGGCCGTTGCCGCCGGTCAGTTCCTCCGGCTTGAGCACTGACGGCAGGATCGAATACTTCACCGGCCCGAACAGGGTCGATTGCAGGCCGGTGCAGAACAGCGCCACCAGCAGCACCGCCATGTTCTCGGTCAGGAAGCCGACCGCGGCCAGCGACATGATGCCGATCTCCATCGTGGTGGTGATGACCACCAGCCGCGATTTCTCCAGCTTCTCGGCGATCTGCCCGGCCAGCGAGGAGAACAGGAAGTACGGCAGGATGAACAGCGCCGGTGCCAGGTTGGTGTACAGCGTGCGCTGCTCCGGCGTCACGCCCAGATAGAACAGCAGGCCGATGATCGCCTGCCGGTACACGTTGTCGTTGAAGGCGCCCAGCGCCTGGACCACGAAGAACGGCAGAAAGCGGCGTTGCCGCAGCAGGGCGAACTGGCTGTGGGCGGACATGCAGGCTCCTTTGCGAACGCGCGCAGCCTAGCAGGTTCGCCGCGCGCGCAGGCGTGGCGCGCGACGGCCCGCTCCGGGGCTGTCCGGCGCGGCCTGCAGGGCGTCGCGTCGCGCGCGCAGCAGGGCGATGAAGGCGCGCGCGGCCGGGGTCGGGTCCGGCCGCCACACGGCGTAGGTGAGGAAGCGGAAGCGCTCGCGCAGCGCCACCGTGGCCACGCCGTGCATGCCGGTGGCCATGGTCTGCGGCACCACCGCCAGGCCCAGGTCCTCGGCCACCAGTTGCCGCTGCAGGTCGGCGTGGGTGACCTCGTACTGCAGGCGCTGGCGCAGGCCGGCGGCGGCGAAGGCGCGGTCGATGATGCCGCGCACGCCGGCACCGGGGATCAGCCCGGCCATCGGCGCGTCCTCCAGTTCGCGCAGCGAGACCTCGCGCCGCGTGGCGAAGCGGTTGCCCGGCGCGGCGATCAACGCCAGCGGCTCCTCGTGCAGCAGCAGGTGCTGCGGCGGCAGCGCCACGTGCGGGCCGACCCCGACCAGGGCCACGTCGAGCCGGCCTTCGCCCAGGTCCAGCAGCAGCGCATCGCTCATGCCGGTGCGCAGGTGCACGTCCACCGCGCTGTGCGCCTCGCGGAACTGGCGCAGCGCCGCCGGCACCTGCACTGCGTTCAACGAGGAGATCTGGCCGATCTGCAGGCGGCCGCGCACCGTGCCCAGGGTCTGCGCCATTTCCTCGTGCAGGCGCTCGGCCGCGCGCAGGGTGGCGCGCGCGTTGTGCAGGAATACCTCGCCGGCGGCGGTGGCGCGCACCTGCCGCGCGCCGCGCTCGAACAGCCGCGCGCCCAGCGCCTGCTCGATCTTGGCGATCTGGTGACTCAGCGCCGACTGCACGGTGTGGCAGCGGCGCGCGGCGGCGGTGAAGCTGCCTTCCTCGGCGACGGCGACGGCGAATTCGAGCTGGCGCAGGGTCAGCATGGCGCTGCTTGGCGCGCGCCGTGGCGATGCCGCAGCCGATCCGCGCCGGGGCTGCATGCGCCACGCGCCGTCTGTCGCAGCGGCCGCCTCATGCTGTGCGCCCGAGCCGCTTGCGCCATTGCTGGCGCAGCCACAGGCGGATGTTGTAGCGGCGCTTGCGGCTCATGAACGGGTAGCGCAGGGTGATGCCGAGCAGGCCGCGCAGCGTGTCGAGCCGCGGCGCCCGTGCGGGCAAGGCGTCGCAGCGCACCGAGATGCGGTCGCAGCCGGCGTCGTGGGTGCGGTGGATGACGTCGGCGCGCATGATCAGCAGGTCGCCGACCGCGAGTTGCGGCACCACCTTGTGCGCTTCCAGGTCGACGCCGATCTTCCAGCCGGGGCTGGCGTCGTGCAGGTCCTCGATCGCGAACCAGTCGCCGATGGCGAGGGCCTCGCCCGGAAAGCGCAGCCGGAACCAGTCCAGCGTGTCGGCCTCCACGCAGCGGAAGCGCAGCGCGCCGCGGCCCTGGATGCGCTGGTGCAGCTGCGGATCCAGGCGCGCGACCACGTCGTCGGCGACGATGGCCACGTTGGCTAGGCCGGCATCGGGCTTGCGCACCGGCATGTAGCAGATCAGGTAGTTGCGGTGGTCGCCATGCAGGAAATAGCTGAAGTGGTCCAGGTGCCAGTTGAGCGCGCCGCCCGGCGCGGTCTTCGGATCGCGGTGCTGGTCGAACGGCAGGCGCAGGCTCGGCGCGGCATGGCTTTCGCGGATGCGGATGGCGCAGTAGCCGAAGCGGTCGACGGCGATCGCCAGGCCCATGGCCGCGGCCACCGCCGGCACTGTCGCGGCGATGCGCGCCTGGATGCGCTGCATGTCCGCCGCGGGCAGGTCGCCGATCACGCCGTCGTGGAACTTCTCGGCGCCTTCCAGGAAGCGCAGCAGGCTGTCGGGAATGTCGCCGTCGCCCAGGAAGCCGCGGACCACCGCATACCCGTGCTGGTGCAGCGCCTCGGCGATGTCGGTGCTGGGCATGGTGCGGGTTCCTTCGGAGCGGGGGCGGTGGTGGGGCGGCGCTCCAGTCCGGACGCAGCCTGCGTTCGAAGCGGCGGCGCTGGCGAACCGGCCGGCCTGTCGGCGCGGGAATCACGCTATCTCAAAAACAGATGGCAGTGGTGAAAAAAATGCGTTTGAACGATTGCTGCCGCCGCCACAGACTGCGCCCCTCCCCACGATCCGGTGTCCGTCCATGGAAACGACCTCGCATCCGCCGATGCGCCGCGGCCTGGTGCTGCTGATGGCGACCGCCACCGGCCTGGCGGTGGCCAGCAACTACTACGCGCAGCCGCTGCTGGAGGTGCTGGCGCAGACCTTCGCCATCGACGTGCGTCGCGCTGGCGCGGTGGTTACCACCGCGCAGCTGGCCTATGCCGCCGGCCTGCTGTTCCTGGTGCCGCTGGGCGACCGCTTCGAGCGCCGCAGCCTGATCGTCGGTCTGTATGCGCTCAGCGCGGTCGGCCTGCTGGTCAGCGCGATGGCCCACAGCTTCGCGCTGCTGCTGCTCGGCACCCTGATCACCGGGCTGAGCTCGGTGGCGGCGCAGATCCTAGTGCCGTTCGCCGCCACCCTGGCCGCGCCGCACGAGCGCGGCCGGGTCATCGGCACGGTGATGAGCGGGCTGCTGCTGGGCATCCTGCTGGCGCGCACGGTGTCCGGCCTGCTGGCCGGCGTCGGCGGCTGGCACACCGTGTACTGGGTGGCCGCGGCGCTGATCCTGGTGGCCTCGGGCCTGCTGTGGCGCGGCCTGCCGCGGCACCCGGGCAACCCGCACCTGTCCTATCCGCACCTGATCGGCTCGGTGCTGGCGCTGCTGCGCGACGAGCCGGTGCTGCGCGCACGCTCGGTGCTGGGCGGGCTGCTCTTCGCCGGCTTCAGCATGTTCTGGACCACCCTGGCGTTCCTGCTGTCCGGCCCGGACTACCGCTACGGCACCGCGACCATCGGCCTGTTCGGGCTGATCGGCGCGGCCGGCGCGTTCGCCGCCAATCTCTCCGGCAAGCTGTCCGACCGCGGCGCCGGCCACTGGGTCGGCTGGGGTGGCCTGGTCATGCTGCTGCTGTCGTGGCTGTTGCTGCTCGGCGCGCCGCACTCGCTGTGGTTGCTGATCGCCGGGGTGGTGTTGCTGGACGTGGCGGTGCAGGGCGTGCACATCGGCAACCAGAGCGTGATCTACCAACTGGATCCGGCCGCGCGCAACCGCATCACCTCGGCCTACGTCACCTGCTACTTCATCGGCGGTGCGGTCGGGTCCAGCCTCGGCACCGCAGCCTACGCCTACGCCGGCTGGCGCGGGGTGGCGATCGGCGGTGCGGCGCTGGCGGTGGCGGCCTTGCTGTGGATGGGCATCAGCGTGCGGCCGGCGCGGCCAGCACCGGCGCCGGCGGCGCCGGAGCGGCGCTGACCGCCTGCGCGGCGGCACGCAGCTTGGGCAGCAGGCGCAGGGTCAGGGCGAGCTGGTTGCGCACCAGCCGGCGCTTGGCCTCGTCGATGCCGTCCTCGCGCTCCAGCGCGTCGGCCAGTGCGATCTCGGCGGGTTCGTCGGCGGCCGGCAGCGCGCGCCGCTCGGCCAGCGCGTCGGCCAGTGCGCCCAGCGCCTGCGGCAGGTAATCGCCGGCGCGGGCGATGTCCGGGTCGGTCTCGCCGGCCAGCGCGGCGCGGTGCGCGCCCAGCGCCGACAGGTAGCCGAGCAAGGTGTTGGAGAGGGCCAGGAAGCGGAAGCCGGCGTCCAGGTTGCGGCGGTAGCGGCCGGGCTCGCGCAGCATGTTCGACAACGCCACCGACAGCGCGGCGTCGGCGTTGTGCATGTCGCGGCGGGCGATGCGGTAGGGCAGGTCGTCGCGCATGCCGCTGCGGTACTGCTCCAGCACCTGCGCCAGATAGCGCGCGCTGCTGGACAGCACCGTCGCCAGCACCTGGTTGAGGCGCCGGCCCTGCCAGTCCGGCAGGATCAGGAACGAGGCGGCCGCGGCGATCGCGCAGCCGATCAGGGTGTCGAGCAGGCGCGGCCAGATCAGCATGAAGCCGTCGCCGATCAGGTTGAAGCAGAACAGCGCCATCACCGTGATCGCCGCGGTGGCAAGCATGTAGCGGTCGGTGCGGGTGACGAAGAACACCAGCGTGCCGAGCAATGCGAACAGCAACTGCAGCTCGGTGCCGGGGAACAGCTGCATCAGCGCCCAGGCCGCGCCCAGGCCGATGAGGGTGCCGGCGATGCGCTGGGCCAGGCGCAGGCGGGTGGCGCCGTAGTTGGGCCGGCACACGAAGGCGGTGGTCAACAGGATCCAGTAGCCGTTGCTGGCGTGGATCGACTGCATGATGGCGTAGCCCACCACCAGCGCGATGGCCATGCGCAGGCCGTGCCGGAACAGCACCGAGCCGGGCGTGAGCTGCTGGCCGATGCGCCGCAGCATTTCGCGCAGGGTATGCGGCGAGGAGTCGCGCAGGCGGGTGTCGAGGGTGTCGCTGGTGGTGTCCGATTGCGCGGCCTCGGCCAGGCGCCGCTCGATGCTGTGCAGGTTGGTCACCAGCAGTTCCAGCGAACCGAGCAGCCGCGCCTGCCGTGGGTCGGCGCGGGCGTGTAGGAAATCCAGCGACTCGCGCAGGTCGGTGGTGGCCTGCTGGGTCTGCTCGCCGTAGTCGAACGGCTGGCGCAGACGGATCGCCTCGCCCAGCGCCGCGCAGGCCTTGCCCTGCAGGGCCAGCAGGCGCTGGCAGCGGTACAGCACGTCGCTGTGGAAGAACGCGTCGGTCAGCGCCTCGTACGGGTAGTGCGAGGAACTGGCGCGCTCGTGGAAGTCCTGCGCCATGTAGTACAGGCGGAAATACAGGCCCGACTGCACGCCGGGCCGGCCGGAGCGGCCGAAGCGGCTGATGATCGCGGTCTTGGCCGCGTTGAGCGCGGCCACCACCTGCGCGTTCTGCTCGGCCAGCGCCAGCCGCCGCGCGTGCAGGTCGCTCTGCCGCACCGGCTCGAACAGGGCCGCCTTGAGCCGCAGGTAGCGGCCCAGCTCCAGGTACAGCCGCGACAGCCGCTCGCGTACCGGCCGGTTGGCGAACAGCACCGTCCACAGCACCGACAGCACCGCGTACCAGCCGGCGCCGAGCAGCAGCAAGGCCACGCCGTGCCAGGCGTTGCCGCCGACATGGCCGTTCTGGGTGCCGTGGTCCAGGCCGATCATCGCGTAGATCGCCAGCGCCACCGTGGCCTGGGCGATGGAGGCGTAGCGTTCGCCGAGCGCGCCGAGCAGGGTCAGGGCGAAGGTGGACAGCGCCAGGCCGGCCGCGAACGGCCACGGATACGGGAACAGCAGTACCACCGCGGCGGCGGCGGCGGCGAAACACAGCAGCGACAGCAGCACCGACTTGATCCGGCCCAGCCAGTTGTCGTCGGTTTCGGCGATGGCGCTGGCGATGGTGCCCAGGAAGATCGCCGGCAGCGCCTCCAGTTGCTGCTGGTGCCAGCACACGCCCATCGCCACCGCCAGCGCGATGAACACGCGCAGCCCGTAGCTGGCCTTTTCATGGGCCCACAGGCGGCTCAGGCGGGTTTCGATCGAGGGGGTCGGCACCGCGCCACGATAACGCACCGTCGCTGTATGCGATCCCCCTCGGGAGGGTGGATGCACGCGGGCGCTCAGACCCCCAGTTGCCGCAGCCGGGCGTCCAGCAGTGCCGGGAAGCGCTTGTACCAGGTCTGGTTGAGTGGCGAGGGGTGCGGCAGCGGATGCAGCACCACGCGGCGGCTGCGGCGGCCGTCCTCGCTGTGCAGCTCGACCTCCGTCTGCGCCTGGAAGCGGTCCTCGCGCGCCCAGAACGCCTCCAGCGCCGCACGCACCTCGCGCGGCTGGTCGATGCCGAACCACAGGAAGGCCTCGCGGCCGAGGGTGAGGATGGCATCGCCGCGCCACTGTTCGAGCAGCAGGCGCCGCATCAACGGGTGGAAGCGCCGCTTCACCGGCATCGACCAGGCCTTGTTGCCCACCGGCTTGTACGGCACGGTGTTGAGCCAGAAGGCGACGCGGCCGGCCTCGAGCCCGGCGGCGAAATCGGGCATCTCCTCGCCGTGGTGCAGGTGCCGGTACAGCGCCTTGCGCACCAGTTGGCCGCCGCTGCCGACGAAGGGCTCGCCGTGCTCCACCTCGCTGCGGCCCGGGTCGCGACCGAGGATGCACACCTTCGCATCGCGGCGGCCCAGGCCGATGATGGGATCGAGCGGATCCTTGCCGCAGGCGGCGTAGGCCGCAGTGTCGATGCCATCGGTCTGCGCGGCGAGCGCGCGGAAGCGGGTGCGGAGGGTGGGGGAGAGGGCCATGGGCATGCGCGAAGCGGTAGAGGATCCAGGCTAGCGCAGGCCCGATGGAGAGTGCGTGGGCGCATTCGTAGGAGCGGCTTCAGCCGCGACCCGGCGTTCCCGGTCATGCCCCTGTCGCGGCTGAAGCCGCTCCTACGGATGTGATGTCAGGGTGCCTTGTGGGAGGGACTTCAGTCCCGACGAGCGAGGGTGTCAGCCGTGCTTTGGGCTTCGCTCGTCGCGGCTGAAGCCGCTCCTGCCCGTGGCGACGTGCTACGCCCCCTGCTCGCGCGCGATCGCACGCCAACCAATGTCGCGGCGGTGGAACTCGCTGGCCCAGTGAATCCGCTCCACGCCGGCGTAGGCGTGCCGTTGCGCCTCGGCCACGCTGTCGCCCAGCGCCGCCACGCACAGCACGCGGCCGCCGGCGCTGAGCACGCGGCCCTGCGCGTCCAGCGTGGTGCCGGCATGAAACACCTTGGCGTTGGCCGGCACCGTGTCCAGGCCGGTGATCGCTTCGCCGGTGACCGGGGTCTCCGGATACGGCGCCGCCGCCAGCACCACGCCCAGCGACGGGCGCGGATCCCACTGCGCCTCGGTCGCGTGCAGGCGTTCGTCGAGCGCGGCCTCGAGCAGGTCGAGCAGGTCCGACTGCAGGCGCAGCATCACCGGCTGCGTTTCCGGGTCGCCGAAGCGCACGTTGAACTCGATCACCTTGGGCGCGCCGCTGGCGTCGATCATCAGCCCGGCGTAGAGGAAACCGGTGAACGGCACGCCGTCGTCGCGCATGCCGCGCACGGTCGGCTCGACCACCTCGCGCATCACCCGCGCGTGCACCTCGGGCGTCACCACCGGCGCCGGCGAATACGCGCCCATGCCGCCGGTGTTGGGGCCGCTGTCGCCGTCGCCCACGCGCTTGTGGTCCTGGCTGGTGGCCATCGGCAGCGCGGTGTGGCCGTCGACCATGGAGATGAAGCTGGCTTCCTCGCCGTCGAGGAACTCCTCGATCACCACGCGCGCACCGGCGTCGCCGAAGGCGTTGCCGGACAGCATGTCGCGCACCGCGGCCTCGGCCTCGTCCAGCGACATCGCCACGATCACGCCCTTGCCGGCGGCCAGGCCGTCGGCCTTGATCACGATCGGCGCGCCCTTGTCGCGGACATAGGCCAGCGCGGCCTCGACCTCGGTGTGCACGGCGTAGAACGCGGTGGGAATGCCGTGGCGCTGCAGGAAATCCTTGGCGTAGGCCTTGCTGCCTTCCAGCTGCGCGGCGGCGGCGCTGGGGCCGAAGATGCGCAGCCCGGCGGCGCGGAAGCGGTCGACCACGCCCAGCACCAGCGGCACTTCCGGGCCGACCACGGTCAGCGCCACGCCTTCGTCCCGGGCCAGCGCCAGCAGCCCGTCGAGGTCGTTGACCTTGACCGGCACGTTGCGGCACTTGGCTTCGCCGGCGGTGCCGGCATTGCCGGGCGCCACCAGCACTTCGTCGACACGGGGGGACTGGGCCAGCTTCCAGGCCAGGGCGTGTTCGCGGCCGCCGGAGCCGATGACGAGCAGTTTCATCGCGGAATTCCAGATTGCAGGGAAAAGGGGAGCGGGTGCACCGGGCGCGCGCGCCTCACGTGCAGCCTTCACGCTGCAGCGCCTCGGGGAAATGGTAGGTCCAGGTCTTCGCGTCCAGCGCGAAGCGGTGGCTGCGCTGCACCGGGCGCTGGCCGCACTCCGTGCCGGTTTCCTCGATCAGCAGCGGCCAGACGCGGGCCGCGTGGTCGCGGTCGTCGAAGCGCAGGGCGAAGTCGATGGCGAACTGGCCGGCCTTGCAGTCCGCCGCCGCATCGGCGGCATCGCAGTCGGCGGCGGCGCTGTTGTCGATGTGGCTGCGCACGCTGCCGGCGTCCACCAGGCCCTTGGGGCCGGGCAGGATCAGGGTCTGCGACTGCAGCGCGTAGCCCTGGCCGAACCAGCCGTCTTCCACGCGGAACCCGTAGAAATCGCTGCCGGCGCGGACGATGCCGACCTCGCCGGGCTGGCCCTGGCTGCCGTAGGTGCCGCCGGTGCGCTCGGCGGCGACGGCGAAACCCTGGCCCTCGGGGCGCAGCACGTAGAAGTCGATGGTGCCCGGTTCGGGATGGCCGGCGTCGCGCAGCGCGCCGCACACCGCCAGCAACTGCTGCCAGCCGTCGCCGGTGACCACCGGCTGTTCGGCGCACACCTGCCAGTCCACCGCATGGCTATCGCCCCCCTGGGTCCATTGCCCCGGCCAATGCCCGGCCAGCGTCGCGGCGCTGCCGTAGCGCTGCTGCAGGAACGTCTGCAGGCGCGCGGTGCGGCTGACGTGCGCGGGCGCGGCGGCGCTGGCGGGCGCGGCCGCAGGTGCGGCGCTGGGGGCGGGGGGCGCGGCCGGCGTGCAACCGCCCAGCACGAGGGCGCCGGCCACGGCCAGCACGGCGAGTGGACGGGGCACGACAGCGGACAGGCGCATCGCTCCAGACCTCAGTGGCGGAAGTGGCGCACGCCGGTGAACACCATGGCGATGCCGTGCTCGTCGGCCGCGGCGATCACCTCGGCGTCGCGCATCGAACCGCCCGGCTGGATCACCGCCTTGATGCCGGCCGCGGCGGCGGCGTCGATGCCGTCGCGGAACGGGAAGAACGCATCGGAAGCCATCACCGAGCCTTCCACGGCCAGGCCGGCATCGGTGGCCTTGATCCCTGCGATGCGCGCCGAGTACACCCGGCTCATCTGCCCGGCGCCGACGCCGATGGTGCGGTGGTCCTTGGCGTAGACGATGGCGTTGGACTTGACGTACTTGGCCACCTTCCACGCGAACAGCAGGTCATCGAACTGCGCCTCGGTCGGCGCCAGGCGGGTCACCACCTTCAGTGCATCGCGCGGCACCACGTGCGCGTCGCTGGTCTGCAGCAGGATGCCGGAGCCGACCCGCTTGCTGTCGATGCCGTAGGCGCCGTCGCCGGCGGGGATGCGCAGCACGCGCACGTTGGCCTTCTTCTTGGCGTACTCCAGCGCGGCGTCGTCGTAGTCGGGGGCGATCAGCACCTCGACGAACTGGCGGTCCAGGATCGCCTGCGCGGTGGCCGCATCCAGGCGCCGGTTGAAGGCGATGATGCCGCCGAAGGCGCTGGTCGGGTCGGTGGCGTAGGCCAGTTCGTAGGCATCGCCGCAGCCGGCGCCGACCGCCACGCCGCACGGGTTGGCGTGCTTGACGATGACGCAGGCCGGCGCGTCGAACTGGCGCACGCATTCCCAGGCCGCATCGCTGTCGGCGATGTTGTTGTAGGACAGCTCCTTGCCCTGCAGCTGGGTGAAGGTGGCCAGGGTGCCGGGCGTGGGGGAGAGGTCGCGGTAGAACGCGGCCTGCTGGTGCGGGTTCTCGCCGTAGCGCAGTTCCATCACCTTGACGAAGCTGGAGTTCATCTGCGCCGGGAACGCGCTGCGCGTCGGCACCGCGGCGTCGCTGGCGGTGACCGCGGACAGGTAGTTGCTGATCGCCGCGTCGTACTGGGCGACGCGGTTGAACGCGGCCACGGCCAGGGCGAAGCGCTTGGCCGCCGACAGCCGGCCGTCGTTGGCCTCCAGTTCGGCCAGCAGTTCGGCGTACTGCGCCGGGTCGGTGGCCACGGCCACGCGGGCGAAGTTCTTGGCCGCCGAGCGCAGCATCGCCGGGCCGCCGATGTCGATGTTCTCCACCGCGTCGGCGAGCGTGCAGTCGGCCTTGGCGGTGACCGCCTCGAACGGATACAGGTTGAGCACCAGCAGGTCGATCGCGGCGATGCCGTGCTCGGCCATCACCGCATCGTCGGTGCCGGCGCGGCCGAGCAGGCCGCCGTGCACCAGCGGGTGCAGGGTCTTGACCCGGCCGTCCATCATTTCCGGGAAGCCGGTCAGTTCGGACACGTCCTTCACCGCCAGCCCGGCCTCGCGCAGGGCCTTGGCGGTGCCGCCGGTGGACAGCAGTTCGACGTTGCGCGCGGCCAGCGCGCGGGCCAGGTCGATCAGGCCGGTCTTGTCGGAAACGGACAGCAGCGCCCGGCGCACGGGCAGGAAATCGGAGGACATGGGGCAGGGCGGGGGCAGCGGAACGGGCCGCCATTGTAGGCGCTGAGGCCCGCCGACGCCCGGCCGGCCGTGCCCACGGGCCGGCGGATCGCATGCGCGGCAGCGCCGGCACACAGTGCGCGCGCCCCGCCGTGGAGCCGCGCGCGGACCGTGCAGAACACCTGCGCCGTGGCTGCGGCCGCGCGCGCAGACGCCACGATGCATTAGGCTGTCGCCGCCCCGCCCTCGCCGTCAGGACCACGCGCGTGTCGATCTATGCCCTCAAAGGACGTTTCCAGGACCTGCTGCGGCCGGGCGTGCGCGTGCTGGACCGGCTCGGCGTCACCGCCAACCAGGTGACGGTGGCCGCGGCGCTGGTGTCGCTGCTGGTCGCCGCGGTGGTGTACGCGCAAGGCGCGGCGCAGCCGCTGTGGTACGCGCTGCTGCCGCTGTGGATGCTGCTGCGGATGGCCTTGAACGCGGTGGACGGCATGCTGGCGCGCGAATTCGGCCAGCAGTCGCGGCTGGGCGCCTACCTCAACGAACTGTGCGACGTGATCGCCGATGCGGCGCTGTACCTGAGCCTGCTGAGCGTGCCGGGCGTAATGGGCGGCTGGGTGTGGCTGATGGTGCTGACCGCGGCGCTGACCGAGTATGCCGGGGTGCTGGGGCTGATGGTCGGCGCCAGCCGCCGTTACGATGGGCCGATGGGCAAGAGCGACCGCGCCTTCTGCGTCGGCGTGCTGGGGCTGCTGTTGGCCTGCGGGTTGCCCGGCGCACCAGCCGTCAATGGCTTCGCTGGGGTGGTGGCGTTCCTGTGCGTGTCGACGACGGTGCGCCGCGTCGCGGCCGGACTGCGCGAAGCGGACGCGCGCGACTGAGCGGGTGCGGCCGTCGTGGCCGCGGGAACCCAATGGATTCATGGCAGACAGGGAATCGGCAACGGATGCGGCAGGTCAACGAAAGCGAATTCGCCAGTTTCGACGGCACACGGCTGTTCTATCGGCACTGGCCGGCCCCCGCGCCGGCGGCGCCGCCGCGGGCGGTGGTGCTGCTGCACCGTGGCCACGAGCATTCCGGGCGGGTCATGCACCTGGCCGAGGAACTGGGCCTGGACGAGTGCGCGCTGTTCGCCTGGGATGCGCGCGGCAACGGCCGCTCGCCCGGCGCGCGCGGCGACGCGCCCGGCTTCCCGGCGCTGGTGCGCGACCTGGACCGTTTCGTCGCGCACATCGGCGAGGTCCACGGCATCGCCGTGCAGGACATCGTGGTGGTGGCGCAGAGCGTGGGCGCGGTGGTCGCCAGCACCTGGGTGCACGACTACGCGCCGCCGCTGCGCGCGCTGGTGCTGGCCTCGCCAGCGTTCAAGGTCAAGCTGTACGTGCCGTTCGCGCGGCCCGGGCTGGCCCTGATGCAGAAGCTGCGCGGCAACTTCTTCGTCAACAGCTACGTCAAGCCGCAGTGGCTGACCCACGATCCGGCGCGGGTCGAGAGCTATCGCGACGATCCGCTGATCACCCGGCCGATCTCGGTGCGGGTGTTGCTGGGGCTGTACGCGACGGCCGACCGCGTGGTCGGCGATGCGCAGGCGATCACCGTGCCGGTGCAGCTGCTGGTGTCCGGCAGCGATTTCGTGGTGCACCGCGGCCCGCAGGACCGCTTCTACGAGCGCCTGTCCTCGCCGGTGAAGGAGCGCCACCTGCTGCCCGGTTTCTTCCACGACACCCTGGGCGAGCGTGATCGCGCGCCGGCGCTGGCGCAGATCCGTCGCTTCGTGCGCGAGCGCTTCGCCGAGGAACCGGCACTGCCCAGCCTGCGCCACGCGCACCGCCGCGGGCCGACCTTCGAGGAAGCCGAGCGCCTGGCCTGGCCGCCGGAACGCTACAGCCTGCAGGACCTGCGCTGGCGCGGCGTGCGCGCCGGCCTGCGCCTGGGCGGGCAGCTCTCCGAAGGTATCGCCCTCGGCCTGCAGACCGGTTTCGATTCCGGCAGCACGCTGGACTACATCTACCGCGACCAGGCTGCCGGGCGCGGCCCGCTGGGGCGGAGGGTCGACCGCAACTACCTGGATGCGATCGGCTGGCGCGGCATCCGCGTGCGCCGCCAGCATCTGCATGAGCTGCTGGGCCTGGCGATGCAGCGGCTGCGCGCCGCCGGCCTGCCGGTGCGCGCGCTGGATATCGCCGCCGGCCACGGCCGCTACGTGCTGGAAGCGCTGGCCGGCGGCAGCCAGCGCGCCGACGCGATCCTGCTGCGCGATTTCAGCCCCTTGAACGTGGCGCAGGGCCGCGCGCTGATCGCCACGCTCGGCGCCACCGACATCGCCCGCTTCGAGCAGGGCGATGCCTTCGACCGCGACGCGCTGGCCGCGCTGCAGCCGCGGCCGACCCTGGCGGTCGTGTCCGGCCTGTACGAACTGTTCCCGGACAACGACCAGGTGCTGCGCTCGCTGCAGGGCGTGGCCGCGGCGGTGGAACCGGGCGGCTACCTGGCCTACACCGGCCAGCCCTGGCATCCGCAGCTGGAGTTCATCGCCCGCGCGCTGACCAGCCACCGCGGCGGTGCGGCCTGGGTGATGCGCCGGCGCACCCAGCAGGAGATGGACGAACTGGTGCGCGCGGCCGGCTTCCGCAAGCTGGAGCAGCGCATCGACGAATGGGGCATCTTCACCGTGTCGCTGGCGCAGCGGATCGCGCCATGAGCGCCGCGGCCGCGCGGCCGTGGCGGCGGGCGCTGGCCTGGCTGGCGCTGCTGGGGCCGTTCTTCTTCCTCAGCTACGGCCTGGCCAACACGCTGGCCGCGCGTCGCGCCGCCGTGCCGTCGCTGCCGTTCGCCTGGGAAACCCAGATCCCGTTCTGGCCGTGGACCATCGTCCCGTACTGGTCGATCGACCTGTTCTACGTGATCTCGTTCTTCGTCTGCCGCACGCGCGCCGAACTGGACACGCATGCGCGGCGCCTGCTCACCGCGCAGGTGCTGGCGGTGGGCTGCTTCCTGCTGTGGCCGCTGCGCTTCAGTTTCGAGCGGCCGCCGACCGAGGGCGTGTTCGGCTGGCTGTTCGCGGTGCTGCTCGGCTTCGACAAGCCGTTCAACCAGGCGCCGTCGCTGCACATCGTGCTGCTGGTGGTGCTGTGGGTGCGCTATGCGCAGCACCTGCACGGACTGGCGCGGCTGGCCCTGCACGGCTGGTTCGCGCTGATCGGGCTGTCGGTGCTGACCACCTACCAGCATCATTTCCTCGACGTGCCCACCGGCCTGGCCGCCGGCTGGCTGTGCGTGTGGCTGTGGCCGGAGCGCATCGCCGCGCCATGGCGCGCCGCGGCACCGGCGCGCGATCCGCGGCGTTGGCGCCTGGCCGCGCTGTACCTGCTCGGCAGCGCGGCCTGCGTGGCCGCCGCACGCGCGCTCGGTGGTGCCGGCTGGTGGCTGCTGTGGCCGGCGCTGTCGCTGCTGCTGGTCGCGCTGAGCTATGCGCTGCTCGGCCCGCTGGGCCTGCAGAAGCGTGACGACGGCCGCCTGAGCCTGGCCGCGCGCTGGCTGTACGCGCCGTACCTGGCCGCCGCCTGGCTCAACTCGCGTGCCTGGACCTGGCGCGATCCGGCGCCGCGCGAGATCGCCGACGGCGTCTGGCTCGGGCGCATGCCCGGCCGCGGCGAGCGCACGCGCTTCGCCGCGGTGGTCGACGTCAGTGCGGAACTGTCGTTGCGCGAGGCGCAGGCGCACGACCGCGTGGTGCCGATGCTGGACCTGGTGGCACCGCCGGCTGCGGCCTTGCGCGCGGCCGCCGACGCGATCGCGTCGGCACGCACGCACGGCGCGGTGCTGGCCTGCTGTGCGCTGGGCTATTCGCGCAGCGCGGCCGCGTTCGCCACCTGGCTGCTGCGCAGCGGCCGTGCCGCCACGCTGGACGACGCGCTGGCGCTGTTGCGGACCCGCGCGCCACGCATCGTGCTGGGACCGGCGCAGCGTGCCGCCATCGCCGCCGCCTGCACTGCACCGCCGGCGCCGCTGCAGGCGCAGGAGCTGCCGGCATGAGCACGCCGCTGGAACTGCGCACGATGGCGGCGGTGCTGCGTCAGGGGGCGCCGCTGGATCGGCTGTCGCTGCTATTGCTCGCGGTGACGGTGGCGCTAGCGGCGTGGTACGCCGGCGGCGGCGCGCTGCTTGCGGTGGTCTGGTGCGGCGTCGCCGCGTTGGCGGGCCTGTTGCAGCGCTACTGGGCGGCGCGGGTCGGCCTGGACGTGGCGCTGCTGGAGGCGGTTCTGGCCGAACCGGACCTGCCGTGCGCCGGTGCCGACCTGGACGCGGCCCTGCAGCGATTGGGCCTGCTGCGCACGCTGCCGCCGCCGCGCGACTGGCTGGCGCGCTGGCAGGGCATGCGCCGCCTGCTGCGGCGGCAGTTGCTGTGCTTCGCCTTGCAGGTGCTGGCCTTGGTGGTGGCGCTGTGCACGGCGCCGGCCGGCTGGGAGGCGATGCGATGACGCGAACGTCCACGCCGCTGCGGCCGGCCGTGGTCGATCCCGATTACGCGGCCTTGTGGCAGCGCCTGCAGGCCGACGGCTTCGGCGAGGGCGAGACGGCGTTGGCGGCGTTCGAGCGTCGCGTCGCCGAGGAGGCCGGCGTGTCGCCGGCGCTGGCCACGCAAGTGGTCGAGGAGTACCGGCGTTTCTGCTTCCTGGCCTGCGTCGCCGGCGAGGAGATCACGCCGAGTCCGCTGGTCGACCAGGCCTGGCACACGCACCTCACCGACACCCGCGAGTACTGGCAGCGGTTCTGTCCGCAGGTCCTGCGCCGCACCCTGCACCACCATCCCGGGCGCGGCGACCCGGCCGACGCCGCGCGCTTCCAGGCCCAGTACGCGGCTACCCTGACGCAGTACCGGCACTACTTCGGCGAGCCGCCAACGGCGTGCTGGCCGGCGCCGGCCGGCACGCGGCCGCCCGCGCCGGCAATGCGCCAGGCGCGCACGCGCCGCACCGCGTCCACGCGCGGCGGCATCGCCCTGTGGGGTTGGATGCTGGGCGCAGCGCTGCTGTTCGCGGTGCTATGGCAGGGCAACGGCCCGCTCTCGCCGCTGCACTGGCCGGGACCGCCGTTCCTGCTGCTGTTCCTGGCCGGCATCGGCCTGGCCTGGAGCCTGGGCACGCGCCTGCGCCTGGCCGTGCGCGGACTGCGCCGCGCGGCGCTCGATACGCCATTGGACGCCACCGAGCTGGCCTACCTGGCCGGCGGCAGCGAGCGCGTCGCCGATCAGCAACTGGCCTTGCTGCTGGCGGCCGACGCGGTGCGCCTGCAGGCCGAACCGCATGTGCGCCGCCACGCGCGGCTGCGGCTCACCCGTGTCGCCGCACCGCCAGCGCTGCAGCGCGCGCTGGCGATCGTGCGCGCGCAGCCGCACCTGCAGCCGGCGCTGGCCGCGTTGCGGCGCGACGCCGCGCCGCTGCGCCGCTCGCTGGTCGACAAGGGGCTGTGGCTGGGCCATGGACAGGCGTTGTGCGCACGCCTGTTCGGCGCCGCACCGTTGCTGGCGCTGTGGATGCTGGGTCTGCTAAAGCTGCGCATCGGCCTGCAGTTGCAGCGCCCGATCGGCTTTCTGGTTGCGGCGATGGTGGTGGTCGCGGTCGTTGCGCTCGGCTTCCTGCTCACGCCGCCGCGGCGCAGCGTCGCCGGCGACGCGCTGCTGGCCGAGCGCGAGGCGGCCTGGCGCGACGGCGTCGCCGCTCCCTCGCTGGCGCCCGGTTCGCATCTGGCGCTGCCGCTGGCCCTGGCCGGCACCAGTGTGCTGATGACCACGCCCTGGGCCGATTACCACGCTTTGCGCACACCGGCGCCCAACGGCCATGGCGGCCGGTGTTCAACGACGAACTGCAGTAGCTGTGGTGCCGGCAGCAGCGATGGCGGCGGCAGCAGTTGCGGCGGTGGTGGCTGCGGCGGCTGTGGAGGCGGCGACTGATGGCCGCTTCGACCTGGCAGGCGCGGCGTGCGCAGTGGCGGGCGCGCCTGGCGCTGGCGTTGCGCGCGCGTGGGGCCACGCCCAATGGCGTGTCCTGGACCGGACTGGCGTGCGCGGTGCTGGCGGCACTGATGTTCGTCCTGGCCTGGCGCGAGCCGCCGGTCAATGCCGCCGCGCTGCTTGTGCTGGCGGCACTGGCGCTGCAGGCGCGGCTGCTGTGCAACCGCCTGGACGGGCTGCTGGCGCAGCAGGCGCAGATGATCGGCCGTGCCGGGGCGGTGTACAACGAGGCGCCGGACCGGCTGTCGGACGTGGCGGTGTGCCTGGGCGTGGGCTATGGCCTGCAGCCGGTGCTGGGCATCGGCGCGGAACTGGGCTGGGCCGCTGCGCTGGTGTGCGTGGGCACCGCCTACGTGCGCATGCTCGGCCTGGCCTGCGCGGTGCGCGAACCGTTGCAGGGGCCGATGGCGCGCGTGCAGCGCATGCATTGGCTGTCGCTGGCCGCGTTGGCGGCGGCCGCTGCATTGCTGCTGCAGCACACCACACTGGCCTACATGCTTCTTGCCGTGGCGCTGGCGCTGTTGATCGCCGCCGCCGCCCTGACCATCGTGATTCGCGTGCGCGCCATCGTGCGCGAACTGGAGTGGAAATGATCGCCCGTCTGATCGCCCGCGGCTGCAGTGCCGCGATCCGTCTACTCACCGGCGCACGTGCGCTGTGGCGCGGCTGCATGCCGTCCGGCGAGCGCCGCGTGTACTACGGCAACCACGCCAGCCACGGCGATTTCGTGCTGATCTGGTCGTCGTTGCCGGCAGCGCTGCGACGCGAGGTGCGGCCGGTGGCGGCGGCCGACTACTGGCAGCGCGACGCGTTGCGCCGCTACCTGATCCACGCGGTGTTCAACGGCGTGCTGATCGAGCGCGATCCGCAGCAGCGCCAGCGCGATCCGATCGCCTGCCTGTGCGAGGCGGTCGACGGCGGCGGCTCGCTGATCCTGTTCCCGGAAGGCACCCGCAATACCGAGGAGGGGCTGCTGCCGTTCAAGAGCGGTCTCTATCACCTGGCGCGGCAGCGTCCGGAACTGGAGTTCGTGCCGGTGTGGATCGACAACCTCAAGCGGGTGATGCCCAAGGGCAAGTGGCTGCCGTTGCCGTTGCTGTGCACCACCACCTTCGGCGAACCGCTGCGGCTGGGCGCCGGCGAGGACAAGCAGGCCTTTCTCGATCGCGCGCGTGCGGCCTTGTTGGCGCTGGCGCCGGAGCAGGCGGAGGCCGCCCGATGAATCCGATCGCGCTGAGCGAACACCTGCAGCAATCCTCGATGCGGCAACAGACGGTGTGGCTGTTCCTGGGCATCGCCACGGTGCTGGTGGTGGCCACGCTGATCGCCGAGACGCTGCGCTGGCGCGCGCGCGAACGGCCCAGTGCGGTACTGGACAACCTGGTGGCGCGAATCCGCGCCTGGTGGGTGATGGCGGCGGTGGTGGCGCTGGCGTTCGCCTTCGGCCGGTTGGGCGTGATCGTGCTGTTCGCGCTGGTGTCGCTGTTCGCGCTGCGCGAATTCATCACCCTCACTCCCACCCGGCGCGGCGACTACTACGCGCTGCTGGCCGCGTTCTACGTGGTGCTGCCGTGGCAGTACTGGCTGGTGTGGAGCGACTGGTACGGCCTGTACACGCTGCTGATCCCGGTCTACGCGTTCCTGGTGCTGCCGATCCTGTCCACCATCGGCGGCGACACCACGCGCTACCTGGAGCGCACCGCCAAGGTGCAGTGGGGGCTGATGATCAGCGTGTTCTGCATCTCGCACGTGCCGGCGCTGCTGAACCTGCGCATTCCCGGCTACGAGGACCGCAACCTGCTGCTGTTCGCGTTCCTGGTGATCGTGGTGCAGTCCTCCGACGTGCTGCAGTACGTGTGGGGCAAGCTGCTGGGCCGGCACCTGATCGCGCCCAAGCTGTCGCCGTCCAAGACCGTGGAAGGCTTCGTCGGCGGCATCCTCTCGGCCAGCCTGCTGGGCGCGGCGCTGTGGTGGATCACCCCGTTCTCGCCGCTGCAGGCGTTCGCGCTGGCGCTGGTCGCCAACCTGATGGGCTTCTTCGGCGGCCTGGTGATGTCGGCGATCAAGCGCGACCGCGGCATCAAGGACTGGGGCCACATGATCGAAGGGCACGGCGGCGTGCTCGATCGCTTGGACTCGGTGTGTTTTGCGGCGCCGGTGTTCTTCCACCTGATCCGCTATGGGTGGGTGTGAGGGGCGGGGATTGGGGATGGTGGGATTTGGGATTCGCTGGAGCGTCGCGCGGTGAGAGTGTTGCGCCTGCGTAGGAGCGGCTTTAGCCGCGATGCTTACCGATTGCGCGCCGGCGCTAATCGCGCAACAAGAGGGCAAGAATTGCTTTCGGATACCCACAGCCGTTCGTCTGGCCGGCGATGGAAGTTGAGTGATGCGGTCGCGCTTTGTTGCGATGGTGCGGCGTCGGATTCGTTGTAGTAGGGCTGCAGCCCTGGTGCTGCAGCCAGTGTCGCGTCAGGGTTGAAGCCCCTCCCACAATGGCGAGGCGTGCGCTTCGGCGTTCGGTGGTTTCTTCGCCGCGGTAGTGCGTTCGCTATCGCCTGGTGGATTTCAGGCGTCGCGGCTGAAGCCGCTCCTACGAGGGCGATGCACAGGCGCTAGAAGCTGTGTCGCTGTGTGTGTCGGATCGCTTGACAGTCAAGTCATGCAGGACAGCACGCCGATTCCCGATTCCCAGCTTTTCACCAGCCGCAGGCTGGTCATCCCGAATCCCGAATCCCGAATCCCCAATCCCGGCCTCCCTCAGGCCAGCCCGTATTCCTTGAGCTTCTTGCGCAGGGTGGCGCGGTGGATGCCCAGCAGCGCGGCGGCGCGGCTCTGGTTGCCTTCGCAATGGTTGAGCACTTCCACGAACAACGGGATCTCCATCTCGCGCAGCACGATCTCGTACACGTCGTCGGCGTCGCAGCCGTCGAGGTCGCGCAGGTAGCGGCGGACCGATTGCGCCACGTGTTCGCGCAGCGGCGGCTTCGGCGCGCCGCGACTGGAGTCAGGACGAGTGGTGGCGGCGTTCAAGTTCGACGGATCCCCGGATGACAGCGGCGCCGGACGGCAGGAGGGCCGGCGCGGGGGGACGAGTCTAGCGCGTGGCCTGCGCCGCTGCCATGGCGTAGTGCCCGAACGCAGCGTTCTCAGTGGAAATCGAAACTGAATGCCGCAGTCTCGGCGGCCGGTTCGCGCACCTGGAACGCGATCTGTGCGCTCTGTCCCGGCGCCAGTGTGGCGCTGTCCGGCCGTGCGCGCCCCAGGTACTCCTGCGGGCGCAGTACGCGGCTGCCGATGGTGCGGCCGTCGGCGTCGGCCAGCGACAGTTGCAGCAGCGGCCAGGCCTGCGCCCAGCGCGCGTCGTTGCGGAAGGTCGCCTGCACCTGCAGGGTGCCGGCATGGCCGGGCAACGGCCGCACCTCGCGGCTGAGCATGGTGAAGGCGGCCGGCTCGCGCCAGGCCGGCACGCTGCAGCGCAAGACCTGGCAGACCCCGGCCACCCATGGCCGCCAGCGCGGGTCGGCGCCCAGGCGCTGGCGATCGGCGATCAGGATCTGCAGCGCCAGCAGCAGGCCCAGCCCGGCCAGTGCGATCCACTGCCAGGGCGCGGCACGCAGCACCGGGCGGCGTTCGCGCGGGCCATGCAGGAAGCTGGGCGCGGCGGCGGCGGACACTGGCGAGGTGGGGGCGGTCGCGGGGGACGCGACCGTGTCCGGTGCCAGTGCGGGGTCCGTCGCCGACGCGGGCGGCAGCGCTTCCAGGTTGCCCGCGTCAGGTGCGGCGTGGACCGCGTCGGCCTCCTCTTCGGCCGGCTTCACGTTCGCAGACGCTGGCGAGACGCTCGGCGCTGCGGTGTCGGTCAGCGGCGTCGCGGCTGCCGGCGCGTCACCGCCCGCCGCCGGCGCGACCGGGGTCTCGCCCTGTGTGGCGGACGGATCGGGCTGACGCAGCAAGGTGGCGAGGCTGGGACGGGGCGGAGTGCGATCGGGCATGCGCGCGGGCGACGACGGCGAGAGCCGTATTCAAGCACGCGCCGGCTGGATCTGCAGTGCGCTGCCGGTGGATCGTGGCCTTTGTCAGCGCTGGACGCTCTAGGGAGCGAGGGTCTCGCGGCGGCTCAGCGCGACTTGCGGGTGTCGAGCAGGTCCAGCAAGCCGGCGCGCTGGCGCGGGCTCAGGCTGTCGAAGCGCTCCAGCAGGCGCAGTTGCTGGTCGGTGAACTGGTAGTGGCTGGGCAGCTCGCCGATGGCCGCGGCGTCCGCCGCCATCGGTTCGCCGAACACGCGCTCGCCACGGCCGGTGGCCAGGTACTCGAAGTGCAGCCCGCTGCGGCGGGCCAGGGCGATCAGGTGCTCCAGCGCCGGCGCGGTGCCTTCGGCCATTTCCCACTGCGCCACGGCGCTGCGGGTCACGCCCAGGTCCAGCGCCAGGGCCTCCTGGGTGAGGCCGGTGAGCTTGCGCGCTTCGCGCACCCGTTCGTACAGCTTGCTGTTCACACGCACCTCCGCAGGGGAGGCGAGATATAGCCGCGCCGGCTGCTGCGCTTGGTTCGCAGCGCTGTCCATCAGTTAAATGTTAGCGATACTGTCTCTAGCGCAACGGGCCGGCTGGCCTTGCGGTGGGCCGCGCCCCGGCGTGGCCGTGCCCCGGTTCAGTCCCGGCGTACGCCGTCGATGCGCATCCAGTCGCCGTCCTGTTCGGTGCGCAGCTGGGTGAACCACGGTGCGTAGCGCTGCAGCAGCTCCTGTTCCTGGCCGTGCAGGATGCCGGACAGGGCGATGCGCCCGCCCGGCGCCACGCGCGCGGCCAGGGTCGGCGCCAGCGCATCCAGCGCCGAGGCGAGGATGTTGGCCACCACCACCGGATAGGTGGCCGCCGGTTCGTCGGCGGGCAGGTACACGGCCAGGCGCTCGCCAACCGCGTTGCGCTCGGCGTTGTCGTGGCTGGCCAGCAGCGCCTGCGGGTCGTTGTCCACGCCCACCGCGGCGGCGGCGCCCAGCTTCAGCGCAGCCAGCGCCAGGATTCCCGAGCCGCAGCCGAAATCCAGCACGCGCGCCTGCGCCAGGACGCCGTCGGTGGCCAGCGCGTCCAGCCAGCGCAGGCACAGCGCGGTGGTCGGGTGGGTGCCGGAGCCGAACGCCAGGCCCGGATCCAGGCGCACCACGGCGGCATCGGCGCCGCTGGCCTCCTCCGGCAGGTCGTGGTTCCACGGCACGATGAAGGTGCGCGCGCCGAAGCGCATCGGTTGGAACTGGTCCAGCCAGGCCCGTTCCCAGTCCTGGTCGTCGACCTTGCGGAAGGTGGCCTGGGTCCAGTCCAGCCCGGGGTCGAACGCCTCCAGCGCGGCCAGCAGCACCAGCGCGTCCTGCTCCTCGGGGAACAGCGCGGTCAGGACCAGCGTGCCCCACAGCGGGGTCTCGCCCACGCCCGGTTCCAGGATCGCGCGTTCGTTGCTGGTGTCGGCGTCGGCATCGAGCAGGGTCACCGCCAGCGCGCCGACATCCTCCAGCGCGGTCTCGTAGCGGGGCTGGGTGGCGTCGGTGCAGCGCAGGGTCAGTTCGAGGAACGGCATCGGTCGGTGGGGCAACGAGGGGAAGCGCGCATCTTAGACGGGCGGCGGGCTTCGCGCTGGAGGCTGTCTGGCCGGCGAAGCGGAGCAGGGCGTGCGTGTCGGCGGGTGACGCACGCCCCACGTCCAGACGGCCGTGTTCGCAATGCGCCCACGCGAGGGTGTGCGCGGCGTCGCGCCGCTGCCGCGGTTCGCCGAGAGGGCCGGAGCGTCATCGTGTCCGGCCGTATTCCCGCGCGGCCGGCGCCCCGCCCGCCGACAGGACCGCGGGAACCGCTGTCGGGGATGCGATGCGGCCGGCCCCTGTCCAGCCCGCCTGCGCCGGCCGGCTGAAAGGATCCGACAACGCCGTCAGGCGATGCCAAGACCGGGACTGCGGCGTGGTGCCACGACCGCCGCCGCCTGCCGTTCGTCCGTGCCGCCGCTCCGCGCGTCCGTGCACCGGTGCCGCCGCCCGCATTTGGCGCATGCCGCGGCCGTGGCCTGGGGTAGACTGCCGGCTCGCAGCGGCCGGGCGACAGGGGGTCCGGCTGCGCTTCTGCCCGTTGTCCGGCTCTTTCGCGCATGCCCGTCGTGTCCCGTCCAACCTGGCTGTTGCTGGCGCCCGCCGCGCTGTTGCTGGGCGTGGTCGCCTATCGCGTGCTGTCGCTGCCGGCTGCACCGGCAGCGTCCATGCCGGCGACCGCGGTGGCGGCCGCTGCCGCCCCTGCGCCTGTCGCGTCGGCCACCGCGTCGCTGCCGGCGTCCACGCCAGGGCGCCGGCACGGGGACGCCGAGGGCGAACGCGGCGCCGACCTCTACCGCGCCGCGCAGCAACTGTCGATCGCCGCCGCGCACGGCGACCCCGAGGCGTCCTGGCGGCTCAGCCGCATCTACGACTACTGCGCCGGCTATGCGATGGACCCGGTCGGCTATGGAGCCGATACCCGCGCGATCGCCGACGCGCGCCTGCCGACCTCCGCGCAGATGGTGCAGGCGCGCGCCCGCGTCGGCCGCCGCTGCGCCGGGTTCGCGCCCGGCGACGGCCTGACCCGCCAAGCCATCGTCGCCCAGCGCATACAGGCTGCGCGCGGCGGCAACCTGGCCGCCGAAGCGGCGCTGCTGGCGCTGGGCCAGCCGTTGCATGCCGGCGCCGAGTACAAGCGCGATCTGGTCGCGCGGGTGCGCGCCTCCGGCGATCCCGATGCCTACGTGGCGCTGTCGCCGGCGATGGGCCTGGCCGCCAGCGGCGACGACAGCCTGGACGGGCGCGTGGCCGGCACCCAGTTTTCCGAATTGGCCTGGCAGTTGGCCGCCTGCAGGCTGGGATTGGATTGCGGCCCGGACAGCGAGTTGATGACCCGCTATTGCGCCAACGGCGGGATCTGCTCGCGCGACCCCACCCAGGACTTCAGCAGTTTTGTTTACGACGCCGCGGTGCCGCGGCAAGGCACGGACACGATGAACGACATGGTCAATCGATTGGTGGACAGCAAGGGAGCAGGCTCATGAATTACCGGCGATGGCTGCACGGCGCCAAATTCTGGTTCTGGGTCCTGGCCTTCGTCGCCTATTCGGCGGCGGCGGCGGGCCTGTTGCTGATCGACACCGCCGAACAGCGCTACCGCGGCCTGTCCAAGGTCGAACTGACCACCGCGCACGCCGCGCCGGACGTGCGCCGCGCCGGCGCCGCGCAGGTGGCGGCGATCTACCGTGCCAACAGCGGCATGCCGTTCTCCACCCTGGCCCCGGGCAGCACCTTCCAGATCGTCTGGCCGGACGGCTCCACCGAGACGGTGATGATCGTCAGCCCGACCTCGAGCCTGGGCGTGGAGCCGGTGGCGGGAACCCAGCAGGGGAAGTAGCCGGGAGTGGGGAACCGGGAATGGGGAACCGCTAGAGCGGGTTCCCGGATCCTGTCAGGTCGTCGCGATTGGGAGATCAGCGCTGTGTGGCGGGCGCCCGGTGCGGCTGGGGTTGCGCGGACAGTGCCAGGGCGTCGGCGCCGGCGGGGTAATGCAACCGGTCGCTGGCGTCGTTGGCGGCGTCCCAGATCGCCTGGGCCACATCGCCGGGCGTGGTCACCGCTGCCGGTTGGCCCAGGCGCGCAAACACCTCGCCGGCGAAGGGCGCATAGGCGTCCGGGATCAGCCCCTGCATGCGCTGCTGCCCATTGGCGGTGAAGCGGGTGGACGGCCCGTAGCCGGGTTCCACCAATTTGACCCGCACGTCGAACGCCGCGAGTTCGTGCGCCAGCGACGCGGTGAAGCCCTGGATCGCGGTCTTGCTGGCCGTGTATGCGGCGACCAGCGGGAACGGCGCCAGCGTGGCGCTGGAGGTCACGTTGACGATGACGCCGGCGCGTTGCTGGCGGAACTGCGGAATCACCGCCTGGCACACCGCCATCGTGCCGAAGGTATTGGTCTCGAACACCGCGCGCACGGTCGCCATCGGCGTGGCCTCGAACGCGCCGAACAGGCCGATGCCGGCGTTGTTGACCAGTGCGTCGATCGGGCCGATGGCCGCCAGCGCGCGCGCGATGCTGTCGGCATCGGTCACGTCCAGCGCCAGCAGGCGCAGTTGCGGCGACGCCGGCAGCAGCAACTGCTGCGGCTGGCGCATGCTGGCGACGACGTTCCAGCCTTGCGACAGGAAATGGCGCGCGGTTTCCAGGCCGTAGCCGGAGGAACAGCCGGTGATCAGGACGGTCTTCATTGCGTTCTCCAGGAGTGGGGATTCGGGAGGACACGATAGGCGCGGGACCCCGGATGATCGATAATCCAGAATCCGCTTCGCTTTAGTCGTCGTCCGAAATGCGCGATCCGCTCTCCGATGTCGTGCGATTGCTGCACCCACAGGCGGTGTTCGCCAACCTGATCAGCGGCAAGGGGCGCTGGGCGGTGCGCTATGCCGCGTACGGGCAACCGGGGTTCTGCATCGTCCTGGAGGGCAGTGCGGTGCTGGCAGTGGACGGACACCCGCCGGTCGCGATCGGGGCAGGGGATTTCGTGCTGTTGCCGACCACGCCGGCGTTCACCCTGTCCGGCGTCTTGCCGGCGCCGCCGGTGTTCATCGATCCGCAGGTCGTTGCGGGCGGGCAAGGCGAGTTGCGCCACGGCGAGCAGGGCGGTGCGCCGGACATGCTGGCCTTGGGCGGCGCCTTCCTGTTCGACAGCGCCAATGCCGGGCTGCTGGTCTCGCTATTGCCGGCGGTGGTGCATGTGCAGGGCGCAGGCCGGCTGATGCACTTGGTGCGGATGGTGGGCGAGGAGTACCAGGACAGGAAACCGGGCAACGACTACATGTTGTCGCGGTTGGTGCAGATGCTGCTGGTCGAGGCCATGCGCTGGACCAGCGCGGGCAATGCGCCGCCGGGCCTGCTGCGCGGCCTGGGCGACGCACGGCTGGCGCCGGCGCTCGCGCAGATCCATGCCCGCATCGACCACGCCTGGACCGTCGGCGAACTGGCCCGGGTGGCGGCGCTGTCGCGCTCGACCTTCTTCGAGCGCTTCACCCGCACCGTCGGCGTGGCGCCGATGGCGTACGTGCTGGCCTGGCGCATGCGGGTGGCGAAGGACCTGCTGCGGCGCGATGGGGCGAGCGTGGCCGACGTGGCGCAGCGCGTCGGTTACGGCTCCACCAGCAGCTTCAGCGTCGCCTTCAGCCGTCACACAGGCGAACCGCCCAGCCGCTACGCCAGGCGCTGATGCAAGACCGCTGGCGATGCCGCCGCGGGACAAGCGAGTAACCGGGGTGCGATCTCCGGCACCCCGCAAACGCATCGGCGACAGTCGAGGCGGCTCACGGCCCTGCCGCCCTCACCAGGAACGGATCAGGACCCGAACTCCGCCTTGCGAATCCCGGCGTTCAACAGCCGCAGGCAGGTCATCCCGAATCCCGAATCCCGAATCCCGGCCTCTCCTACAACGCGATCGACTTGTTCTTGCGCTCGGCCAGACGCTTTTCCAGGTAGTGGATGTTCTGGCCGCCGGCCTGGAAGCCCTTGTCGCGCATGATCCGCTGCTGCAGCGGGATGTTGGTCTTGATGCCGTCCACCACCATCTCGCTCAGCGCCACGCGCATGCGCGCGATCGCGGTCTCGCGGTCGGGGCCGTGCACGATCAGCTTGCCGATCATCGAGTCGTAGTTCGGCGGCACCTTGTAGCCGCTGTAGATGTGCGTATCCACGCGCACGCCGGGGCCGCCGGGCGGGTGGAAGCCGGTGATCAGGCCCGGGTTGGGCATGAAGGTTTCCGGATCCTCGGCGTTGATGCGGCACTCGATCGCATGGCCGCGCAGGACGATGTCCTTCTGCTTGATGCTGAGCTTGTGCCCGGCGGCGATGCGCAGTTGCTCGCAGACCAGGTCGATGCCGGTGATGCGCTCGGTGACCGGGTGCTCCACCTGGATGCGCGTGTTCATTTCGATGAAGTAGAAGCGGCCGTTCTCGAACAGGAACTCGAAGGTGCCGGCGCCGCGGTAGCCGATGCGGATGCAGGCGTCCACGCAGACCTTGCCGATCTCGTTGCGCAGTTCCTCGGTGATGCCTGGCGCCGGCGCTTCCTCCACCACCTTCTGGTGGCGGCGCTGCATCGAGCAGTCGCGCTCGCCGAGGTGGATGGCGTTGCCCTGGCCGTCGGCCAGCACCTGGATCTCCACGTGGCGCGGGTTCTCCAGGAACTTCTCCATGTACACCTGGTCGTTGCTGAAGGCGGCCTTGGCCTCGGACTTGGTGGTCTCGATGGCGGCCTTCAGCGCGGCCTCCGAATGCACCACGCGCATGCCGCGGCCGCCGCCGCCGCCGGCCGCCTTGATGATCACCGGGTAGCCGATCTCGCGGGCGATCTTGGTGTTGGCGACGATGTCCTCGCCCAGCGGGCCGCCCGAGCCGGGCACGCATGGTACGCCGGCGGCCTTCATCGCGCGGATCGCCTCGACCTTGTCGCCCATCAGGCGGATGGTGTCGGCCTTGGGCCCGATGAAGATGAAGCCGGACTGCTCCACGCGCTCGGCGAAGTCGGCGTTCTCCGACAGAAAGCCGTAGCCGGGGTGGATGGCCTGGGCGTCGGTGACCTCGGCCGCGGCGATCAGCGCCGGGATGTTGAGGTAGCTCTCCGACGAGGGCGCCGGGCCGATGCACACCGACTCGTCGGCCATGGCCACGTGCTTGAGGTTGCGGTCCACGGTGGAATGCACCGCGACCGTGCGGATGCCGAGCGTATGGCACGCGCGCAGGATGCGCAGCGCGATTTCGCCGCGATTGGCGATGACGACTTTATCGAGCATGGGATTCGGGATTCGAGATTGGGGATTCGTAAAGGGCGCCGGCATCGCGCAGGTGTCGCGAATCGTCCAGCGTGCGGATCAATGCGTTGAGCCTGGAGAACGTGCGGTTCAAGAGATCATGGGTTGCCGCGTCGGTCGCACAGAATTGCAGCCGTATCGCGATCTGCAGTTGCGTATCCAACTCCGCCAGCGAGCCTCGCGCCATCGACAGATAGCGCAGGTATTCGGCGGTGGAGCGCCGCGCGGCACCCTCCGCGATGTTGGAGGGAACGCTGATCGCGGCGCGCCGCATCTGGGCCGTCAGTCCGAAGCGTTCGGCATCCGGGAAATCCTGGGTGAGCCGGTAGGTCGCTTCGACCAGCGCCATCGCGTCGCACCAGACGTCCAGGCGCTCGTGCGGCCGCTGTTGCGAATCCCGAATCACGATTCCCCAATCCCGGCGTCTCAGCCGATGACAAACAAGGGCTGGTCGAACTCCACCGGCTGCCCGCTTTCGCCCAGGATCGCGACGATGGTGCCGGAGACGTCGGCTTCGATCGGGTTGAACATCTTCATCGCCTCGATGATCGCCAGGGTCTCGCCGGCCTTGACCGTCTGGCCGACGCTGACGAAGGCGGGCTTGTCCGGCGACGGCGAGGTGTAGAAGGTGCCGACCATCGGCGCGCGCAGCACGTGGCCCTCGGGCAGGGCGTTGCCGGGCTTGGCGCTGCCGCCGGTGGAGGCCTCGGTGGGCGAGCTCATCGGCATCGATGCGGCCGCGGCCGGCGCGGCCGCGGGGGCGGCGGCTACGTACTGCGGTGCGCTGGCGGTCATGCCCTTGGGGGTGCGCGCCAGGCGCACGCTTTCCTCGCCTTCCTTGATCTCGATCTCGGCGAGATTCGATTCTTCCAGCAGGTCGATCAGTTTCTTGATTTTGCGGAGATCCATAACGGCCTCGTGAGGTGACTTTGAAAAAGACCGGGCGCGCGGCCCGGGGGCTCAGACGGGGGTGTGCGGCGCCGTTGCGGCGCGGCGGCAGGCGTGGAGGCGGTTCATGCGGCCGCTCCCAGCCGGGTCAGTGCCGCGTCCATCGCATAGCGGTAGCTGTCGGCGCCGAAGCCGCAGACCACGCCGACCGCGTGGTCGCTGAAATAGCTGTGGTGGCGGAACGGCTCGCGGCTGTGCGGGTTGGACAGGTGGATCTCGATGAACGGGATCGCCACCGCCGCCAACGCGTCGCGCAGCGCCACCGAGGTATGGGTGAAGGCGGCCGGGTTGATCAGGATGAAGGCTGTGCCGTCGCCACGCGCGGCCTGCACCCGGTCCACCAGCACGTGCTCGGCGTTGGACTGCAGGCTCTCCAGCGCGTGGCCGGCGGCGATGGCCTGGGCCTGCAGCGCGGCATCGATCTGCGCCAGGGTGGCATGGCCGTACACGCCCGGCTCGCGGGTGCCGAGCAGGTTGAGGTTGGGGCCATGCAGCAGCAGCAGTCGCGCCATCGGGAACAAAGCAGCGGAAAGGGCGGCAGTCTGCGCGAAGCCGGCATTGCTGTCCAGTTCGGCGAAGTTGCGGGTGTTTTAAACAAATGTTTGATTTTGCCGCCCGGCTGCGGCGCCTTTGCGACGGAGACGATGGGCATCGGCGGCGTGCGGCGGCGTGCGGCGGCGCGCGCTGGCGCTGACCTTTTATGTCGCATCCCGCGCGCGCCACGCAAGTGTCACTGCAGCATGGGGCGCCTGCATTGCAGGCGCTGGTGCCGGGGCGTGGCGACGCTGTTGAAAGTGGTATATACCATTTGAAAATCACTGAAATACCAATCAGGGAGTGGGCGCATGCGAACCGATCGTGCTGGCCGTTGCGGCCTTGGCCGCTCCATCCTGGCGTTCGCGCTGCTGGCCGGGGCGAGCGCCGCGCCGGCCGTGGCGGCGGCACCGGCGACGCTGCCGGCGGTGTACCCGGCGCCGACCGCGCTGCGCCTGCTCGGGCCGGAGTTGCCGCTGGGGTCGTCGGTGGTGCTGGTGCAGGCCGGCACGCCCGATCCGGCCACCGACGCGCTGGTGCGTACGGTGCTGCGCGAGGCCGGGGTCTCGCGCATCCGCCGCGCCAGCACGCTGCCGCGCGACCCGCAGGCGGTGTCGGTGGTGCTCGGCACCGTCGACGCGGCGCCGGTGCGCGACGCGCTGGCCGCCGTCGACCTGGACGTGCCGGAGCGCGTGGAAGGCTATGCGCTGGGCAGCATGGCCAGCGGCCAGGGCACGCGGATCGTGCTGGCCGGCCGCGACGACGCCGGCCTGTACCACGCGGCGCAGACCTTCCGGCAGCTGGTCGCGCACGGGCGCATCGCCGCGGTGGCGGTGACCGACGCGCCGGCGATGCCGGTGCGCGGCACGATCGAGGGTTTTTACGGCAAGCCGTGGAGCATGGCCGAGCGCGCCGCGCACCTGGCGTTCCTGGCGCGGTTCAAGGCCAACACCTACATCTACAGCCCCAAGGACGACGTGTTCGCGCGCGATCGCTGGCGCGCGCCGTACCCGGCCGCCACGCTGGCGGCGCTGGGCAAGCTGGCCGCGGTGGCCAACCGCGAGCACATCAACTTCGTCTACGCGCTCTCGCCGGGTCCGTCGATCTGCTACAGCGACGCGGCCGACCTGCAGGCGATCCGGCGCAAGTTCGCCGCGCTGCGCGCGCGCGGCGTGCGCAGCTTCTACATCGCCTTCGACGACATCGAATACACCAAGTGGAACTGCCCCGGCGACGCCACCGCGTTCGGTCCGGCCGGTGAGCAGGCCGCGGCCACCGCGCAGGCGCGGCTGCTCAACGCGGTGCAGGCGGACATCGCCGCGGCCGGCCACGGCGCGCTGATCATGGTGCCGACCGAGTACTTCAACGTCACCGAATCGCCGTACAAGGCGACCTTGCGGCAGGCGCTGGACCCGCGCGTGGTGGTGCAGTGGACCGGCACCGACGTGGTCCCGGCCTCGATCTCGGTCAGCGATGCGAAGAACGCGACCAAGGCGTTCGGGCGCAAGACGCTGCTGTGGGACAACTACCCGGTCAACGACTTCGCCGAGACCGCCGGGCGCCTGCTGCTGGCGCCGTACGACCGCCGCCAGGCCGGGCTGTCGACGGAGCTGAGCGGTATCGTCGCCAACCCGATGAACCAGGAAGTGGCCAGCCGGCCGGCGGTGGCCGGGTTGCTGGCCTTCGCCTGGAACGACCGCGGCTACGACGCGCAGCGCACCTGGCGTGCGGCCGCGCGCGACCTGGCCGGTGGCGATGCGCAGGTCGCCGACGCGCTGCTGACCTTCTTCGACACCCAGCACCTGGCGCCGACCTTCGGCCATCTGCCCTGGCAGCCGCAGGCGCCGCGGCTCAAGGCGCTGATCGACGCCGCCCGCGACGCGCTGGCCGATGGCGATCCGGCCGCCCGCACCGCGGCGCTGGCGGCGCTGGGCCAGGCGGCCGACGACCTGGCGGCGGCACCGCAGCGCATCCGTGCCGGCACCGCCACCGGCGCGTTCGTTGCCGAGGCGGCGCCGTGGCTGGACGCGACCGCATTGTGGGGGCGCGCGCTGCGCCTGAGTGTGGACGGGTTGAACCAGGCGCTGGCCGGCGATCCGGCGGCCGAGCAGGCCTTCGCCACGGCCGGGCAACTCGCTGCGCAGGCCGAGGCGATTCCCTCCATCCCCGGCGCGACCCGCTTCGGCGGCCCGGTCAAGGTCGCCGACGGCGTGCTGGATACCTTCATCGCCGATGCGCCCGGCCTGGTGCAGCGTCCGCCGGCGCGTTAGCGGCGGCGTGCCGGTCCGGATCGGCGCACCACGGCGCTCCTTGCCGACGGCTCACCTGTTGCGCGGCAGACGCCGGGTCCGGCGCGGCACGTTGCCGATCCGGCCCGTGCGGTGTCCGACGCAAGCGCAAGGCGGCGGGCGGCGTCGTTGCCGGCGAGAACGCGCGGAGCTTGATCCCCCGCGGCGACGCCGCGCGAGGAGGCCGCAACCGCGAGCCGCGAGGTCGCGCCATCGGTACATGCCGGCCGAGCGCTTATGTGTCTGCCATGGCGCCAGCAGCCTTCGGCTCGGCCTCGCCGATCGCTGCGCCGCCTGGCTCATGGACATCGCCCATGTGCTGATGCCGCATCGCCATGGCGATCGGCGCACGCATTAACCGAGGGTTTACACCTCCGGCGGGCATCCCGGGCACAAAGAACGCCCGACCGGCCAAGGTGCGAGCCATGCGAATTGCGATCATCGGCGCAGGATTCTGCGGCAACGTGCTGGCCGCGACGCTGGCCAGGCAGGGCGCCGCCCGCCACATCACCCTGGTCGGCGTGGCCGACACCTATGGCCGCGGCATCGCCTACGGTGCGGCGCGGCCGGAACACGTGTTGAACGTGCGCGCCAAGGACCTGGGCGTGGACCCGCAAGATCCGGGTGGCTTCGCCGACGCCCTGCAGCTGGATGCCGCGCAACGCCTGCAGTTCCTGCCGCGGCTGCTGTACGGCCGCTACCTGCAGCAGCACCTGGACGACGCGCTGGCGACGTCGCCGGTCGAGGTGGCGCGGGTGAGCGAGGAGGCGGTGGCGGTGGAGCGCGATCCCGACGGCTTCCGCCTGTTCCTGGCCAATGGCGAGGCTGTGGTCGCCGACGTGGTGGTGCTGGCGATCGGCGCGCTGCCGCCGGCGGCGCTGCCGGGCATCGGCCCGCGCCTGGCGGTGCATCGCCGCTACATCGGGTGGCCGTGGCAGGACGGCGTGTTGGACGAGGTGCCACCGCAGGCGCGGCTGTTGCTGGTCGGCACCGGCCTGACCATGGCCGATGTGGCCCTGACCCTGCGCCGGCGCGGACACCGCGGCCCGATCACCGCGCTGTCGCGGCGCGGCCTGGCGCCACAGGCGCACCTGGCGCTGCCGGGCGCGCCGGTGAGCCTGCCGCCCAGCGTCGTGCAGGCGCTGCGCAGCCACGACCTGCGCGGCCTGGTGCGCAGCCTGCGCCAGCTGACCACGGTGGTGGAGGATTGGCGCTGCGTGGTGGATGCGCTGCGTCCGCACCTGCAGCCGTTCTGGCAAGGCTTGGCGCCGGCGGCGCGCGCCCGCTTCCTGCGCCACCTGCGGCCGTACTGGGAAGCGGCGCGGCATCGGCTGGCGCCGGCCGCGGCGGCCGCGCTGGCGCAACTGCAGGCGCAGGGCCAGCTGCGCATCCGCGCCGGGCGCCTGCTGCGCGCGCGGCTGGGCGAGACCGCGGTGGAAGCGGTGATCCGCGATCGCGCCAGCAGCAACGCGCGCACCGAGGACTTCGACGTGTTGATCCGCGCCACCGGGCTGGACACCGACGTCGCCCGCACCAGCCATCCGCTGGTCGCCACGATGCGCGACGCCGGCCTGCTGCAGGCCGATCCGCTGGGCCTTGGGCTGCAGGTGGACGAGCGCCTGCGGGTGCGCGACGGCAGCGGCCATCCGGTCGCCGGGCTGTACTGCCTGGGGCCGCTGCTGCGTGGCGTGCTGTGGGAGATCACCGCGGTGCCGGAACTGCGCACCGCCGCGCAGCGCCTGGCCGAGGAGCTGGCGACGCTGGCGCAGGTGCGGGCCGGGAATGGCAGTGTTGGCGAAGCGTGGCAGCGGCAGGCGTTCTAGCGCCGCCGCTACCGCTACCGCGTGCGTTCGCGCTGTCCTGTAGGAGCGGCTTCAGCCGCGACGGGCGTTACCGGGGAAGAGCGCGGCGTCGGGGCCGACGTCTCTGCCGCACGGGTGTCTCCAGCGTGGCTCGAGCCTTCAGCCAAGACGCATGCGTGCGAATGGCTGTCGCGGCTAAAGCCGCTCCTACGAGAAGGGGCGAAGAGGCGGCGCGTTAACGCGACGGATGCGCATCGCCCGTCCAGCCGTCGACCTCGCCCGGCGCGAACGGGCCGAGCTTCTGTTTGACGATGCGGCCGTCGGCGTCGATCAGCACGCTGTACGGCAGCAGGCCCTGGGTGTCGCCCAGGCGCACGCTGGCGTCGGCCGGGCCCGGGGTCTCCAGCGCGATCGGGTAGCCGATCGGCACCCGCTGCAGGAAGTCGCGCACGTCCTCGGCACGGTCCAGGGCGATGCCCAGCACCTGCAGGCCGTCGGCCGGCTGCGCGCGGGCCAGCCGGTCCAGTTCCGGCATCTCGCGCACGCACGGCTCGCACCAGCTTGCCCACACGTTGACCAGCAGCGGCCGACCGCGGAACTGCGCCAGGCTCAGGTGGCCGCCGTCGAGCGTGGGCAGGCGCAGCGCCGGGGCCAGATCGCCCGGGCGCGCCGCGGCCGCCGGGGCCGCCGCGGCAGGACTGCCGACCGTTGCCGGCGCGGCCGAGGCCACAGCCGGCGTCCGCCGTTCCCACCAGTGCGCCGCCGCCACGCCGAGCACCGCCGCCACCGCGGCGACCGCCAGCAGGCGCGCGCTGGCGGGGGTCATCGCGCCGCGCGCAGCAGGGCGTCCTCGACCACCGCCTGGCTCAGCACCGGCGGCAGCACCGTCGGCGGTGCGCCGGGGCCGTAGACCACGTACAGCGGCACGCCCACCGCCTTGTGCTCGGCGAGGAAGGCGCTGATGCGCGGATCCTCGTTGGTCCAGTCGCCCTTCATGTACACCGCGTCCACCCGCTTGATGGTGTCGCGGAAGGCGTCGCTGTCGAACACGTTGCGCTCGTTGGCCTTGCAGGTGACGCACCAGTCGGCGGTCATGTTGACGAACACCACGCGGTTGTCGGTGCGCAGGCGGTCGAGCATCTGCGGCGAGTACGCCACGGTGTTGCGCTCGACGCTGGCGCTGGGCGGCGGCAGCCGGGTCACGCCCCAGGCCGGCAGCAGGGCGGCCAGCAGCAGCACGGCGGCCAGGCGCATGCCGGTCTTGTGGTCGCGCCAGCGCGCGCGCTCGAACCACCACAGGCCCAGCGCCAGCAGGGTGGCGCCGATCAGCAGCAGCGCCACCGCGTCCACGCCGCGCTGCTTGCCCAGCACCCACAGCAGCCAGATCGCGCTCAGGTACATCGGGAACGCCAGCACCTGCTTGAGCGTTTCCATCCAGGCGCCGGGCTTGGGCAGGCGCCTGGCCAGCGAGGGCACGAAGCCGATCAGCAGGAACGGCAGCGCCAGGCCCAGGCCCAGGGTCAGGAACACCAGCATCGCCATCGCCGGCGGCGCGGTCAGCGCATAGCCCAGCGCCGGGCCCATGAACGGGCCGATGCAGGCGCTGGACACCACGCAGGCCAGCACGCCGGTGAAGAAGTCGCCGACCGGGCCGCTGCGCGTGGACAGCGACTGGCCGACGCCACCGAGGTTGGCGCTGAGGGTGAACACCCCCGACAGGCTCAGCCCGACCACGAACATCAGGTACACCAGCACCGCGACGAAGCCCGGGCGCTGCAGCTGGAAGCCCCACAGCAGGCGCGCGGCCACGGCGATGCCGCCGACCACGGCGAAGGAGGCGAGCACGCCCAGCGTGTACCACAGCGCATGGCTGCGGGCGCGGCCGCGGCTCTCGCCGCTCTGCGCCAGGCCCAGCACCTTCAGCGACAGGATCGGCAACACGCACGGCAGCAGGTTCAGCAGCAGGCCGCCGCCGAGCGCCAGCAGCAGGATCCACAGCAGGTTCTGCGTGGCCGGCGGCGGTGCGGCGCTGCGCGCGGCGTTGTGCGCCGAGGCGTCCGGCGTCGCCGGCAGGGCGTCGGCGGCCGTGGCCGCGGCCGCGTCGTTGGCGTCGGCCTGGCGGCTGTCCAGCGGCGTCACCAGCAGCGGGCTGACCTCGGCCTGGTCGGCCGGGGTGACAGTGCCCTTGGGCAGCGCCAGCTTCACCCGCCGGGTCATCGGCGGGTAGCAGATGCCGTCGGTCTGGCAGCCCTGGAAGGTCGCCACCAGCGTCGCGGCGGTGGCGTCGGCGCGCTGGCGCTGCAGCGGCACGGTGACCTCGGTCTGGTCGAAGTACACCACCACGTTGCCGAAGTGTTCGTCCTGGTGCGAGCTGCCCTTGGGCCAGCGCGGCATGCCGGTGCGGATGCCGGGCGCGCCCTCCAGCGCCAGCGCGGTGCGGTCGCGGTAGAGGTAGTAGCCGGGCGCCGGGGTGAAGCGCAGCAGCAGGGTATTGCCGTCGCCGACGATGGCTTCGAACTGGAACGCCTGGTCCGAGGGCAGCGGCAGGCCCTGCACCGCCGCGGCGCCGGGGCCGGGACCGAACAGCGGCTTGGCGCCGTTGCCGGCGCCCGGGCCGCTGCCCGGCAATCCGCCCGTCGCGGCCGGCGGCGGCAGTGCCGGGGCGGGATCGGTGGCGGCCGTGGCGGCCGGCAGAGTGACCTCGAGCAGGCGCTTCTGCGGCGGATAGCACACGCCGGCATCGGCGCAGCCCTGGTAGCGCACCTCCAGCTGCACGCGGCTGGTGCCGGGATCGGCGACGCCGCTCTGCACCGCGTTCAGTTCGTCGCGGTAGGTCTCCACCTCGCCGAAATACGGGTCGGTCTTCTTGTGGCCGGCCGGCAACTGCAGGGTCGGGTTGGGCTTGAAGCCGCCGATCACCTTCACCGCGATGCGGTGCCGGTACAGGTAGTAGCCCTTGGCGATGTCCCAGTGCAGCGCGATGCGGCCGCGTTCGGGCGCCTGTGCGCTCAGCGCGAAGGCCTGGTCCACCGGCAGCAAGTCCTTTTCGCTGATCGCCAGGGCGGGGAAGGCGGCCACGGCCAGCAGGCACAGGGCGGCGAGGCGGTGCAGCAGGGTCATCGGCTTACGGTTCCTCACGGGTTTCGGCATGCACCCACTGCAGGTAGGCCGGCAGGCCGCCGGCGACCTCGAGTTCGACCAGTTCGGGAACCTCGTAGGGGTGCAACGCGCACAGCCGCTGCCGCAATGCTGGCAGGCGGTCGGCGGCGGTTTTGATCAGCAGCAGCACTTCCTCGCCCTGTTCCACCTCGCCTTGCCAGCGGTAGGTGGACTGCACGCCGGGCAGGCGGCTGACGCAGGCGGCCAGGCGTTCGTCGACCAGCGCCTGGGCGACCCGCGCGGCGCTGGCCGGATCGGGGCAGGTGCTGAGTAGCAAGCGGAGGGCGGGCGCGGACATGCGGCCGACAGTATAGGGATGCCGGCCGCGCTTTGGCGGGGCCGGCCGGTGGCCGGCGGCCGCGCATCCCCAATCCCCGGCTTTTCAGCAGCCGAATGGCGGATCATCCCCGCCCGCTGCAGATGCAGCGGGCGAGGCACCACGGCTCAGTTGAGCAACTGGCAGCTGGCCGGCTTGGCCGAGGTGAACAGCGACGAGGTCGCCCACTCCGGGTGGTCGATGAACGGGTTGCGGTTGCCCTGGAAGCTGTAGATCACCTCGTTGCGGGCGCGCTCGGCGTCGTCCGGCGGATCCTGCTGGCTCCACGCGATCAGGGTCGACAGCAGGCCCATGTAGGCCGGCGAGGACGAAGTCTTGACGATCTTGCTGCGGTCGTCGGTCAGCTCCAGGTCCGGCTCGGACTGGCCGGTCTTGGCATCCACGCCACCCTCATAGCGGATCGCCATGTACATCACCGCACGTGCCATGTCGCCCTTGCGGTGGTCCCACACCTCGAAGGTGCCGCTGTTGCCGTCCGGGGTGCGCACCCAGTTGGAATTGCCCGGGTAGCGGCCGCTGCCGCCGCCGAAGCCGGCATTGGCCTCGGTGGCGCGCTCGCCGCAGTTGCTGTCGCACTTGGCGTAGGGCTTGTTGCCGCGGTCGGCGTTCCAGGTGGCGTCGGTCAGGTACAGCATGTGGGTGTCGGTGTACGGCGCGTAGGGCAGGCCCTTGTTGCCGGTGGAGGTGCCGAAGCCCAGCGAGTTCGGCCAGCTGTGCTCGCGGTTGTACTTCAGGCCGCTGCCGCTGCCGGCACGGTCGGTGCCCTTGGCATAGCTGCGGTTGCGGTAGGCGTCGAGGACGCGCTGGCTGTTGTTCGGATCCTCGTCGGCGATCTCCAGGATGGCCCAGGTGTCGGTGCCGGAGCTGCTGCTGTACGGATAGACGGTGTGGCCCTTGATCGTCTCGTGCAGCGAGCAGCGCAGCTGGCTGGGGCTGGAGGTGTTGACCCGCGAGTAGTAGGTGCCGGCGCCATTGCCGCCGCCGCCCGAGCCGCTGGCGACGTTGAAGGCGACGCTGCGATCCTGCGCCGGATGTGCGCCGTCGGCATCGCTCACGCGTGCGGCGACGATGCTCAGGGTGCAGCTCTCGCCGGCCTTCAGCGCGGTGTTGGTGGACAGGGAGAACTGGGTGCCGCTGCTGGGATAGGTCAGCGCCACGCTGCCGGACTGCTGGCAGCTCAGGCCGAACGCGCCGCTGGCCAGGCTCACCGCCTCGCTGAAGGTCACCGCCAGGTCGCCGGCGGCGGGGAAGTCGGTGGCGCCCTGGGTCGGGGTGGTAGCGGTCACCGTCGGCGCGGCGTTGCTGCCGCCACCGCCGGCGAAGGTCTGGCCGTTGTTGCAGGCGCCGAAGGTGCTGGTGGCGCTGTCGCTCCAGCTGAAGTCGGCCGCGGCGCTGCCGTTGCCGCGCAACTGCAGCGAGGTGCCGGCCGGGGTGCTGTTGCTCTCGCTGACCGGCAGGTTCTGGCTGGTCATGCCCGCGGCGGGGCCGCCGCCGCCGGTGATGGCGCCCTCGTAGCTGAGGAACTGCACCACCTTGCCGTTGCCGTCGACCAGCGCTAGACCGTCGTTGGGCCCGTTCTGGATGCCGTTGCTGGCGTAGCTGACGGTGGCGATGCGCACCTGCCCGCCGCAGCTGACCAGGTTGCCGGCCGGCACCGCGCTGTTGGCGTAGACGGTGGCCGACCCCGGGTTGCTGCCGTTGTACAGGTAGACGCGGTAGCCGCTCAGGCTCTCCCCGGCGGTGGCGACGATCTCCACGCCCTCGCCGGTGTCGCCGGCGGCGGTGGCATCGTCGTAATGCAATTCATTGATGAATACGGCGGCCTGGGCCGGCCCGGCAAGGGCGAGCAAACAGGCCAGCGGCAGCGCAACGGCGGATGGCTTCATCGACAACTCCTTTTGGTGACGGATCCCCCCTTGGGTCCGCGCTCAGCCTAGCCTGCCTCTGTGACACTGTGACGGGATTCGGTCACTGCTTGCCACCGAATGCACGTTCCTGGCAAAAATTTTTTGCCTCCCGCCCTTGAAAGCCCCGGCCACGGCACTACATCAGGCGCATCCCGGCGCTACCGGGTTTTTTCGCGAGCGTTGCTGGCAGTCGTCATGGGCGAGTGCTAACATCGCCGGCCTTTCCTAGACCAATCAATCACTTAAGAGGTCTCACTCAATGAGCATCAAGCCGCTTCACGACCGCGTCGTAGTCAAGCCGATCGAAGCCGACGAAATCTCCGCCGGCGGCATCGTGATCCCGGATTCGGCCAAGGAAAAGTCCACCAAGGGTGAAGTCGTGGCCGTCGGCGCCGGCAAGCCGCTGGACAACGGCAGCGTGCGCGCCCCGGCGCTGAAGGTCGGCGACAAGGTCATCTACGGCCAGTACGCCGGTTCCAGCTACAAGGCCGAAGGCGTCGAGTACAAGGTGCTGCGCGAAGACGACGTTCTGGCGATCGTCGGCTAAGAGCGCCGCCGATCGCGGGATTCGGGAGTCGAGATTCGGGATTGGCAAGGCGCTCGGCGCCGCGCGACCCAGGATCTCAGACACGAATCCCCGCTCTAGCGAATCCCTAATCCCCAATCACGAATCCCGGAGCAACACACATGGCTGCCAAAGATATCCGTTTCGGTGAAGACGCCCGTTCGCGCATGGTGCGCGGCGTCAACATCCTCGCCAATGCCGTCAAGGCCACCCTGGGCCCGAAGGGCCGCAACGTCGTGCTCGAGAAGAGCTTCGGCGCGCCGACCATCACCAAGGACGGCGTCTCCGTCGCCAAGGAAATCGAACTGGCCGACAAGTTCGAGAACATGGGCGCGCAGATGGTGAAGGAAGTCGCGTCCAAGACCTCCGACAACGCCGGCGACGGCACCACCACCGCCACCGTGCTGGCGCAGGCGCTGATCCGCGAAGGTTCCAAGGCGGTCGCCGCCGGCATGAACCCGATGGACCTCAAGCGCGGCATCGACAAGGCCGTCGTGGCCGCCGTGGCCGAGCTGAAGAAGATCAGCAAGCCCACCGCCGACGACAAGGCCATCGCCCAGGTCGGCACCATCTCCGCCAACTCCGACGAGTCGATCGGCAACATCATCGCCGACGCGATGAAGAAGGTCGGCAAGGAAGGCGTGATCACGGTCGAGGAAGGCTCGGGCCTGGAGAACGAGCTGGACGTGGTCGAGGGCATGCAGTTCGACCGCGGCTACCTGTCGCCGTACTTCATCAACAACCAGCAGAGCCAGCAGGCCGACCTGGACGACCCGTTCGTGCTGCTGCACGACAAGAAGATCTCCAACGTGCGTGACCTGCTGCCGGTGCTGGAAGGCGTGGCCAAGGCCGGCAAGCCGCTGCTGATCGTCGCCGAGGAAGTGGAAGGCGAGGCGCTGGCGACGCTGGTGGTCAACACCATCCGCGGCATCGTCAAGGTCGTGGCGGTCAAGGCCCCGGGCTTCGGCGACCGTCGCAAGGCGATGCTGGAAGACATGGCCGTGCTGACCGGCGGCACCGTGATCTCCGAGGAAGTGGGCCTGGCGCTGGAAAAGGCGACCATCAAGGACCTGGGCCGCGCCAAGAAGGTGCAGGTCTCCAAGGAGAACACCACCATCATCGACGGCGCCGGCGACACCTCGGCGATCGAGTCGCGCATCAAGCAGATCAAGGCGCAGATCGAAGAGACCTCGTCGGACTACGACCGCGAGAAGCTGCAGGAGCGCGTGGCCAAGCTGGCCGGCGGCGTGGCGGTGATCAAGGTCGGTGCCTCGACCGAGATCGAAATGAAGGAAAAGAAGGCGCGCGTCGAAGACGCCCTGCACGCGACCCGTGCGGCGGTGGAAGAAGGCGTGGTCCCGGGCGGCGGCGTGGCGCTGGTGCGCGCGCTGAGCGCGATCGGCGAGCTGAAGGGCGCCAATGAAGATCAGACCCACGGCATCCAGATCGCGCTGCGCGCGATGGAAGCGCCGCTGCGCGAGATCGTCACCAACGCCGGCGAAGAGCCGTCCGTGATCCTCAACAAGGTCAAGGAAGGCAGCGGCAACTTCGGCTACAACGCCGCCAACGGCGAGTTCGGCGACATGGTCGAGTTCGGCATCCTGGATCCGACCAAGGTGACCCGTTCGGCGCTGCAGAACGCCGCCTCGATCGCCGGCCTGATGATCACCACCGAAGCGATGGTGGCCGAGGCCCCGAAGAAGGAAGAGCCGGCCGCCCCGGGTGGCATGGGTGGCGGCATGGGCGGCATGGGCGGCATGGATTTCTGATCCAGCCGGCCTCGGCCGACCTGTTCCACGCAGTCGAAAGGAGCCCCGCAGCGATGCGGGGCTCTTTTTTTGCGTCCTCGGCATGGTGGCATGCCGATGCGCGCGTCCGTGCGCCCTGGTCAACGACCCGGTGCATCCGCTGGCCGTGCCGCGGCAGAACCTGCCTGGCGAGCGTCTGTAGAGCGCGCTGGAAAAGGCGGGAAGCCATGTTGTAGGAGCGGCTTCAGCCGCGACGGGCATTACCGGTAACGCCGCGTCGCGGCTGAAGCCGCTCCTGCGAGGACAGCGGCGTGTCCACCAGCCGCAGCAAGCAGCAAAGTGCGTCATTGGAAGCTGCCTGCAGCCGCACTTGTGCGATCTCCCCGACGGAGGCGCGGCACAGGCGTGTCAGGCGACAGTGCCCGATGGGAGGGATGAGGATGCGGGCGTCGCGCCATGTACCCACAGACCGCGAGATGCTGCGCGCCGAACCCTCACCCCAACCCCTCTTCCGACGGGAGAGGGACACACGATCGCGACGCGGGTGCAGCGCGTCGTCGCTCACCAGCGCGTCCACCAGAGACGTTGCCCCTTGGACTGCATCCGCTGGCGATGCGGCGAGAATCCACGCGCTGCGCGGAGAATCGTGCACAACACGCAATCGTCTACAAGCGCGGTGTGGCCGCGTGTTGACAGTGTTTTCAGCGACATGCAGGTTAGGACGCGCGGGCGCAGGGGATCTGCACGCCCGCATGTTCGTCTTCTTCTGTGCGTCGCGGCCGGCGCAGGGTGGCGCGTGCCTGCGGCATGCGCGGCATGGTCGTGGGCGCGGCGCAGCGAAGAGGACGCCGGACGTCGTGCGTGCACGGTGTCGCTCCCATCCGCTGCAGAGGACACCCCATGCCACGTCGCCCACTCACCACTCTCGCCTTCGGCATCGTGCTGGCGCTGTACGGCGCCCGCGAGGCGTGCGCGCAGGACGCCGACACCGCCGCACCCAAGCCCGCCACCACCGACCTGGGCCAGGTCGTGGTCACCGGTTCGCGGATCAAGCGCTCGCAGGTGGAGGGCGCCGAACCGGTGCTGACGATCAGTGCGCAGCAGATCCAGCAGGAAGGCTTCCTCACCGTCTACGACGTGCTCAGCACGCTCAACCAGCAGGGCAGCGTCGAGGCCGACACCAAGTACGGCTCGCACACGCCCAACGCCTCGCCGGTGAGCCTGCGCGACCTCGGTCCCGGGCGCACGCTGCTGCTGGTCAACGGCCACCGCGTCGCCGACTACCCACAGCCCTACGCCGGCGAGAGCAACTTCGCCAACTACGCCAACATCCCCTCCGCGGCGGTGGAGCGCATCGAGATCCTCACCGGCGGCGCCTCGGCGATCTACGGCTCGGACGCGGTCGCCGGCGTCATCAACGTGATCCTCAAGCAGGGCTACGAAGGCAACCAGGTGCGCCTGCGCGGCGGCACTGCCACCGCCGGCGGGCGTGACGTGGTCGACCTGTCCTGGGTCGGCGGGCGCAGCGGCGACAGGTGGAACCTGACCTACGCGCTGCAGTGGACCCGGCGCGATCCGCTCTCGGTCGGCGAGCGGCCGAAGATGGACGACCAGGACGACGAGTCCTACAGCAACTGGACCGCGCAGGCGCGCAAGTACGGCTTCAATCCGTTCACCGGCCTGAGCCTGGTCGACGCCGGCGACAACACGCGCCTGGCACCGCCCAGCGGCACCTGCGCGCGCTTCGGCGGCCAGTTCGTCGACGCGCAGCGGCTGAGCTACGACTACAACAGCGATACCGTGCGCAACCTCGGCGGCTACTGCGGCATGGCCCACGACTACGCCGACTGGCTGGCCGCCAGCGGCGGCGACAGCGGCTCGGCGTATCTGTACGGCACCTTCGACTTCGACAACGGCGTGCAGGCCTGGAGCACGCTGTCCACGACCAAGAGCCTGGGCTACTGGACCTACGACCCGCCCTACGTCTACCTCGGCCCGTTCCACGACACCGGCAGCGACCGCGACCTGTACGCGATCCGCCAGCTCACCCGCTTCGAATCCGGCGGCTGGAAGAACCTGGCCAACACCACCAAGGAACTGTCCTGGGACCTGAGCGCCGGCCTCAAGGGCAGCCTCGCCGATCGCTTCGACTGGGAAGTGGCGGTGGGCCGCGCGCGCTACACCGTGGACGAATACGTGCGCACCGTGGACACGCAGAAGGCCACCGCCTATTTCCTCGGCCCGCAACTGGGCAGCACCGCCGACGGCACGCCGATCTACGATCTGGACGAGTCGCGCTGGTACCAGCCGCTGACCGGCGCGCAGTACAACGACCTGGCGGTGAAGGCGCACAACCGTGCCGATTCCTGGGTCAACCAGGCCAGCGCCAACATCACCGGCGAGCTGCTGCAGGGCTGGGCCGGGCCGATCAAGTTCGCCGCGGTCGGCGAGGTAGCCAAGCAGGGCTACCGGCTGTCACCGGATCCCTGCGCCAACACCTGCTATCCGCTGGACGTGGTCGACTATGGTGGCGGCGAGCGGCTGCGCTATTCCGGCGGTATCGAGTTCGACGTGCCGCTGCTGTCCTCGCTCAACGCCAGCCTGGCCGCGCGCCACGACCGCTACGGCGACTACCGCGCCTACGGCAGCGACCTGGGTGCGGCGATCGGCACGCAGCGCGACACCACCTGGAGCGCCGGCCTGGAATGGCGGCCGCTGAGCACACTGCTGCTGCGCGGCAGCGTCGCCACCAGTTTCCGCGCCCCGGACATGCACTACGTGCTCGGCGAGCCCAGTTCCACCCAGCAGACCGTGATCGACCAGTACCGCTGCATCCAGAAGGGCTACTACCTCACCGGCGGCTGCAGCGCCGAGAACAGCGACGTGTTCTACCTGATGCAGGTCAACCGCCGCGGTACCCCGGACCTGGAATCGGAGCATGGCCGCTCGGTCACCGCCGGCTTCGTCTGGGACATCGCCGAGGGCCTGTCGCTGACCGCGGACTACTACCGGATCCGCTTGCAGGACATGATCAAGGACCTCAACCGCGACGAGGTGCTCAGCGCCGAAGCCGGCTGCCGCACCGGCCTGACCACCGCCGGCGGCGTGTGGGTCAATCCCGGCGGCGCCGAGTACTGCGCGCGCATCCTCTCGCGCGTCTCGCGCGATGCCGCAGGCCGCGTGACCGGCATCGAGCAGGGGCCGATCAACATCGCGCAGATGCACGTGTCCGGCGTCGATGCCTCGTTGAAGTACCGCTTCAACACCGCGCGCTGGGGCAACTTCAGCGTCGCGTTGGATTACAACAACCTGATCGGCTACCACGAGCAGACCTACCGCACCGACGACGACAAGAACCTGCGCGACCAGAAGATCCGCAGCAAGCTGCGCGGCAGCGTGCACTGGGAGAACGGCGGCCCGCTGGATCTCACTCTCTATGCCAAGCGCTTCGGCTCCACCCAGGCGGTGAACTGGGGAACCTGCACCCGCTTCGACGACGGCTACCAGCCCAGCCCTTCCGACGCCTGCCGCGTCACCGACAGCGGCAACCGCCACTTCGGCGAGAGCACTACCCGCTATTTCGGTCGCGTCGGCCCGGCGCTGTACTGGAACCTCACCGCCGGCTACCGCATCGCCCCGAAGATGAAGGTCAACCTGTACATCAACAACGTGCTCAATACCGTCGGCTACGACAACAAGGAGCGCTACTACGGCTACCAGTTCTACAACACCACGTTGTACGACGCGATCGGTCGCGAGGTGGCGATGGAGTATGTGCTGGATTTCTGAGGGGCCGGGAGTCGGGAGTGGGGATTCGGGATGCGTACTAGCCCCTCTCCCTCCGGGAGAGGGGTTGGGGTGAGGGTCCGGAGCACGCAGCGCCACGCAGGAACGCATGGGCGTGCGCTTGTGGAGATTGGATCGCTTGCTGCCGCACCCTCATCCGCCCCTGCGGGGCACCCTCTCCCGATGGGAGAAGGGAAGCGCAGTAGCCCCTCTCCCATCGGGAGAGGGGTTGGGGTGAGGGTCCGGAGCGCGCAGCGCCTCGCAGGAATGCATGGGCGTGCGCTTGTGGAGATTGGATCGCTTGCTGCCGTACCCTCATCCGCCCCTACGGGGCACCTTCTCCCGGTGGGAGAAGGGAAGCGGCTAGCCCCTCTCCCCCCGGGAGAGGGGTTGGGGTGAGGGTCCGGAGCGCGCAGCGCCAAGCAAAAACGCAGGCATCACCGCTCCTATTCGACGACGGCGACCTCATAGCCTTCCCACCACATCGAACCGCTTTTTCGAATCCCGAATCCCCACTCCCCAATCCCTGCATTCGTTGCATCAGCAACTGTGGCGCTGCAGCAAACCCTGTGTTATCACTACATCCCATGAACGCTTCCTGCCGCAGCTTTTACTTTTGGTATTACGGTTTTCCGATGCCGCTGGCGGAGGAAGGATCGCGTTCACCCTGAAGGACACTTCAGCCGCAATCCCGAAAGCCGCCAGCGAACCTGGCGGCTTTTTTCATGCCGCCGGATCTGGCCCCCACCCAGCCCCCCGACGAGACACGCACATGGCCCCGCACACCGACGATCTGCGCATCCGCAAGATCGAACCGCTGACCCCGCCCTCCCAACTGCAGGCGCTGCTGCCCTGCGACGAGGAGGCCTCGCAGACCGTCGCCGCCGCGCGTGCGGCGCTGCACGAGATCCTGCACGGCCGCGACGACCGCCTGGCGGTGGTGATCGGCCCCTGCTCGATCCACGACCCGGTCGCGGCGATGGAGTACGCGCAGCGCCTGCGCCCGCTGCGTGAGACCTACGGCGATGCGCTGGAGATCGTGATGCGGGTGTACTTCGAGAAGCCGCGCACCACGGTCGGCTGGAAGGGCCTGATCAACGACCCCAACCTCGACGGCAGCTTCGACATCAACAAGGGCCTGCGCCTGGCGCGCGGCCTGCTGCGCGACATCAACCGCCTGGGTCTGCCGGCCGGCGTGGAGTTCCTCGACATCATTTCGCCGCAGTACATCGCCGACCTGGTGGCCTGGGGCGCGATCGGTGCGCGCACCACCGAGAGCCAGGTGCACCGCGAGATGGCGTCCGGCCTGTCGTGCCCGGTGGGCTTCAAGAACGGCACCAGTGGCGACGTCAAGATCGCGGTCGATGCGGTCGGCGCGGCCTCGCATCCGCACCATTTCCTGGCGGTCACCAAGGACGGGCAGACCGCGGTGGCGGCCACGGCCGGCAATCCCGATTGCCACGTGATCCTGCGCGGCGGCACTCAGCCCAACTACGACGCCGACAGCGTGGCCGCGGCGGCGCAGGTGCTGGAGAAGGCCGGCCTGCCGGCGCGGCTGATGGTCGACGCCAGCCACGCCAACAGCGGCAAGAACCCGGACAACCAGCCCAAGGTGATCGAGGACATCGCGCGCCAGCTCGAGGCCGGGCAGACCCGCATCGTCGGCGCCATGGTCGAGAGCCACCTGCGCGGCGGCCGCCAGGATCTGGTCGCCGGCCAGCCGCTGGTCTATGGGCAGAGCATCACCGACGGCTGCATCGACTGGGACAGCTCGGTGCAGGTGCTGGAGCGGCTGGCGCAGGCGGTGCGCGCGCGGCGCCTGGCGCGCGTGGCGCAGGCGGCCTGAAGGCGCTGTTGGGAGAAGTGCACGCAGCCTGACCGGCTGCGTGCGTGGGCGGGGGAGGCCCGGAAGAGGGGCCGGACGCGCCGCCGAATGCGAAGGGAGAGAGCTTCGGTGTCGACGGCCGCGTGCCGGTGATGACGTTATCCGCGCATCCGGTGACCACGGTATGCCGGTGTGTGGCAGCGGCTGGCAAGGTGTTCGCAGTGCGTTAAAGCGTGTTGTCGTCTGTTCAGTGCGAACGCGCGGAGCAGACGTTGGAGGCGCGCTTTCGGAGCGGATTGCCGAGCGCCGGAACGCAGCGGCGATCGCCTTTTCATGCGCGCCAGGTGCAAGCGCGTCATGGTCTGGCCAGCAGGCACTGAACGTCTCACATGAGCTTACGGGCGGAGGCTGTGGCTGGCGAAACCGGCCGCCGCGTCGATAATGGACGCATGGCCGCCGACTCGCCCTGGTTCCTGTACCTGCTCGAATGCCGCAACGGCAGCTACTACGCCGGCATCACCCCGGACCTGCAGGCACGCTTCCAGGCGCACCTGCGCGGCACCGGCGCCAAGTACACCCGCGCCAATCCACCGGTGCGGCTGCTGGCCAGCCGCGCCTATCCCGACCGCGCCGCCGCCTCGCGCGCCGAGTACGCGCTCAAGCAGCTGCCGCGTGGCCGCAAGCTGGCGTTCCTGGCCGCGCCCGAGACCGCACCTGGCGCCGACAACCTGCAAGCGACCGCCGAATCTGCAACGGTGTTGTAGGAGCGGCTTCAGCCGCGAGAAGCGTGACCGGTAACGCCCGTCGCGGCTGAAGCCGCTCCTACGACGGTGCTGGATAGTCGCGCAGATGCCGAATGGCAGAAAGCCGCACCGTGGGAGGGACTTCAGTCCCGACGCGCTGGACTTGAACACCGCAACAATCGTCCTGCCACGCACGCCGTCTCCACAGCAGCATAGCCGAGGCGCGCCACGCCGGCGGTCGAGCGCGCCCAAACCGGCGGCGTCTGTCTGGCCGTGGTCCTTGATCAGCAGGTGGTGCAGGCAATCCGGCTGCTCTTTCAACGCTGCGATCAGCCGGCTGACATGCGAGACTGCGATGATCTGCGCAGGCCAAGGGATGTAGGAGCTATCTCGCTAATGTTTCCCGCGTTGCGCTGGATAAGGCATCAGCGGTGCCAATTGCGTAATGAGCAACTGCTGCAACGCGCGTCGGTCCCGGTCCAGCAGTGCTTCCGTCTCGGCCAGGAAGCGTCTGCCTTCCAGTCCCTCGCCCCAGCCCAGTTCGCGATGCGCGGCCTCGCATGCCTCGACCATGCGCTGCATCAGCCTGAAGACTTCGATCGAATCCGCAGCATGCTCGGCATCCGTGTCATCGGGGGCGGCGAAGTAGTCGCGATTGAAGGTGGCCATGGTGATGCGCAGGCGCCAGAACGGGCTGTAGTAATGCGCGGATGCCACTGTTTCGTCGAGCAACAGGAACAGGCAGGTGCTGCCAAGCAGCATGCCGCAGTAGAAGTTCTCGTTTGGCGAGTCGTCAGGACCGAACTGAGGATAGTCGAGCAGCCGCCAGAGGACGGACGCCAGCTTCCCGGCGGTTTCGTCCGCATCCAGTTCGAGCAGCCGGCGCTGACTGGACGGCAGGCCTGCGGTGGCGGTGGCGCCCGATGTGTCGCGCTCCTCCAGCACGGCGTCGTCGCCGGACGTGTGGCGGGTGAGATGCAGATGGCCGCGATAGAAGTGCGCCAGCTCGTGCGTCAGCACCAGCATTGCTGCCGACAGCGTTGCCATCAGCACCAACGGGTGGTCGTGCAGCGGCGTCAGCCACGGGCCGTGCTTCTGCGGCGGAGCGGTGCTGGCCATGGGAGCGGCCCGATCGATCCCGAAGCTGCGCCGGAAGGACGACGTCTGCAGGACAGCGCTGATGCGATGCGCCAGTTGCAGGAGCAGGCCGGCGTTGATGACGATGAAGAGGGTCTGCTGCTTGAGATCGAAGCTGAATTTCACGCACGCATTGACCTCCAGCGTCGGCGCGATGAAGACGCTCCGCCGCCAGGGCCAACCGGGTTCGCCCTGGCAAGGTCCCCTGTCGCCGACAACGCGCTCGGCGATCCGCAGGAAAGTCACCAGGATCGCCTCGAAGCATCGCCGTTGCGCTGTGCCCAGTTCCAGTCCGTCGAGGAAGTGCGCATCGAAGCGGCTGCCTTCGCAATGCAGACGGATCCATGCGGCGATCTCGATGTGAAGCGGTTCGGACAAATCGCCGACATGACACGTGCCGCGGACGGGATCGAGAAAATCCTGCAGGTACCGCTTGTCCTGGCGTTCGGCCCTTATGCCCAGCGCGCCCAGCAGCGCATCCAGCATCACGCTGGAATCCGCATCGTCCCGGTGTCCAGCCAGCGCTGGTGCCAGGACAGCGCTTCGGGCAGCAGGTGCGGGGTGTGCTTGCCGTAGCTGGCGTGCAGGGCGCGATCGAAATAGTCCTGCAGTTGCGCGCGGTAGCTCGGGTCCACGCAGTGCGCGAGCAACTGCTGCGCGCGCTGCCGCGGCGGCAGGCCGCGCAGGTCGGCCAGGCCGTGCTCGGTGACGATGATGGAGACGTCGTGCTCGGTGTGATCGACATGGCTGACCATCGGCACGATCGAGGAGATGCTGCCGTTCTTCGCCGTGCTGGGACTGAGGAAGATCGACAGGAAACCGTTGCGGGCGAAATCGCCGGAGCCGCCGATGCCGTTCATGATGCGGCTGCCCATCACGTGGGTGGAATTGACGTTGCCGTACAGGTCGGCTTCGATCATGCCGTTCATGCCGATGCAGCCCAGCCGCCGCACCAGTTCCGGATGGTTGGAGATCTCCTGCGTGCGCAGGATGATGCGCTCGCGATAGAAATCGATGTTGCGCTTGAATTCCTCGTTGGCCTCCGGGCTCAGCGCGAAGCCGGTGCACGAGGCGACCTTGAGCACGCCGCTGCGCAGCAGGTCGAGCATGCCGTCCTGGATCACCTCGGTGAACGCGCTGAGGTCGCGGAAGCCGCTGCTGGCCAGCCCCGCCAGCACCGCGTTGGGGATGTTGCCCACGCCGGACTGCAGCGGCAGCAGGTTGGGCGGCAGCCGGCCCTTGCCGACCTCGTGCTGGAAGAACGCGATCAGGTGCTCGGCGATGCGCTGGCTGGTGGCGTCGGCCGGGGTGAACGGGCTGTTGCGGTCGGGGCCGTGGGTGCGCACCACCGCCACGATCTTGTCCGGGTCGCAACGCAGCGACGGCTCGCCGATACGGTCGTCGGCGTGCAGCAGCGGAATCGGCTTGCGGTGCGGCGGCAGCGCGGTGCCGTAGTACACGTCGTGCATGCCGTCGATGCCGGCCGGCTGCCAGTCGTTGACCTCGACGATCACCTTCTTCGCCAGGTCCAGCCAGGTCTTGTTGTTGCCGACCGAGGTCGACGGGATCAGGCTGCCGTCTTCGCGAATGCCGGACACTTCCACCACCGCGGTGTCGATCTGCCCATAGAAACCGAACCACACGTGCTGGGCGACGTGGCTGAGGTGGATGTCGATGTAGTCCAGCGTGCCGGCGTTGATGCGCTGGCGCGCGTCCGGGTCGGACTGGAACGGCATGCGCAGGGCGATGCCGTCGGCCTTGGCCAGCGCACCGTCCAGCTCCGGTGCGGTGGAGGCGCCGGTCATCAGCTGGATCTTGAACGACTGGCCCTGCAGGTGCGCCGCCTCGATGCGCTGCGCCAGCGCCATCGGCACCGCCTTGGGATAGCCGGAGCCGGTGAAGCCGCTCATCGCCACCGTCTCGCCGGGCTGGATCAACGCCGCCGCGGCCTCGGCGCTGACGATGCGTTCGCGCAGGCGGGGATGGAGGATGCGTTCGGCGGACATGCGGCGACCATGGCGTGGGAAGGGGAGGGCAATTATCGCGGATCGGGCCGAGGCCCGCGCTGGGGTGCGTCCCCACTTTCTGCGCCTGTCGCACGGCGGTGCGGGCAGGCGCCACGTAACGCACGCACGCCACGGTCTGTGCGATGTGTGTGGCGCTTCGCGCGCCGGACCCTCACCCCAACCCCTCTCCCGGTGGGAGAGGGGCTCTGGCTTCTCCCTTCTCCTGGTGGGTCTGCCTTGTGATGACAGGACGCAGCGCGCATGCAGCCAGCGCAGTGCCGTGTACGTGCCACTGCCGCTTTCACGCGCTCCACGCCGCGCCACGGCGATAGTGCGGCGGTGCCGCTCTCCGCCCGCCCACTGACTGCCGTCCATGCTCGCTACCGGCGTCTGCCGCGCGGCTGGCGCCTGTTCCTGCGCGGCCTGTTGATCGCCTACCTGCTGTACCTGCTGGCCGGCAACGTGTTCCTCAATACGCCGCTGTTCGACCTGGCCACCAACCGCAAGCCGGAGAAGTTCCGCATGCACACCGGGCCGGCCATCACCGTGCTGCCCGGCTTCATCACCGCCTGGAACGTGCGCATGCGCGGCCACGTGCAGCGCAATGTCTGGCAGGTGCGTGCCGACCGCGCCAGCGCGCGCATCGCGCTGCTGCCGCTGCTGCATCGCGAAGTGCGCCTGCCGTGGATGGAGGCGGTGAACGTGATCGGCGAGATGGACCGCGTCGAGGAGATGATCCCACCACCGCCGCCCAGCGACCAGGGTTGGACCCTGCGCTTCGATTCGATCCACAGCGGCACGCTGCGCCGTGCGCGCTTCGGCGATTTTGCGATCGAGGGCAAGGGCCACGGCACCGTCGGCTTCCTCAAGCAGTTGCGTGGCGGCCCGTCGGAACTGTTCCGCTCGCAGATCGTGTTCGAGGACGCCAGCGTGCGCTACGGCAAGCGCCAGATCGCCGACCAGGCCACGCTGGACGCGCGCTTCTCGTTCCCGCGCCACTACCGCGCGCAGGCGCCGGGGCTGCGCAAGCTGGGCATCACCGACCTGGCGCTGCGCATGCACGGCCGCAGCGTGGCCCTGCGCATCGACACCGCCGGCGACACCACCAAACTCAGCACCGAACCCGGGCTGGGCCATGTGCAGGCCGATCTGCACCTGCTGCGCGGCGCGCTGCAGCCGGGCAGCACGCTCAACTGGCGGGTGCCGCTGCATGCCGGCGTGGGCGCCACCGATCGCGGCGTGCTGACGCTGCTGCTGGACGTGGAGGGCGAGGACATCCGCGCCCGCGCGCGCCTGCCCGGCAAGGTCGATCCGCGCAGCATGCTCGATGCCGATCTGCGCATCGCCGGACGCCAGGTGCCGTTCGCCGACCTGGCGGCGCTGCTGCCGCGCACCTCCGGCCGCGTGCAGGGGCGCTGGCATTTCGAATCGTTGAACTGGATCAGCGACCTGCTGGTGCGCAAGCCCTGGTTTCAGCTCGACGGCGGCGGCGATGTCGCCGCCGATCTGCAGCTGCGGCAGGGCGCGCTGCAGCCCGGCAGCCGTCTCGACGTGCCCGACGTGCAGGCGGTGGCGGAGATCATGCGCGTGCGCCTGAGCGGCAAGGCGCAGGCGGTTGGCCGCATCGTCGGCAGCGCCGACCGGCCGCGCACGCAACTGGACGTGCGCATGCGCCGCTTCGCGCTGGCGCCGCTGGACGCGCCCAAGGCCAGCTTCGTCGAAGGCGAGAACCTGCAACTGGACCTGCAGGGCGACGGCGCGCTGGCCACCTTGCGCGATTCGCTGCAGGCGCGGCTACGCTTCGCCGACGCGCGCGTGCCCGACCTGCGCGCGTACAACCGCTACCTGCCGGCGGCGCAGGTGCGCGTCCTTGGCGGCGATGGCCGGCTCAGCGGCGATCTGCAGCTGGACGCGTCAGGCCAGGTCGGGCAGGGAACGGTGCGCGTGCTCGGCCGCCAGGCGCGGCTGCAGACCGCGGGCCTGGAACTGGCCGGCGATCTCGACCTGGACGCACGGCTGCGCCGCGCCGAACTGCAGGACAAGCGCTTCGATCTGAGCGGCAGCACGCTGCGCCTGCAGGGCGTGCGCTACGGCACCCAGCCCAAGCAGGGCGACTGGTGGGCGACGCTACGGATTCCGCAGGGCCGCATCGCCGCGGCGGCGCCGGTGCAGGCCGATGCGCAGGTGCAGATGCAGATGCGCGACGCCGGCCCGGTGCTGGCGGTGTTCGCGCAGCACAGCGATGCGCCGGCGTGGTTGCTGAAGCTGGCCGACGCCGGCCAATTGCAGGCCCGCGGACAGCTGCGCTGGCGCAAGGACGCGCTGTGGCTGGATCGGGTCGCGGCGGAGAACGAACGCGTGGCCTTGCGCGCGCGCCTGCGCGTCGGCGACGCCGGTACCCAGGGCGATCTGTATGCGCGTTGGGGCGTGCTCGGCGTCGGCGTGGCCTTGCGCGGCGAACAACGGCAATGGCATCTGCTCGGCGCACGCGAGTGGTACGACCAGCAACCGGCGTGGCTGCCGGAGGCGCCGGCGCCGGCGGCATCGCCTTAGCGCGACAGAGATCGCGTTAGGCGTGCTTCGCTGGATGCGGGTAGATGCGCTCTGCGCCGCGCCGCGTCGCGCCCGCATGCGCAAGCATGCAACGCGCGTATCCCCGCTTTATCTATTCCCCATTCCCGTTTCCCCATTCCCGCCCACGCAGAATGTACTGCCCGGTATCGTTTTGCAGTGCAGCGTGCAATGTCCAAAAAAAGCGCCCAAGATAGCCCTGCATCCCGACGTGGGGGAGGGAGCAAAGCCCGCTGGCAGTTCGCTGCAAGCGGGCTTTTTTATTGCCTGTTTTCCGGATCCAGCCGACCGCGGAGACGCGGCGACGGCATGGTGTGGGATATCGATCCCAGTCGTGCACTGCAACGGCGTGAACGCGTCGCGCGCCCGGGATCCGCACTGGCCGCGCGGGTCTTGCGGCGCAGTGCGCGGCGACCGCGTTCGCGTCAGGTCGGCATGGCCTGCGACGGCGGTTCCGGCGACGCCGGCAGTTCCGGTCGGGTCGGATCCACGGTCAGCGGCTCGTCGCTGCGCAGCAGCGCGTGTGCCTCGGCCTCGCTGGCCACCGCCGGCGGCGAGCCGCGCAGCGGCAGGCCGGCGGTTTCGCGCACGAAGACCATGGTCGCGATGCCCACCACCGCCGCGCCCATCAGGTAGTACGCCGGCACCAGCGGATCGCCGGTGCGCTCGACCAGCCACGCGGTGACCAGCGGCGTGGTGCCGCCGAACAGCGACACCGACACGTTGAAGGCGATCGACAGCGCGCTGTAGCGCACCGGGGTGTAGAACAGCGCCGGCAAGGTCGACGGCATCGAGCTGGTGAAGCACACCAGGGCCACGCCCAGCAGCATCAGGCCGAGGAAGATCAGCCAGTCGTTGCCGGTGCCGATCAGCAGCAGGCACGGCACCGCCAGCACCAGCAGCGCGATGCACGCGCCGATCACCATCGGCCTGCGCCCCAGGCGATCGCTGAACAGTCCGCCGACCACGTTGAGCGGCATCATCACCAGCATCACGATGATGATCAGCAGCAGGCCCTTGCTCTCGGCATAGCCCATGGTGACGCTGAGATAGCTGGGCATGTAGGTCAGCAGCATGTAGTCGGTGACGTTGAACACCAGCACCAGGCCCACGCACTTGAGCAGCTGCGGCCAGTGGATGCGGAACAGCGCGCCCAGGCCGGGCGCGTCGTGCTCGCGCTTTTCGGCTTGCTCGGCATAGGCCTGGAATGCCGGGGTTTCCTCCAGCTTCATGCGCATGTACAGGCCGAGCAGGCCCAGCGGGCCGGCGATCAGGAACGGCACGCGCCAGCCCCAGTCGAACATCTGCGTATCGCTCAATGCGACATGCAGCGCGGTCACCGTGGCCGCGCCGGCGATGTAGCCGGCCAGCGTGCCGAACTCCAGCCAACTGCTCATGAAGCCGCGATTGCGGTCGGTCGAATACTCGGCGATGAAGGTCGCCGCGCCGCCGTATTCGCCGCCGGTGGAAAAGCCCTGCACCAGCCGCGCCACCAGCAACAGGATCGGCGCCCAGATGCCGATGCGCTCGTAGGAGGGAATCAGGCCGATCGAGAACGTGCCCAGCGCCATCAGGATCATGGTCGCGGCCAGCACTTTCTGCCGGCCGTAGCGGTCGCCCAGCGGGCCGAACACCAGCCCGCCCAGCGGGCGCACCAGGAACGCGACGGTGAAGGTCGCGAACGTGGCGATCAGCTGCGCGGTCGGGTTGGTGCTGGGGAAGAACACATGGCCCAGGGTCACGGCGAGATAGCCGTACACGCCGAAGTCGAACCATTCCATCGCGTTGCCCAGCGCCGCCGCGCCGACCGCCCGCTTGAGCATGGGCTTGTCGACCACGGTGACTTCTTCCACCCGCAACTGGCGGCGGCGCTTGAACCATCCGAAATGGGCGTGGAACTCCGACATGTCTTCTCCTGTCCTGGAACGGTGAGGTCATGACCCCCGACCCGCACAGGGCAGGGCAAAGCAAGACGGAAGGGCGCAAGAGGCGCCGCACTGGTCTGCGGGGGCACGATCCCGGATGGCCGCGTCAACACCACGGCGCTGCGGGATCGAAGAGACGGAGCGGGCGGCGCGGGATACGCGAGGCTCCGTCGAGGGGGCGCATGATACACCATCGCCCGATTCGGCCGGGCGGCATGGTCCGCGAAACGCGGCGAACGTGGCGTGAAACGCTGTGTATTGCGTTGATTTGCGGCAATGCCTGGCGCGTGCGGCGACGTGTTTGCGAAGGCGTATAGGCGGATCGCGACGTGTCGCGTTGAGCGGATCGTAGCTGCAATGGGCGCGCGATGCCGAGCGCTTGCACGGCGATGGCAGAGGCAGCTGTAGGAGCGGCTTCAGCCGCGACCGGGCGTTATCGGGAATGCCCGTCGCGCCTGAAGCCGCTCCTACAACGCAATGGCGATTCTTGCTGTGTTGGATGTGCCTGAACGCACGGGATGCCAGAATCGCCCGATGTCCAACGCTTTCGCCACCGTTCCCGACGTCCTGCAGCCCACCCTCGAACGCAGCCTGGCGCGCCTGCGCCAGGCCGTGGCCGCGCAGCCATGGCCGTCTTCCCCCGGTTTCGAGTCCGCGCTGGCGCGCGCGCTGCTGGCCAGCGATTTCCTGCTCGACACGCTGTGCCGGCAGCCCTCCTTGCTCGCGCACCTGACGCAGCCGGATCCGCCGCCGTTGCCGCTGCCGCAACTGGATCCGGCGCAGCCCGCCGCATGGCCGGCGCAGCTGCGCCGCTATCGCGCGGCCGCCTCGGCGCGGCTGGTGTGGCGCGACGTGCTGGGCCTGGACGATGTCGATGCGACCCTGACCGGCAGCACGCGCTTGGCCGAGGACTGCCTGGCGCTGGCGCTGCAGGCGCTGGAGGGCGAGTTCGCCGCGCGCCACGGGGTGGTGCGTGCCGCCGACGGCAGCGTGCAGCGGCTGGTGGTGTTCGGCCTGGGCAAGCTCGGCGGCGGCGAGCTGAATTTTTCCTCCGACGTGGATCTCGTCTACGCCTATCCGCAAGGCGGCGAGTCCGACGGCGCGCGCGCGCTGGCCGCCGAGGAATACTTCGCGCGGCTCGGCCAGCGCCTGGCGCGGCTGCTCGACGAAACCACTGCCGACGGCTTCGCGCATCGCGTGGATCTGCGCCTGCGCCCGTTCGGCACGGCCGGCCGGGTGGCGCTGTCGTTCGCCGGCATGGATCAGTACTTCCAGCGCGAAGGCCGCGACTGGGAGCGTTATGCCTGGCTGAAGGCGCGTGCGGTGGCCGGCGACATCGCCGCCGGCGAGGAGTGGCTGCAGGCGCTGCGCCCGTTCGTGTACCGGCGCTATCTCGATTACACCGCGCTGGACGGCCTGCGCGAGATGAAGGCGGCGATCACCGCCGAAGTCGCGCGCCACGACCGCCTGGACGACATCAAGCGCGGCGCCGGCGGCATCCGCGAGATCGAGTTCCTGGTGCAGTCGCTGCAGTTGATCCGCGGCGGTCGCGAACCTGCGCTGCGCGAGCGCCGCCTGTTGCCGGCGCTGCAGGCGCTGGTCGCCGCCGGCCAGGTCGCGGCCGAGGACGGCGCCGCACTGGCGCAGGCGTATCGCTTCCTGCGTCGGGTGGAGAATCGCCTGCAGATGCTGCGCGATGCGCAGACCCACGCGCTGCCGGAGGATCCGCTGGACCGCGCGCGCATCGCCTTCGGTCTTGGCTATGCCGACTGGGCCGCGCTGCACGCGGCGCTGCAACTCCAGCGCGACCGCGTCGCCGCCGAGTTCGCCGAACTGCTGGCGCCGCGCGAGCGCACGCTGGCGCCCGATGCGCTGGCCGACTACTGGCGCGGCCTGCCCGACGGCGGCCAGGCGCAGGTGCTGCGCGAGGCTGGTTTCGCAGACCCTGACGGCGCCGACCAGGCCTTGCGCGGCTTCGTGCAGTCGCTGGGCGTGCGCACGCTCTCCGATGCCGCACGCGCGCGCCTGGACCGGGTGTTGCCGGCGCTGCTGCATGCCGCGGCGCGCTCGGCGCAGGCCGATGCCGCCCTGCACCGCGTGCTCGGCCTGCTGCAGGCGATCCTGCGCCGCGCCAGTTACCTGGCCCTGCTCGACGAACAGCCCAGCGCGCTGGCGCGGCTGGTCGACGTGCTGGCGCGCAGCGCGTTCCTGTCCGAACGGCTGGCCGCGCACCCGCTGTTGCTGGACGAACTGCTCGACAGCCGCGTGGACGGCCCGATGCCGGACCAGGCGGCGATGCAGCGGCTGTGCGATGCCGCGGTCGCCACCGCCGGCGACGATCCGGAAGCGGCCCTGCGCGGCCTCAACGAAGCGCGCCAGGCGCTGAGTTTCCGCATCGCCCTGGCCACGCTGGATCGACGCCAGCCCGCGCTCGACAGCGCCCGCCAGTTGGCGCAGCTGGCCGAGGCGGTGGTCGTGACCGTGCTGCGCCTGGCGCGTGCCGATCTGGTCGCCGCGCATGGCGAAGTGCCTGGCGGCAGTTTCGCCATCGTCGGCTATGGCAGCCTGGGCGGCGTGGAACTGGGCATCGGCTCGGACCTGGATCTGGTGTTCCTGTACGACCACCCGCCGGGCGTGGAGGCCTCGGCCGGGCCGCGGCCATTGGAGGGCGGGCGCTGGTTCGCGCGGCTGGCGCAGAAGGTGATCGCCCTGCTCGGCGCGGTCACCGGCGGCGGCCGCCTGTACGACATCGACGTGCGGCTGCGTCCGGATGGCGGCAAGGGCGCGCTGGTGTCGTCGCTGGCCAGCTACCGCGAGTACCAGCGCGAGCGCGCCTGGACCTGGGAACACCAGGCGCTGGTGCGCGCGCGCGGCGTGGCCGGCGATGCGCCGCTGTTGCAGCAGTTCGAGCAGGTGCGCGCGCAGACTCTGGCGCGCCCGCGCGAGCCCGCAGCGCTGCGCGAGGAAGTGCGCAAGATGCGTGCGCGCATGCGTGCCGAACTCGACCGCAGCGATGCCGCGCGCTTCGACCTCAAGCAGGGCGCCGGCGGCCTGGTCGACCTGGAATTCCTGGTGCAGGCCGGCGTACTGCTCGGTGCCGCGCAGCAGCCGGCGCTGTTGGCGCCGCGCGACACCCCGGCGCTGCTCGACGCGCTGGCGCACAGCGGCTGGCTGTCGCCGCCCATCGCGGCGAGCCTGCATGCCGCGCATGCTACGCTGGTCGAGGCCGGCCTGGCCTGCACACTGGACCGGCGTCCGCGCCTGACCGCGCCCACGGTCGAGATCGCCGCGGCGCGTGCGGCGATTCGCGCTGCCGCAGCCACGCTGGAGCTGGTGTTCGTCGACGGCCGCGCGGACGGCGACGCGGCGCGCTAGCGCGGCTGCCATCCTGACGCCAGGCAGGCGCAGGCGCGCACGTGCGATGGCGGCGGCGACACGCGTTTCCGGCAACGCGTGTCTTGCCGAATCGCGGCAGAAAACGCGTCGCCGGCGCTGTCTGCAATTCCCAGGGAGCCTGTGCACGCTGCCGCGCTGCATCCGCAAGCGCGCCGCCGCTGGCCTGCCGCCCCGCGCCGCAGTGGTGCGATCGCTACACGCTGACGTACTGCGACTGAAACCAGGCCGTGTCGGGATCGGTGTCCACCACCTGGTCCGGATCCACCCCGAACAATGCCTGGTAGGCGTGCTTCCACAGGCCGGCGCGGCCGGCGCACAGGTCGTGCCACAGCGCATGGAAGGTCATGGAGTCGAACACCCGCACCAGGTCCACGACCTGCCCGAGGTAGGCCTGGAACAGGTAGATCCGCTCGCCATTCACCAGGATGTTGACGTTGTGGATCAACTGCGACGGATCGCCCAGCAGCACGATGTTGACGAAGTCGCCATCGGCGAAGGTCGGCAGCGCCGCGTCCGCCAGGTACGGCGTGGTGCGCAAGGGCCGGTCGCGGCGCAGCAGCACCATTTCCAGCATCAGCGGGGCGAAGGTATTGCACGACCACGCTGGGTTGGAAACGGCGGGACTGGTCAGCGTGGCCAGCGCTGTGCCGGCCGGCTGCAGTTGCGCCAGGGTGGCGTTGAGCGCACTCAGCGCGAGGGCGGGGGTGACGTCGTGTGGCATGGGCATGGTCCCGTCGCAGACGCGGCGCACGGGACGTGCGCCGCCGATGGCCTGTTCAACGTCTGCCGCGGCCGCTTGTCAAGCCGCGCTTGCGCGAAGCGCGGCGCAGCCGTCAGCGTGTCGGCGCCATCCGCCACAGCAGCGCGCGGAATGGCGCCAGCAGGCACACGCCGATGCCCAGCTTCACCGCCAGGTCGCCGGCGGCCCAGCTCAGCCAGGGCAGCGTCGAGCCGGCGAAGGCGATCGACCAGAAGATCGTGGTGTCCAGGGTCGCGCTGCAGGTGGTAGCGACGATCGGCGCGCGCCACCAGCGCCCGCGGCGCAATCGGTCGAACACGGTGATGTCCAGCAGTTGCGCGGCGATGAAGGCCAGGCACGAGGCCGCGGCGATGCGCGGGGTGGCGATCCAGATCGACAGCAGCACCGCCAGCGCGAACCCGCACCAGGCCAACCGCCGCGCCGCGCGCGGGCCGAAGCGGCGATTGATCAGGTTGCTGACAAGGAACGCCACCGGATAGCTGAAGGCGCCCCAGGTCAGCCAGTCGTTGATCGGGAACTGCACCAGCACGTTCGACAGCAGCACCACCGCGCCCATCGCCAGCACGGACAGCAGCAACGCGCGTGGGGTCAGCGCGGCGAAAGTGGGCGAGGGAGCGGCGACGGAGGGCACGGCGATCGGGGCAGGAGCGGCGGGCGCGCATTATCGCGGCCCGGACGCGCCATGACCAATGCCGGGCGTGTGGACGATCTCAACGCCCCCGTGCGGCGTAGGAGCGGCTTCAGCCGCGACAGGGCGTTTCCCGATCTCGCGTGGTCGCGGCTGAAGCCGCTCCTACCTGGGGGAAACCCTGCGATGGGAACCGCTGTTGCGATTCCCCAATCCCGGCTCCACCGCACCGGCATTGTCGGGAGGCTGCATTGTGGGAGGGACTTCAGTCCCGACCGATGACCCGCCCGCCTCGCACTGTGCTTTCACTACTTCCACGCGTCGCGGCTTAAGCCGCTCCTACAAATGGAACTCCGCGCTGGGGACCGCTTTTGCGACTCCCCAATCCCCACTCCCGGCCTCACCGCGCCGGCGGCGCTGTCCCATCCACCGCGGCGCGGCCCACCGCGGGGTCGTCGGTGAAGAAGCCATCGATGCCGGCATCGATCAGCGCGCGCATTTCCTTCATGCTGCCGGCGGCGTTCAGCGCGGCCGGGCCGCGCGCGTCCTGCAACTGCTTGGGCAGGAAATAGTTCTCCGGCCGGAACGTGTACGGAATCACCTGCAGACCGGCCGCATGCGCGTCGGCGACGAAGGCCGTGGGCGCGGCCAGGGCGCCGTCGGCGGTCACCGGCACGATCGCGCGCAGGTTGGGGCTGACCAGCTGTGCATATTTGGCGATCGCGCGCAGGCCCTGCGCACTGCCCATCTGCGCGTAGGTCGGGCCGTCGCGCAACTGGTCGCCCGGGCGCTCCTTGGGATCGCCCAGCAATTGCACCAGGCGCACGTTCGGATGGGTGTCGCCGAGCTTGCCGTGCAGAGACTCGAGGTTGCCGATCTCGAACGACTGGATCACCACCGGCGCCTTGCGCGTGTAGGCGTGCGCCTCGAGGGTGGCGACCAGCTTGTCTTCCATCGCCAGGCCCAGCCCGCGGAAGTAGGTGCCGTGCTTGATCTCCGGGATCAGCCCGATCGGCCGCCCGCGCGTGGCCGACTCGGCCGCGGTGAAGTCGATGATCTCGTCCATGGTCGGTACCTGGAACTGCCCGTCGAAGGCGGTGCCACGCAGTTGCGGCAGGCGCTCGCGCGCACGCAGCGTCTTCAGTTCGGCCAGGGTGAAGTCTTCGGTGAACCAGCCTTCCACGCGCTGTCCGTCGATCTGCTTGACGGTCTTGCGCGCGGCGAACTCCGGATGCGCGGCCACGTCGGTGGTGCCGCCGATCTCGTTCTCGTGGCGGGCCACCAGCACGCCGTCCTTGGTCGAGACCAGGTCCGGCTCGATGAAATCGGCGCCGTCGGCGATGGCCTTGGCGTAGGACGCCAGGGTGTGCTCGGGGCGCAACGCACTGGCGCCGCGGTGGCCGATCACCAGCGGCTTGTGCTCGCCCGGTGCGGCGGCCGGTGCGGCCGCCGCGGTGGTCGTCAACACGGCCATCGCGCATCCCAACAACCAGGAGGTGGATCGGATCATCGCATGCGTTCCGGTTCGAGGGGCGGACAGGATGGACGCGCTCAGAAGCGCGCGTCCAGGGTCAGGAACGCCTGCCGCGGCGCGCTGGCGTGGAAGGCCAGCGAGCGGCCGTTCGGATCGCTGTTGCTGAAGGCGGTGAGGTTGGAGGCGTAGCGCTTGTCGGTGAGGTTGGTGACGTTCAACGACAGCTTCAGGTCCCGCAGGAACGACACCGCCCCGAAATCGTAGCCGGCGCCGGCATCGAAGGAGGTGTAGCCGCCGAAGCCCTGGTCGTTGGTGTAGGTGTAGTAGCGCTGGCCGGTGTACTTGCCGCGCAGGTTGGCGTTCCAGCCGTTCCAGGTCCAGCTGAGTTCGCTGGCGAACATGCGCTTGGGCGTGTCCACGGTGGACTTGCCGGCGGTGGGGATGACCACGCCGTTCTGCACGTAGTTGTCGTCGTAGGTGGAGCGGTTGATCGAGGCCGAGTTGTACCACTGCAGGTGCGCGGTCGGCTTCCAGATGAAGGTCAGCTCGCCGCCGCGGCTGCTCACCGAGCCGACGTTGAAGAAGCGCGTGGTGCACGCCGGGCTGGTGCCCTGCTGGATGCTCGGGCACGGGTTGAGCGAGAGCAGGCGGTTGTCGAAGGTGACGTCGTAGCCGACCAGCGAAGCCTCGAACTGGTCGCGCACCAGGCGGTAGCCGGCTTCGAAGGTCTTGGACTTCTCCGGCTGCAGCGCGCCGACGCTGGCGTCGAACGAGGCCTGCGTCACCAGCAGCGGGCCGCCGGCGCCGCCGCCCTGGAACGCGGCGATGTTCTCGGCGTAGGAGGCGAACACTTCCTGGCCCTCGGCCAGGCGGTAGCTCAGGCCGGCCTGCGGCAGCAGCGCCTTGCTGGCCTTCAGCTCGCCGTTGGCCACCGGCGACTCCACCGCGATCCCCGGGGTCTCGCGCGCGGTCATCGTGGTGTGCGGGCTCTTGGCGCCGATGTCCAGGGTCAGTCGCTCGTCGAGCAGCTTGAAGGTGCCCTGCACATAGGCCTGCTTGGTGGTGATGACGTAGTCCTGCGAGAACAGCCGGCGGTTCGGGCTGCTCAGGAAGATGTCGTCGTCGATCGGGCCATCGATCCAGTAGAAGTTGCGCTCCACGTGGTGCTTGTTGCGCTCGTACCACACGCCCGCTTCCAGGTGGTGCGGGCCGATGTCCCAGCCCAGCGAGGCGATGCCGCCGGTGCGGTTGATGGTGTAGTTGGTGCTGCGGATCGAGATCGGCAGCGCCTGCGGCGTGCCCGGGTAGGACGGCTGGCCCGGCGACCACCAGTGGCCCTGGCCTTCGTTCTCGTGGTGGTAGACCTGGGTGTGCACGCTCACCGCATCGGACGGCTGGAAGTCGCCGGCCAGGTAGTACAGGTCGTCGTTGCGCAGCGCGCGGCTCTGGTAGTAGGCGTCGTCGATGTTGTCCACACCGCCGCTGTAGCCGCAGCGGCTGGGGTTGCGCGTGGCCGGCGCGCAATAGGCCGCGGCCAGCGCACGCTGCCAGTCCGGCGCATACAGGTTCCAGTCCCAACCCAGGCCGCGGTGCAGGCCGCTCTTGGACAGGTACGCGTAGTCGGCCTGCGAGGTGCGCGAGGTGTCGACGAAGGCGGTGATCTTGCCGCCTTCGAACTGGTACACGCCCTTGCCGTTGAACTGCGCGGTGTGGGTCGGCGAGCCCGGCGGCGCCCACATGTCGGCGTCGGCATAGATGCCGGACAGGTAGGCGGAGAAGCCGTTGTGCTCGCCGGTATCCAGGCGCAGGTAGGTACGGCGGTTGCTGTCCGAGCCCACGGTCTGCGCCAGGCGCACGCCGACCTCGGTGGACGGATCGTCGGAGTAGTACTGCACCGTGCCGCCGAGGTTGCTGGTGGACGCGGTGCCCAGGCTGCCGATGCCCGACGCCAGCTCCACGCCGCCGAAGTTCTCCGCGATCAGCGCGCGGCTGATGTTCAGACCGTTGTAGTTGCCGTAGGCGTTGTCGCCGAGCGGCAGACCGTCGAGGGTGTAGCCCAGGCGCACGCCGTTGAAGCCGCGCAGGCTGATCGTCTGCGATTCCTCGTTGGCGCCGAAGGCGTCGTTGGACTGCACGTTGACGCCGGGAATGCGGTTGAGCAGCTTCTGGATGCTGGTGCCCGGCGGCAGCACCGCCACGTCCTGCGCGGTGATGCGCTGCACCTGGCGGGTCTCGCCCTGGCCGATCACCGACACCGCATCGAGTTGCTGCACGTCGGACACGGCACCATCGGCGGCGGGCTCCGCAGCGGTGGCGGCGAAGGGCGACAACAGGGCGGCGAGGATCGCCGTGCTCAGCAGGGAATGGAGAGGCATGCGCAAGGGGGGATTCGTAAAGGAAGTGCGCACACCATGCGACAGCGACGTTGCAGGTTGGCGTCATCGGCGTTGCGGTTGTCATGCAGCGGTCCTGCGGCATGGCGTTGGTGTCGCGGCCGCCGGACGCGCGATGACTGCAGGCGCGCCATCGTGCGCCATCGCGGAAGAAGCGGCGTGGTCCGCGCGTGTCGACATCAATTCGATACAGAGTGTCGTCAGTTGCCATGCATGACGAGTGGTGAACACATGTAAGCGTGTGTGTCGGAAACCCGGCGAAACATGCTGTTTCCAAAGTCGAAAACGGCGTCGGCCGTCAAAGTTTTGTAGTGCGTTCCTCCTCAATGATCACGCCTCGCCCAAGCCCGACGACGTGCCGATGCGTGCAGACATGAGCAGGAAGCACAGTGCCCTCGCGTCGCTCGGAGCGTCGTTCGCGTGCGCTGTTGGGTCCTCGCCTCGACAGGTCTGCGCGCGCCGTACCCTCACCCCAACCCCTCTCCCGGTGGGAGAGGGGCCAGGCGCTTCCCTTCTCCCCCCGGGAGAAGGTGCCCCGCAGGGGCGGATGAGGGTACGAGCGCAGCCTCGCAGCAACGAATCACGCGCGCGCTGCGCGCGCCGCACCCTCACCCCCAACTCCCCTCCCGAAAGCAGAGGGGCAATCGATTTCCCACCGCGAGGCCGCGATGGCCTCGTCCACCCGCTCTACCCCCGGAGAGACGCCCATGCTTGATCGCATCCGCCGTCGGCCCTTGCTGGCTGCCGTGTTGTCCGCTTCCCTGCTGTGCGCGCTCGGCACCGCCAATGCCGTGCCCGACGCCTCCATCGCGGCAATGACCGCAACGCTGCGCGCCGCGCCGGTCAATTTCGACGTGCACCTGCCGTTGCGCGATCAGGCCGGCCTGGACGCGTTGCTGGCCGACATCCAGGATCCGGTCTCCCCGCAGTATCACCATTGGCTGACGCCGGCCGAGTTCCAGCGCCGCTTCGCGCCGGCACCGGCGCAGGTCGCGCAGGTGCGCGCCGCGCTGCAGGCCGCACACATGAACGTCACCGAGCAGGGCAACACCCTGCATGTCAGTGCGAGCGCGAACAACGTCGAGCGCTTGTTCGCGGCGCCGCTGACCGCCGAGGTACAGCAGGGCAGCCAGGCCCATCTCGCCGCCGCCGCTCCCTTGCAGTTGCCCGCCGCGCTGCGCGACAGCGGTGCGACGGTGACCGGCCTGACCCGCGGTGTGCCGCCGATGCACGTCAACTGGCAGCGCGCGGCCACCAGGAATCCCGCCAACCGCTACGGCGCCGGCGGTACCACCTATTGGTACAACGATCTCAAGCAGGCCTACGGCTACCCGTCCTACCAGGCCACCACCGGCGCGGCCGGGCAGCAGCGCCGGCTCGACGGCACCGGCAGCACCATCGCCATCCTGATCAGCAGCGACGTGCTGGATTCGGACATCAAGGCGATGTTCGACCACGAAAACTTCAGCCGCTACTCCGCCAACCACGCCGACCCCACCCTGTACGCGCGCCACTACGTGGCCGGCGCCAAGCCGGGCCTGCAGGACGGCAACGACGCCGCGGCGAGCGAGGCCGCGCTCGATGTGGAGATGGCGCTGGGCGGCGCGCCGGGCGCGCACGTGCTGCTGTACGTGATCCCGGACCTGAGCGATGCCTCGGTACTGGCCGGCTACCGGCAGATCGTGCAGGACAACCAGGCCGACGTGGTCAGCTCCTCGTTCGGCGGCTGCGAGCTGTACTACACCGCGGCCTACAACGGCGGCAAGGATTTCACCTCGCTGCTGCGCCCCTACGATGCGGTGTTCAAGCAGGGCAACGCGCAGGGCATCACCTTCGTCGCCTCCAGCGGCGACAACGCCGGCCTGGACTGCGCCGACACGCAGTACGCGGTCGACCACAAGGACGGCCGCTTCGTCGCCGGCGTCGAACACCCGGCGGCCAGCCCGCACGTGACCGCGGTCGGCGGCGGCAACCTGCTCACTGCGTACAAGAAGGGCAGCCTGGAATCCAGCTACAAGAGCGAAAGCGCCTACGGCGATCCGCTGGAGACCGCCGACTACTACGGCTTCGGCGCGAACCTGGCCGGCGGCTACTGGGGCGCCGGCGGCGGCGTCAGCACCCTGTTCCAGCGTCCGGCCTATCAGTTGCGTGCACTCGGCGGGACGCGCACGTCCATGCGCGCGCTGCCGGACATCGGTATGCTGGTCGGCGGCTGCCCGGGGATTGCGACGCAGCCGTGCCGGGAGGGCGACAGCTCGGTGGCCACCTACTTCAAGGGCGGCATCTCGGCGGTGATCGGCACCAGCGTCGCCGCGCCGGAATTCGCCAGCGCGGTCGCGCTGCTGGTGGAGAAGCAGGGCCGCCAGGGCAATCTCAACGATTACCTGTATCGCTTGGCCGCCAATGGGCCGGAGGCGCTGCATCGCGGCATCCCCGGCTACAACGGTGTGGTCGACAACAACCAGCCGATCAAGGGCAAGTACAACTACACGGTCGGCCTGGGCACGCCGGTGGTGCGGTTGCTGATCGGCGCGCTGGATGCGGCGCCGGCCGGCGTGCCGCGGTCGCCGAGCAACCCGTAACGCGTTGGGCCCGGTTGCCGTGTCGGCGTCGTGGCAGCGACGCCGGCACGGCGGCCGATCAGGCCAGCGCCAAGCGGTCGCGGATCAGCGCGGCCACCCGCGCGGTTTCGCGTAGCGGTTCGATGCCGGTGGCGGGCGCGTCGCCGGCATTGTCTACAGGCGGCAGTCGTCCACGTGCCTGCAAGGCGCGATGAAAATCCAGGGCGCGGCCACGCGCCGTCTCCGGCATCAGCACCTGCACCGGCACGCGCGTGGCGCAAGCTTCCGACAGCAAATTCACCGAGTCCGGCGTGCACACGAGGCGCTCGGCCCAGCCGAGCAGGCCGGCATAGGGATTGGCGCCGTCGTCCGCGCCGCACCACACGACGCCCGGCACATCGGCGAACGTACGACGCAAGGCCGCGGCCACCGCGGGCGGCGTGCGCCGCGATGCGCTGGCGAGGAGGCTGCCGCCGTGCGTGCGCAGCTGTGCGGCGATGTCGGCGAAGGCAGACTGTGCCTGCGCTTCGCTCCATGGCGCCAGGCCCGACGGGCCGCCCACCAACAGACCGATGCGCGGCGAGGGCAATGCGCCCAACGCAGGAAACGCCGCGCGTCCTGCGGACAGCCAGGCATCGTCGATCGGATGCAGGCTGCCGAGCAGGGTCAGCACATTGGCGCCGCGCAGGCGATCGTGTTCCGGCACCACCACCACATCCCAGTGTCGCGGGTCCAGTCGTGGATCCAGAATCTGCACCACCTGGCTGCCGCGCGTGCGCAGCAGCCGCGTCGCCAGTGCCGCCTGGCGGCCGCAGCCCACGGCCAGCGGCGGCGGCTGCCGCAGCGCCTCGGCGAAGGTCGTGCCATAGGCATGCCGGGCGCCGGGCAGCCAGCGCGGCGCCAGCCAGCGCCAGGGCATGTGCGGCTGCAGCAACTGCGGCTGGATCGGTGTTGCGGCCGGAAGCGCCAACGCGGCGGCCAGCGCCTCGGCCTGGCGGGCGTTGCCGGCGCGGCCATCGCTAATCGCCCAGGTCGCGTCCGATCGTTTCACGTTTGGTAGTAATCCGTTGCATCGCGGCTGGGTGTTGCGACAATCGTGCCACTCTACACTGGCCGCCTCGCATCGGGACGGCCCCACCGGCCTCCTGGCGCTTCCCTCGATCAAGGAACTTCCCGCATGTCCGACGCCTTGCACGACGCCGCCCTCGACCAGTTGTTCCGCACCGCGCGCACCCAGAACGCGTTCCTGGACAAGCCGGTCGGCGAAGACACCCTGCGCGCCCTGTACGACCTGGTGAAGTGGGGCCCGACCGCGGCCAACGGCAGCCCGGCACGCTTCGTCTTCGTCGCCTCGCCGCAGGCCAAGGAAAAGCTCAAGCCGGCGCTGTCCGAAGGCAACCTGGCCAAGACCCTGGCCGCCCCGGTCACGGTGATCGTCGCCCACGACGAGGACTTCCACGAGAAGCTGCCGTACCTGTTCCCGCACACCGACGCCAAGAGCTGGTTCGACGGCCCGCGCGAGGGCCGCAGCGAAGGCGCGTTCCGCAACGGCTCGCTGCAGGGCGCCTACCTGATCCTGGCCGCGCGTGCGCTGGGCCTGGATGCCGGTCCCATGTCCGGCTTCGACAACGCCAAGGTCGATGCCGCGTTCTTCGCAGGCACTGCGATCAAATCCAACTTCCTGGTCAACCTCGGCTACGGCGATCCCAGCGGCCTGTTCCCGCGCCTGCCGCGGCTGAGTTTCGACGAGGCCGCGCGCATCGAGTGAGCGCGCGCGTTTTGCTTTCGTGTCCCACCGCAGGCCCGCGCCTGCCGCAGTTTCGTCCCATCACCCCTCCAAGGAGTTCCACCATGACCAAGACCCGCAAACTGCTGCTCCCGCTCGCCATGGCCCTGGCCGTCGTCGTCGCCCAGCCCGCCACCAGCGCCTTCGCCGCGTCGGCCGCCGCCGCTGCCGCCGCCAAGGGCGTCTCCGGCACCTACACGCTCGACCCGGCCCACACCGACGTGCTGGTGCAGTGGAGCCACTTCGGCTTCTCCAACCCGTCCGCGCACTTCGGCGACGTCGACGGCACCCTGGTCTACAACGCCCAGGACGTGAGCAAGTCCAGCGTCAACGTGACCCTGCCGCTGTCCGGCCTCAACAGCTTCACCGCCAAGTTCGACGAGCACCTGAAGAGCGGCGACTTCTTCGACGCCGCCAAGTTCCCGACCGCCACCTTCAAGAGCACCAAGGTGACCTCGGCCGGCGGCAACAAGCTGACCGTCGCCGGCGACCTGACCATCAAGGGCACGACCAAGCCGGTGGTGCTGGCGGTGACCCTCAACGGCGCCGGTCCGCACCCGATGAAGAAGGTGCCGGCGCTGGGCTTCGATGCCACCACCACGGTCAAGCGCAGCGACTTCGGCCTGGGCGCCTACGTGCCGAACGTCAGCGACGAGGTGAAGATCCGCATCACCACCGAAGCGACCTTGAACGCGGCCAAGTAAGCCCGCCTGCGCGTGCGGCGGCGCTTCGTGCGCTGCCGTCCGCTGCAATGCAAACGCCCGCCATTCGGCGGGCGTTTGTGTTTCCGGGGTCGCTCTGTGTCTTACGACAGGAACGGCTTGCGGGAACCTTCATTTGCGACGACAAGCGCACTGTAGGAGCGGCTTCAGCCGCGACGCGTGGGGCCGACGTGCCTGTCGCGGCTGAAGCCGCTCCTACAACAGCACAACGGCATGTCGTGCTGAGCCGCGGCAAAGCACGTATTTGACGTGCTCCTACATCGCCTGTTCGATCGACAGCGCATAGACCTGCACGCCGTAGCGGCTGAAGGTGGCGGTGGTGTCGCTGCCGATGTTCATCTCCTCCAGCGGCGCGCCCTGCGCATCGGCCAGGGTGAGCCGGTAGATCGGTCCGAAGCGCGTGGTGATATCGGTCGGGCTGATCTTCACCCGATAGGTGCCATTGCCCTTGAGCGCCAGCGGCTCGGAGAGCTGGCCGGGGATCAACTGCAGGTCGGTCGACGGCTGGCGCAGGTCGCCGAGGACGTGCACCGCGAAGGTTTGCGTTTCGGGGAGCGCGCGGCCGACGGCAGGCGCCGTCTGTGGAGCGCTGGCACCGGTTGCCGCCGCAGATGCAGCAGCGACAGGAATCATCGCAGCAATTGCAGTCGCAGCGGTGCCGAAGAGGAAGTTGCGGCGACTATCGTTCGTGTGCGTTGTCATGGCGATCCACCTGGTGGTTGCACGTCAGCCCTGGCCTGGGCCAGGGTTGGGGGTGATGCAGGAACCTTTGTTAGTGCAGTTGGTGTTGCTCCCTAACGAGCAGTCCTTCGTGTTCGTGCACGCCGGATTGGTGCCATTGCAGACTTCGTTGGTGGCCAGCGTGCCAAAGCGCCGTGTTGCCAGCGCTTCGACTGCAGCGGCGGTAGACGCCTCTGATCCGTCGAACAGCACTTCTGCATTCTTGCCGAGCGATATCTTGTCTGGGTCTATGCGGATTGGCATTGGGATGCATCTCAGGTGCTTGCCAAGGTGGAAAGCGGGCAACCAAGTGTTTGCTCGGAGAGATCGGAGAATCCGCTCATCCAGCGGCGCAGTTTGTCGTTTTCGATATCGATGGTGCCGTCAGCGTGCAGGCGCCCGAGGTCGTTGCGCTCATCGTTGAGCGCAACGGTGCACTTGCCGATCTTCCCGTTGGCGCGAATCATCAGGGAATTTGGCTTCGCGGCATAACAGATGTATCCATCCAGGTGCTCTTCCGAAATCGGGCGCTGGTCCTTGGGCGGATGTTCCGTGCACGCGGTGATATAGGCGATGGCTTCCAGGTAGCGGTCTCGCGGCAACACCTTTTCTTCGATCGTGCCGCCTGCGCTCAGATTCGAGACCTTGTGAAAGTAGACCGAGAACCGTGGATCGTCGAGCAGCTCACGATGCAGGCTGGCATAGAGGCGTCGTACCGATTCGATGTTGTCCTGGTGCAGGTGCAGCCGCAGCGAGATGGCGAAGTTCGCCGCCAGCGAGCGGTAGGCAATGAGGTTCGACCATATTTTCTCGAACGTGGCGCCCTTGTTGGCGGTGACCCGTGTCCTGTCGTGCCATTCCGCATCGCCGTCCAGCGTGATCTGGAACTCGCGGTGCTGGAGTTCAGTCAACCTTTGCAGGAGCGCCGGCTCCAGCAGGTAGCCGTTGGTGGTAAATCCGGCGCTGAACGCAACGCCATGTTGTGCGCACACTGCGTTTGCGTGTTGACCGATCTCCAAGACGACATCGCGCGCCAGCAGTGGCTCGCCGCCGAACCAGGAGATGTTGAGTCGATCCAGGTGTGGTGCGCGATGGGAGATCAGTGCCTTGATGCCGCTGACCACGCTCGGCTGCATACGGCCTATTGCAAAGTCTTCATAGCAATAGGTGCAGCGGAAGTTGCATTTTTCGGTCGGCAAAAGGATGAGAGAGAGGATGCGCGGAGAAAGCGCCTCGGCGATGGTGGCTTCGCTCAGCATCGGCGTGCCTCAACCGGTTGGCGAGGGCTGGCCGCCGGCGCGACAAGAGCCGACGTTGGACGCTTTGGAACAGTCGCCGGTGTTGTTGCAGGTGTAATTCGTGGAGGAGCAGGTGCCGGAGTTGGTGCACGTTCCGGCATTTTCGCTCATCGGGCGAATCGATCCCGATTTCGCGGAAGCGATCGCCGCGGCGCGCAATCGATGGTTGGCGAAGTTGATCGATCCGTCCGGGTTCAGCGTAATGCCGCGGGGATCGATCTCGTGAAATGCCTTGTCCATGTGCAAGCCGCCTCTCGAGATCCATCGATGGGTAGGCGGCTTTGTAGAATGCGGAGTACCAATATATTGTGATGAAATTCACATAAATATACTGTGTCTACGGCCGTGCATCCGCGCTGTTCCAGCCCGAAGGACGTCGCACTTCGTCGCTGAGCGGCACGGCGCCTCGGTGTGTTATTCGTCATGTTCGCCGCCCGCCTTCCAATACCCGGTCGCGCGGATCCACTCCTTGGGCACGCCCAGGTGGCCTTCGACGAACTTGCGCATCATCCGCGCGCGTGCCGATTCGCAGGCGATCCAGTAGAACGCGTCGCCGTCCGGCGGGTCGAAGTCGCGCAGGGCGCCTTCCAGCAACTGGCTGCTGCGCGCGTCCACGCCGTTGCGTTCCAGCCAGGTGATGCGCAGCTCGGCGTCGCAGTCCAGCGCTTGCCGGTCGGCGTAGCCGGGGATCTCGATCAGCGCGTCGACTTCCGCGTCGGCCGGCAGGGTTTCCAGCCAGCGGCCGATCGCCGGCAGCGCGGTTTCGTCGCCGATCAGCACATAGGCGTCGAAGTCGTCGGCGGCGACGAACGAGCCGCGCGGTCCGCCGACCACCAGCGCATCACCCGGGTCGGCCTGCGCCGCCCAGCGGCAGGCGGGGCCATCGCCGTGCAGCACGAAGTCCAGGGTCAGCTCCTGCGCGTCGGCGTCGTAGTGGCGCGGGGTGTAGTCGCGGGCGGGCGAGGGCAGCGCATCGGTCGGATACACCGGGCCGTGCTCGGTCATCGTCGGCAGCACGAACGCGCCTTCGGGATTGGGGAAGAACAGCTTGACGTGGTCGTCCGGCCCGGCGCTGACGAAGCCGTCCAGCTCGGGGCCGCCGACGACGATGCGGCGCATGTGCGGGGTCAGCGGTTGCGTGCGCAGCACCTGCAGATGACGCAGGCGCAGCGGGTGGCGCAGCAGGCGGTGTTCGTGGGTCGCCATGGGAATCCTCGAAAAGTGGGGGAGGGGATTGGCGCGCGCGCGGTTGCCGAAAGCGCAGGTGTCCGCGTGCTGGCTGGAAGGGGAAGTCAGGGGGGAGCGCCATCCATGCCGTCGGCGGCGGCCTGCAACAGCGCGGCGACGCGTTCGATCTCGTCCGGATCCCAGCGCCCGTGCCGCGCCAGCAGGCCGTGCTTGATGCGGCGCATCGCCTCGCGCACGGGCGCGGGCACGTTGGCGCGCACCAGCGCCCGCGCGCTGTGCTGGGTACGCTGCAGCGCCGCGTCCACCTGCGCGCGCTCGGCCTGCACGAAGGCCTGGCCGGCCTCGGTGATCGCATAGCGCTTGCGGGTGGCGTCGGTATCGGCCTCTACCAGGCCCTGCGCTTCCAGTTGTGCCAGGGTCGGATAGACCGTGCCGGCGCTGGGCGTGTACAGGCCATGGAACAGCTCGGCGACCGCGCGGATCAACTCGTAGCCGTGGCGCGGCTGGGTCTCGATCATCGCCAGCAGCAACAGCCGCAGGTCGCCGTGGCCCAGCGGACGGGGGCCGCGTGCGCCACGGCCGCGCCCGGCCCGGTCCTCTTCGAACAGGCGGTGCGCGGGATGCGGGCCGGGGGTGTGGGGTCGTGGCATTTCGATATGTCGAATTTGGCGCGGAAACGATATATCGAAGTTGGGTGGCCGGCAAGCGGGGTTGGTGCTGGGTAGAGCACGGCACGTGGGGGTGCATTCAGGCGGCGGCGTCCCTAGGGCGCGCCGCGCAGCGCGCAGGCGAGCCTGGCGCCGGTTCCACAGCAGGCGAGCGCATCAGTTGCTTTGGGTCGCAGTGGCTGTCGTAGGAGCGGCTTCAGCCGCGACGGGCTTTCTCGGTGAAGCCATCGCGGCTGAAGCCGCTCCTACAAGAGGCGGTTGCGATGGCGGTCGCATGCCGTGCCGCTCCCCTGTTCTGATGTCGCTGTTGCATCTCACCCAGGGAGTCGTCCAACGCCTGCGTCGCGTGGGATACCGTCTCTGGTGTATGTCGGCGCCAGAGCAAGAGTGCATTGCGCAGGTGTATGCCAGCCGGCAGCACCCTTGTAGATACCGTCTTACCCCCTAGCAGGCAAGGCCTCTTTTCGGGTCGAACGCAGTGCCCGATTTGAGAACGCCGTAG